>NZ_JAKRFA010000012.1:0-107901 GCF_022348305.1 Alteromonas sp. MmMcT2-2
ACTTCAAATTCTAGCTCTGATTCCGGCTCCGGCTCAGATTCAAGTTCCGTTTCTAGTTCAGGCTCAATCTCAGCGTCTTGTTCTGCTCCTATTTCAGTGTCAAACTCTGGCTCTGAATCTAGTTCTGACTCTGGTTCACCTTCGGCTTCCGCCTCTAGCTCTACTTCATCTTCCAAGTCGGCTTCAGGCTCAGCTTTTTCTTCTGCTTCTTGGTCTAGTTCTGTTTCAGAATCGAAATCCTGTTCGAATTCAGATTCAGAATCAGCTTCAAATTCTAGCTCTGATTCCGGCTCCGGCTCAGACTCAAGTTCCGCTTCTAGTTCAGGCTCAATCTCAGCGTCTTGCTCTGCTTCTACTTCAGTGCCAAGCTCTGATTCTAGTTCTGACTGCGGTTCACCTTCGGCTTCCGTCTCAAGCTCTACTTCATCTTCAATGTCAGCTTCTAGCTCAGCTTCTGGTTCTGACTCAAACTCGACTTCAGGTTCGAACTCTGCATCTGTTTCATCATCTGGTTCTATTTCAGACTCAAGCTCAGAAAGTAGCTCGTCTGTCAGCAAATCTACATCTTCACTGCTTTTAGATTCTTCAGCTTCTAGTTCAGCAAGCAACTCATCAGTTAGCGGGTCGCTAAAATCATCTTCGCTTGCATCTTCTTCATCGCCTTCAGGCGTTTCAAGATCTACGTCTTCTTCGTGAGCTTCAGGACTAACTTCAGGCTCGCCATCTAACTCTGCTTCAAGCTCTGCAAGTAGTTCATCAGTAAACGGATCGTCAAAATCACCTTCCTCATCGGATTGAGTAGGTAAATCGCTAGAAGCGCTTTCATCGAGCTCATCATCAGCTGAAGGCATTTGATCCGCTGAGGGCATTTGATCCGCTGAAGGCTCTTCAGCAAGCTCATCTTCCGCCTGTAGCTCAGCAATAAGCTCATCGGAAAGAGGGTCACTGAAGTCCGCGTTAGTTTCGATTTCGTCGGTGACTATTTCGTCTAAATCGTCGGTAATGGCATCAAGACTCTGAATAGACTGCGGCGACGGCGAAGAAGTTGTTATTTCTTCCTCGAGATCATCCTCGTCTTCGTCACCTTCTTCACCCAGGCCACCCATCATTTCGATTTGCTCAATTTCATTTAACAAATCGTCGGTGATTTTATCAATTTCTTTATTTTGCTGATTAATCTCGTCGTCGAGCTTGCTTAGCATATCCTCATTGATAAGGTCGTCATTGCTGTCTAGCTCATCAGTAAGACCTGCATCAACGCCGTGCTCTTCTAGCAAATCGTCAATACTGATTTCAGGCTTATCGTCCTCATCTTCTACGGTTGGCAAAGAAGAAACACTTTCTGTTTCTTCGTCAGCGTCAGATAAATCATCAACTGAGCTGGCAAGCAACGCGTCGATATCGTCTTCATCAACATTGTCAGATTCAGCAGTTCCTTTGACCTCAGCCAGTATGTCGTCAGGGTCTATATCGCCCGACTCATCTAGCTCATCACTCTCAAGTTCTGCCGCGTCTTGGCTTTGCACATCATCAAGCAAGTCATCAATGTCAAAATCATCGTCATCTGTCGATGCAGCCTCGTCAGCAACTTCCGTCTCTGGCTCGCTTTCATCGGCAGCATCTTCATCAAAGATGTCGTCATCCCCAGACAGGTCGAAGCCTTCAAGGTCGTCAGTGTCGTTTTCGTTTAATACTTTATCTGACAGGTCATCGTCATCAAACAGACTATCTAGTTCACTTTGATCAAGCTCATCATCGCCAGCTTCAAACAAGTCATCACTGCCATCGTCTGGCACCAACATGTCGTCTTCAAGGTCGGCGAAGGTTTCTAGTTCGTCATCTAGGCTTTCTTCTAAATCTGAGGTAAGTACGTCATCAAGTAGGTCGTCGTCATTGAACAAGTCATCATCTGACAACTCTGCTTTATCATCAAAGTCAGGGGCCAGTGCACTTGAAAGATCGCCAATGTCAGAATCAGGTACCGGCACTTCATCGTTATCGGCTGTAATCGTAGGTCCAGCCGCAGGCGCTTCGTCAGGCTTACTATTACGTTTTAGCAGCCACATGATAAGACCACCAACTAACAATAGTGACAGAATTGCAGAGCCTATGATTAGACTGAGTGGGCTGGTAAGTGCGCTTAAAAAAGAAGACTGCTTTTCTGCTTCGCGCTGCGCTTGCTCGGCCTTGATCATGTCGAGCAATTCTTGCTGAAGCGCCACTTGCATATCTAGTTGGCTCTTAACATCACCTTCCACTTGTCCACGCAAGGTTTCTAGTTCGCCATTAACGGCCTCAACACGCTCGTACAAGCGTCTGTTTTCGTTAAGAATAGCTTCAACATTTTCCAGTGAGGCTGCAAATTGCATACGCAGCTCGTCAAATTGTCGGGTTTGCTCCTGATCTAAGCGAGTGATTTTCTGCTCAATATCAGTTTGGGTTTGCGTTAAGTCTTGTTGATTGACTAAAGGCGATGCAGGCTTGATATTTCTTACGCTACTGCCGGGCTTATTAAGCATTTCAGCAAATGCCCTATCATCCTGCTCAGCGCGCATCTGGGCTTTTTGCTTATCAATTCTGGCGATATAGCGTTCTGATGGTAGCTTTAATACCGCACCATCAACTAATAAATTTAAATTGCCGTTTTCAAAGGCGCTTGGATTGAGCTCGTAAATGGCGGTCATAACCTGATATACGCTCAGGTTATTGTTTTGGCGATAGCGCTCAGCAATACGCCATAAGGTATCGTTGGCGTCGATAGGGCCATATTCTAGGCCTGAATACTGATCAGTTGCGTCTTTGGGACCTTTTAAGAAGGTAGCGCGTTCTTGTGCATCAACAGTGATAATAGGGCCAGACAAACAAAGTGTTAGTAAAAGTAAGCCCGTCAAATGCAATTTCATAGCAGTCCTATATGCCCTCAAGCGTCTTTACCACCCGAGACGTATGGGCGGATTTTCTAGCCAATCAGTACGGAAGAAAATATTGGCTTTTATTTTTATTCTTAAGCCACCTTGAAACCATTAACAATCAAGCCAGCGTTTTACAGTCTTTTTGAACTTAGCAGTAAGATTTATTTGCGCTTTATAGAATTCTTACCCTTCGCCTAAGTGTCTGACTGAGTATTGTTTTTAAGGTTGTTCTATTCCTAACTTTACAAACTATAAACCAGTTATTAAGGGTGATCTAGTTAGACAGTAGTATTGAAGCGCTCTAATGCTCAAATTTTCGCTAAAAACCGCCATTTCGTTGCTTCAAATACATTCACTCTATCGTGTTGAACACTGCCGCTTTGATGCATTAAATGCTTTTATCAATTGTAACAGGTAATGCCCCTTTCATTGCGTATCGGCAAGCACAGAAAAATGTTTACCTTTTCCTGTGCTTATCCGATTAATCAGAGGCTGTGTCTCTGTAGAATACTTATAAGTAGTCGCGAATAAGTGTCTCAGCAATTTGAATGCTGTTTGTCGCTGCACCTTTGCGAATGTTGTCTGACACTACCCATAGGTTTAAACCACAAGGGTGAGTAATATCATTCCTGATACGCCCTACATGCACAATGTCGTTGCCGCTAGCACTGCTTACTTGCGTTGGGAATTGCTCATTGCCGTCGTAAACTGTTACGCCTGGCGCATCGGCTAAAAGCTCTTTAACATGCTGCGCGTCTATTGGCGAACGCGTTTCAAGGTGAATGGCCTCAGCATGTCCGTAGAAAACCGGCACGCGCACAGCCGTCGCGTTTACCAAAATACTTTGATCGCCCATGATTTTTTGGGTTTCCCACAGCATTTTCATTTCTTCTTTGGTGTAGTCGTTGTCTTGGAATACGTCGATTTGAGGTATGACATTAAAGGCAATTTGGCGACTAAACGACTCTGGCTTTACTTCACGTGCGTTTAGCAAACCTGCGGTTTGTTTAGCCAGTTCTTCCATGGCTTCTTTACCTGCACCAGAAACTGACTGGTATGTGCACACGTTAATACGGTCAATACCAACAGCGTCTTGAATAGGTTTAAGTGCAACCAACATTTGAATGGTTGAGCAATTTGGGTTCGCAATAATGTTTCTATTGCGAAATTCTGCCAGTGCATGGGCGTTAACTTCTGGCACCACAAGTGGGATATCTGGCTCGTAACGAAACTCTGAAGTATTATCGATAACAATACAGCCTTCCTCTGCCGCTAGCGGAGCAAATTTTGCAGAAATGCTGCCTCCAGCTGAGAAAAAGCCAAATTGCACTAATGACCAGTCGAAATCATCAGCATCTAATACTTCAATGTCTTCGCCTTTAAACGACACGGTACTACCTGCTGAACGTTTACTGGCAAGCGGATACAAACGGTTTACCGGAAAGTCTCGCTCTTCTAATAGTTCAATCATGGTTTGGCCCACTAGACCTGTGGCGCCAAGTACCGCTACGTCAAACGCTTGCGACATAATGCTTTATGCTCCTAATATTAAAATAACTAAACCAGACTTACGTGAAAGCCCAGTTTGGTAAATGTGTCTTGGATTTGCTTACTGGTGTTTTTTGGCAAGTGTAACGCATAGGCGCTGCACTCGCGACGCACTCTGTATTGCTTGCGCAATGTAGAGAACGTATTTGCTATGTGTGTCTCTGGCGTTTCATTATGGCCTGACGCAAACGCGTTTCGCGTTATCTCATCGTCAATAGCTACATCATACACATTGTGGAATACGGCAATGAGATCCTCAACCGACAACCGCACCGCCTCAGGCGAATTTAACGCAACTTTGATCGGATTGGTTTTCTCTAAAAAGTCGCTAAGCACTTTGTCTGGGGCTTTGCCCACTACGTCACAAATTTGCTCGTAAATCATTTGCGTACCGCGCACTTTGCCTTCTACAGAGTGCCCCGCGATATGTGGTGTAACGAACCAAACATAGTCAAATAATGCTGTATTTATGGCAGGCTCATTGTCGAATACGTCGAGTACCACCGTTGGCGGTTTTTCACCTCGAAGTACACTAAGTAGTGCCACTTCATCAATAACCTCACCCCGGCATGCATTTATAAGCAGCTGGTTTGACGTTAATCCTTCCAGAAACGCTTCGTCTATCATCTGATATGTAGGATATTCGCCGCCTTTAATAAAAGGCACGTGAAGCGAGATAACATCGCACTTTGCTATTTGCGCTAAGTCTACAAATGACTGACCGTTATGCTCCTTCTTACCAGATTTTGCTAGCGCTTGCTGTAGCGGTGGGTCATACAGACAGTGTTTAACGCCAATTGCCATTAAAATTCTTGATAATGCAGTTCCCACATTACCAGCACCTACTATTCCCACTGTCGCATTATATAAATCGAGCTTTTGGGCTTTTTGCGCGTGCAGCAAAACACTCAACACGTACTCGGCAACCGCTACGGCATTACAGCCTGCTGCACTGCTATGCATAATACCCACGCTATCTAAATGCGTTTTATCTAGATGATTGGTCCCCGCCGTTGCCGTAGTAACAAACTTGAGCTTGCTAGCGCTGGTCAGCAGTTCAGGGGTAACCTTGGTGGTAGAACGTAGCGCAAGAATATCTACATCGCGCAGCATTTCAGGCACAAGAGATTGCCATGCATAGGTTTCAACCTCACCTACGCTATTAAGGTAATCGGTGCCAAACGGAATGGTATCTTCAAGAAGTATTTTCATGGCGCTAAGTGTACCTTAACTTAGGCTTTTAGTAACCCAGCGCCCTTGATTTATCTTGTCGGTGATTCGTTTAATTTACGTCATTTTGATGCACGTTTGGCCGCAACATTAAAGAGACGGCCGAAGTTCATACAATCCTTTAACACGGGAACGCTTGAAGCAAACCGCTTTAGCTCACGTTTTTTGTCCACTTCATCCGTTGCGAACGTGGTATTGGATAACGTTAACTTTAAATAGTTACTTGTCGTAACCAGGGAAACGGCGTTCAACGCGTCGTTTAATACCCGGCCATGCTAACGAACCACCAGCCTGCCGGGTGACTTGATCGGCTTGTGTACGAATGCCATCTAGAATTGCCGAATGAATTGGAATAAGCGGTTTGCCTGTGGCCTGCGCTTTTAACTGAATTTCACAGGCGCGCTGCATAATAAACATAAACAAGAATGCATCGGGAATATTGTCTGCACAGGTTAAAAGCCCGTGATTGCGCAAAATCATAAATTGGGTATCGCCAAGGTCGCGAACCAATCGCACTTTTTCTTCTGGGTTTAGCGCCACGCCTTCGTAGGCATGATAGGAAAGCGACGCCAGCGGAAAAAGCGACTGTTGCGAGTATGGCTGCAACCCTTCTTCTAAAATGGATACCGCCACACCTTCTACTGTGTGCAAATGCAGGACACATTTTGCATCGTCTCTAGCCTCATGAACAGCGCTATGAATAGTAAAACCTGCTGGGTTAATGTCGTACTCACTTTCCATTACCTTGTTACCGTGAAGATCAACTTTAACCAAGCTTGATGCAGTAACTTCATCAAACATTAAACCGTAAGGATTGATCAAGAAATGATGATCAGGCCCAGGAACACGGGCAGAAATATGGGTGAAAATAAGGTCGTCCCAACCATACATAGCAACTGCGCGATAACATGCGGCAAGGTCAACACGGGTTTGCCATTCTTCACTGCTAACTTTCGACTTTACTGAATCTGTCATAGATTTACTCTTTTAACGTACAAATTAATTTCATTTGAGGCGGGAGCCCTAGGTGGAAGGCTCGATACCTTGAACGTTTCAATTAAACTTCCACTAACTTTCTCTTACCACCTACATTACGCGCTGTAATTGCTATACACTGTCGCATATACGACATTGTAAGAAATTTGTTAAATGGAAAAATTTAAACCTGTTCTCGCTAGCTCTACTTGGTTTGGCGCGCTCCCACCCTATTTGCAGGAAGCCATGTTCGACAAGATGCGTCTAAAACACCTAAAAGCTGGGCAGCAACTGCATGCCAAAGGTGAAGACGGTGTCGGTTTTTATGGCGTATGCGAGGGCCGTTTAAGAGTTGTTACAGTGGGCGTGGATGGTCGCGAAATGCTATTTGCGCTACTGGGCCCCGGCACCTGGTTTGGTGAGATATCGATGTTTGACGACCTCCCTCGTACTCACGACAACTTCTGCGAGACAAATTGCACGGTGGCGATTATTCAAAAGAACGCGTTTAAAGCACTGCTTGAACAGTTCCCTGAACTCTACCCGCATTTTACTCGCCTTTTATGCACGCGCGTGCGCAGTGCGTTTCAGTTTATTGACTCAAGCGCGGGGCTTAGCCTTAAGCACCAGCTGGTAAAACGGCTTTTAATGCTTACCACCAGTTACGGTCAGCATTTGCCCAAACATAACGCGATTACACTTACCCTTTCGCAAGAGTCTTTAGCGCAAATGATAAATAGCAGTAGGCAAACGGTGAACCAGTTATTAGGTGAACTTCAACAAGAAGGTTTGGTAAAACGGCATTACGGGAAAATCACTATTCCCGAGCCAGATACCTTGTTTAGTCGTTATCAGTTTATTTGACTTGACGCTTCAGCCACATTACTGGGTCTTTCCTCCGTATTTCAATCGCATAGATGTATAGAGTATTTCATCTGTTGATGAAGTACCCTAATAACGAAAATGCCGTCATCGACTTTTTTATAGAAGACCATGTGCCTATGAACTGGCAGTTGAAAGTAATTCTTTCTGATATCCTCTGCTGAAGTACCGATACTAGGTTTTTCCGCCAGAATGACTAGAGCTTCGTGTAGGGCAACAAGATAGGCTTCAGCTTGAGTTACGCCATGAATATTGGCTGAATAATCGTAAATCCCGGAGATAACTTCCTCTGCTTTATTGGAGAGGGTATATTTATTCATTCTGAGGCTCGAGTTTTCTTAACTTGAATAATATCTAAAACATTCTTATCACTTTTCCCACTCAATTCACCTTCTATGAGAGCTAAGCTAATTGCCTCTCGCTCACTCTGATTGCGACGCACTAAATCGCGAATATAATCACTAGCATTAGCAAATTTGCCAGTTTTTACTTGTTCATCAATCCACGTACGCATTTCGTCAGGAAGCGACACATTTAAAGTTGCCATTGTCTATTTCCGAATGTCCACCATTTGCAAATTATGGCAAACATTGACAAAGATTGCCGATTGAGTAATGAAAGTTGGTTTAACCGATAGCTCAGAGCACTTAGTTAAACGACAAATTTAGCGTCACTCGAAACACTGCGCTTAATAAAAATTTGACATTCTGCTTCACGGACAAAACACACAATTACAATCGCTTAAGCGGCCGCTTCTGAAAACACAGGTTTTATTTAAAAAATACCAATAAAAAAGGGCGTAAACACAAGCACCCACGGTGCTCAGGTTTACGCCCTTTTGTCTTCTTTGAAACTTCTTAACTGAAGTTGAAAAAGCTTACTGGTTCAAGCGGTTTTAATTAACCGTTATAACGCTGCATAACAAGCGTTGCGTTAGTGCCGCCGAAACCAAAACTGTTAGACATAATTGTGTTTAGCGTTGCTTCACGTGCTTGGGTAACAATATCTAGCCCTTGTGCCGCGTCGTCTAGCGTGTCGATATTAATTGATGGCGCAATAAAGTTATTCTCCATCATCAACAAGCTATAGATAGCTTCGTTTACACCCGCAGCACCTAGTGCGTGACCTGTCAGTGACTTAGTTGCACTAATAGGTACGCCCGCTTGGCCAAACACTTCTTGAATCGCCGCAAGTTCCTTCACGTCACCTACAGGCGTAGATGTGCCGTGGGTATTCAAGTAATCGATTGGCGCATCGATATTTTGCATTGCCATTTTCATACAGCGAATTGCGCCTTCACCCGACGGTGCAACCATGTCGAAACCGTCTGATGTAGCGCCGTAACCTACTACTTCGCCGTAGATTTTTGCGCCGCGTGCAAGCGCGTGCTCAAGTTCTTCAACAACAACCATACCGCCGCCGCCTGAACTTACAAAGCCGTCGCGTGCTGCGTCATAAGTACGTGATGCCACAGCAGGATTGTCGTTATATTTAGAGCTTAGTGCGCCCATAGCGTCGAATTGGCTTGATAGTGACCAATGTAATTCTTCACCGCCACCGGCGAATACTACGTCTTGCTTACCAAGCTGAATAAGCTCTAGCGCATTACCAATACAGTGGGCACTCGTTGCACACGCAGAGGCAATTGAATAGTTCACGCCACGAATTTTAAACGGTGTCGCTAAGCAAGCCGATACCGTAGATGCCATACAGCGGGGAACCATGTATGGACCAACACGCTTAACGCCCTTTTCGCGAAGAATATCAGCAGAAAGCACTTGGTTTTCAGAAGACGCGCCACCTGAGCCAGCAATAATACCCGTGCGCTCGTTTGAAATGTCGCTTTCTTCTAAACCAGAGTCTGCAATGGCTTGTTGCATCGCCACGTATGCGTAGCCTGCCGCATCGCCCATAAAGCGCATAGCTTTACGGTCAATATGGTCTTTCAAATCGATGTCGATGTTGCCCCAAACTTGGCTGCGAAGGCCCATTTCGGCGAACTGTTCTGAAAATGTAATTCCAGACTTACCCGCTTTAAGTGAAGCAAGTACGTCTTCTTTATTTACGCCGATGCTTGATACGATACCAAGACCGGTGATAACTGCTCTTCTCATAGTTTACCCTTTGCGTTGTTGCGGCTTATGGTAACGATTTTGAATGGTAAAGTGGTCTGCTCTGCCAATTGCCATACTCAAATTTGCCAAACTTCAGCGTTGCAATACCTGTTTCAATTCTGGGCTTGTGTGTATAAACAGGTAGTTTCCCACTTCCCTTCTTTTTCGTTTTTGCCGTCTTCGTCTAAGCTTTCTTGTTCAGAATATTTCCAATGTAGCACGAATGCACAGGGTCATGACCAGCGTTAATTTATACCTTCACAAAACCTTCAAAATAGCTTTAGCGGTTTCTTTTATTGACCAAAGTGAGCTCTAAGTTTGTTCTTAAATATTTTACCCGTATCTTCTCTGGGCAGAGAATCGAGTATTTGCAACATTTTAGGCCACTTGAACCGCGCCAGTTTGCCATCTAAATACCCGTGTAGCGCATCAATCGACAGCGCGTTGTCGGGTGAGCATTGAACAGCCACCACCACTTTCTCGCCATACTCAGCATCAGGCACACCGAATACCGCGCAGTCTGCAACCTCAGGCATTTCGATGATGACGCTTTCTATTTCAGCAGGAAATATATTGGCGCCACCTGAGATGATCATGTCTTTTTTTCTATCGCAAATATATAAGTAGCCATCTTCGTCCACATAACCCATATCACCTAATGTCGTGAATTCACCAACATGTAAGTCGCTTTGCGTGCCCGTAGTATTGGTATATTTGAATGGCGCGAACATGGAAAGGTGCGCATATATAACGCCAACACCACCTACCTCGCACTCCTCTTTATCGTCGCTCAATATTTTAATCGCGGCACCGGGAATGGGCTTACCCACAGAATTTGGCTTATCTAATGCTTCTTGAGATGAAATTAGGGTCATAAAGCCTAATTCACTAGCACCATAAGATTCATAGAAAATTGGACCAAACCAGTTAATCATGGCTTCTTTCACATCGCTTGGCAGTGCGGACCCGGTTGATAAGGCAAATCGCAAGCTTGAAGTGTCGTATTTGCTTCTTATCGACTCGGGCAGTTTAAGTAGCCTCACCATCATGGTAGGAACAATATAGGCGTGAGTCAGCTTAAACCGCTCTATGTCTTGTAAAAAGCGTTCGGGGTCGAATTGAGGCTCAATGTATACATCAATATTGCCCGCTGCTAAACAGCAGAGCGTAAGCGCGTGTGGTGCACTGTGATAAAGCGGTGCCGAGACGAAAAAGCGATCACCTATTGATAGCTGCATTAACGCTTCAGACAGCCCTTTAAATATTAAATAAGGGTCTGGCCGCGTTAGGTCTTCATCTCGCTTAATACCTTTGGGTTTTCCGGTGCTGCCAGATGTGTAGGGAAACATGCCCTTAAAGCGTTTTGGCGGTTCATCGTGGCGCGTTGCGTTTGGGGCAGCTAATAGCGTATCAAGACACTGGTACTGTTCCCCAGTTTTCGCCTCTGATGCTAACAGTGAATTATCTGTTAAATGATAGCGCTCTAAAATACTTTCCGGCGTTTTAATCGTGTATATCGCAGACAAGGTGGGAACTTGTAATAAGGTTTGGCGGTCATTCTCACCCTTTAATAAATCGCGATGAGCGAACAGCACTTTAGCGCTGCAGTCGTCTAAAATAGGCAGAAGTTCGGCAACAGGGCTGTGCCAATTAAGCAGAACATAGCGCGAACCTACATATCGGCATGCCTCTACTATTTCAAATATATCGACGTGGTTTCGCATAAGAATAGCTACCACATCGTTATCGCACACACCTTGCTCAGCCAGTGCACGTGCGATGATACGTGCACGATCATCCATTTCGTTTCTAGTGCGTTTGCAAATGCTTTGACCACATTGGTGAAACACGCCCGCCATACCTTCTCCCTGAACTATCCTCAATAGACTTAGCGCTAAATTTAACAAAATATTTACAACAGCAATTAAATAAACGTATTGTTTTTACTGATAGATTGTTATTTGCAGAAGCAATATGAAAAGAAGAGTTTTAAGCAGGCACAAACTTTTGCGGAAAAACAAAAAGGTGACAGGTAGAATACGCCGCCAAACGTTCGAAATTTAGATAAAACTGAAGATTGCTGTGTTAGTAAAAAAGCCAAGAACCATTGCTCTACGCATTTTTCAAAGTGCGGTACCCCGACTTTCTTTCGTGGTGGCTGCCTTTATTATTGCTTCTGCAGCGACTGTCTCAGTAACAGCTGCGCCTATCGTCCTCCCCGCGCTACCAGAGCCAGTTTCAAACAATGCCGTAGCTTCTGTAACCATCGACGACACACAATATGTATTTAGTTTTATGGGGCTGGGCAAAGGCAAGACCCATAAAGACGTGCACAACCGTGCTTGGCAACTTGTTATCAACAACAAAGATAAACCTTTGCAATGGCAAGCCCTTACCCCAGTTCCATCCAGCCTTGTGCTTAAAGGCCGTTTAGCCTCCGTAGCAGTGGGCGTTAATGACAGCATTTATATTTTTGGCGGTTACACGGTTGATGAAGATCACAATGAAATTAGTACCCCAGATGTTTATAAATACGCTCCTGTAACAGGGGAGTATAAGCTATTAACGCCTATGCCCGTGCCCGTTGATGATGCAACTGCTTTAGTTTACCAAGACCGTTACGTGTACTTAATTTCTGGCTGGCACAACGATGGGAACGTAAATCTTGTGCAGGTTTATGATACGCAAACCGGCCAATGGCAACAGGCGAGCCCTTTTCTTGGCAGTCCGGTATTCGGACAAGCTGGCGGCATCGTTAACAGCACTATGGTAATTTGTGACGGCGATTCTGTAACACCGCACAGCGATAAACGCCGCAGCTTCGAGCCAGAAACCGCCTGCTTTAAAGGTGAAATTGACAAGGAAAATCCATTCAAAATTAATTGGCGTACGCTTGACCATCCAACGGGTACTGCGCGCTATCGCATGGCGGCAGCGGGCGATAAGGACACCAGTAAAATCTATTTTGTGGGCGGTTCGACTAATCCGTACAACTACAATGGCATTGGCTATAATGGCGAACCTTCAACTGCAGATGACGCCATATGGACCTTTGATATTGCCGAAGACACTTGGGTTATCTCGAAAACAGAAGCTGAAGTGCCTACAATGGATCACCGCGGGTTAATTAACGTTAATGGTTCTTGGAGCACCATTGGCGGTATGCTTGGCGCACAGCTCGTGACCAGTAAAGTAATCCCGCACTTTTCAACACTCGCAGAAGTGTCTTGTTTATCTAAAAGGCAGGCTAGCTCTGACGTTTCAAAACAAGCATCGGATGGGCAAGCTATTGAAGTAGTGAAAACTGCCTCCAATTCAAAGTGCCAACACAACGACGACATAAACGGAGAAAAATAAACAGTGAAATCTAAGCATGCACAGGTTCATTTTAATGAGAGCGGTACGCCTGTCGCCGACCATTTTGACGACGTTTATTTTTCTAATGACAGCGGAATTGATGAAACCCAACACGTTTTTGTTGCAGGCAACGACCTTGCTGAGCGCTGGCAACAGTGGCGCAACCCTACTTTTGTTATCGCCGAAACAGGTTTTGGAACTGGGCTGAACTTTTTGGTCGCCATGCGCGCCTTTAACGAATTTAGATCAGCGAACCCTGACCACCCGTTAAAGCGCCTGTATTTTATTACCACGGAAAAGTTTCCATTGCCTCAACAGGATATGCAGCGTGCGCTAGAAGCTTTTCCTGCCCTTAAAGATGAAGCGGATGCCCTTGCTTCACTTTACCCCATGGGCCTTGAGGGCTGTCATCGCCTTCATTTTGATAACCATTCAACCACTCTCGACTTGTGGATTGGTGATGTTCACGAGCTTTTACCTCAATGGCATTGCCCTGTAGATGGTCTCATCGATGCCTGGTTTTTAGATGGTTTTGCACCCAGCAAAAACCCTGATATGTGGACAGATGCTCTGTTTAGCCAAATGGCTCGCTTGTCAAAAACCGGAACTACCTTTGGAACCTTTACCGCCGCAGGCATCGTAAAGCGTGGGCTAGCTGGTGTGGGTTTTACCATTAAAAAACGCAACGGTTTTGGCCGTAAGCGCGACATGCTGACCGGCGTTTTTAACCAAGACAATGAGAATGTGCAGCATAAACTTCGCCTGCCTGCTGGCCCCTACTATAGGTACGCGAACGACAGTTTAGATAAAACAAGTAAAGTCGCGGTAGTAGGCTCCGGCCTTGCAGCAGCTACGGCATGCTTGGCTTTAGTAAAACGCGGCATTAGCACTACTTTGTATTTTGATGGTGACACCCTTGCAAGCGGCGCTTCTGGCAACCCGCAAGGCGGCTTTTATCCGCAGCTCCATAGCGAAGCAAGTATTGCCAGCCGCATTCAGGCGCACAGTTTTTTGTATGCTAGACAAGCCTACGACCACACTATTGAACATGTAAAAGCCTGTGGCCTAGCCGACGTTGCCCATGATTTCTGTGGTGTTATTCAACTAAACTTTAACGACAAGGTAGCAGAACGCCAAAATAAACTGGCAGCAGCCGACGTTTGGCCTGAAACTTTAATTAAGCCCGTAGACAGCAAAGAAGTGAGCGATATCGCTAATCTGCCCCTTCCCTATTCAGGCTTATACATTGGCCTTGGTGGTTGGCTTTCTCCTCCACAGCTAGTTACTGCCATGATTGAAGAAGCACTTCAAAGTGGCAAACTCACGCTGAAACCCAATCATACCTATGTATCTCATGAGGCAGTTGAGACAACAAAGCAGCGGGTGCAGATTCGTTTTAACTTAGATAGCGCTGAGAATGAAGAAGTTATTACTGCCGATCACCTTATCCTTACCCTTGGTGCAGGTGCGGTAAACGCTAGCGATTTTGACAGTCTGTCCCTTCGCCCTGTTCGCGGACAGGTTGAAGCTATTCCCACCCAAATGCCAATTGAACAGCTTAACACTGTGTTGTGTCACAAAGGCTATATGACACCTGTATTCGAAGGTCGGCACGCGTTAGGTTCGACCTACGTTAAAAACGACTTAAGTACCGATGCGAGAAGCGACGAAACTGAAATGAACCTTGCCACACATGAACAGGCGCTGGCAAACACCGACATCGTGCAAGCATTACAACATGACGGTAAAGCCAGAGCGGCTACGCGTTTAGGTTCACCCGACCACCAGCCTGTTGTCGGTGCACTACATAATTTTGATTCATTAAAAGAGCTCTACACTATGCTGGGCGTGGGCAAACCGTTGACTAGCGCGCCAGTGTTGCCAAGCAGCGTAGTTTCCACCCTTACTTGCTTAGGGTCACGAGGGTTAACCACAGCGCCTTTAATGGCAGAGGTCTTGGTGAGCAGTCTATGTAAGGAGCCGCTACCTTTAAGCAACGATTTGCTTAATGCAGTGAACACAAGCCGCTTTATGACTCGCGAAGCAATTAGAAGTCAGGGTTAATAAACGGAGAGGTCTTTGTGAAAATTCTCCTGTGCAGGACACAAAAGACCAGACGTTTAGAGGTTTGAAAGCGAACATGAAAGGAATTCGCTTTGAAAAAACAGAGCCCAATGGAAGTAAATGGCTAGTTTACGCTAGCCATTTTATTTAAATCCATCACGATAAACGCAGGAATGTATACGTTGGCGCTTGCCACCACTTGTTTATTTTCCAGCGACACGATACGGGCGTTTACGCGGACGCCTCTGTCATCTTCAATGATAGTGCCTGTTACAACATGGTCCATTTCAACCTGTTTAGCGAGTGCAGTACCATCTCGAGTAAGTACGAAATCGCCAATTGGCGTTACGGTAATGCCACCTGCAAGCTTAAAGTCGACAACCGCTAACCCAAAGTCTTGTAGCTCGGCTATTAGATACTCTGAAAGCTGATTGCCTAACACGGTGCTGTCGCTCAACGACTGATTAAGCCTCACAAAGCTCGCCACACCCACCATATCTTGCTGCGTAAGACGGGTTGCATTGTCCATTAACTCCATCGCAAGTTGCGAGGCGTAATCATTTAAGCGCTTATGCGTTTGTGAAGGTGAATAGCCATGATGTAGTGGGTCTTTATAGCCGGGTTCGACTTCCACGTGCTGTTGATATTGTCTATCGCGAGAATCTGGTGTGTACTCCAGCCCTGAGCGGCTTGGTACAGGCACTGGCTCGGCGTGATGAGTAATTTCACCGTCTTCACCTAACCAAAATGAGCCAATAGACTCTGTGCTAGTGCACCCTGTCATACATACACTCAGCATTACGCCAACGGCTGCCCAACTGCTTGACACAAGCTTCTTTGTAAACACCATACTGAAACTCCTAGCCGCGACTTAGCTTAACACCATCGCGCATACCGTTTTGCTGGCTACCGTCACTTGGAATAAGTGCATCTACTACGTAGAACGGCACTAACATTTGCGCAGTTGCCACAACTGCGCGCGACTCCATGCCCAAAATACGAGCGTTAACTAACACGCCACCTTGGTGCTTTGTCATCGTTCCCGTTAACACGTATTCAATAGGAAGGCTGCTGCTCAATTCCAGATAGTCTCGGCTTAATACAAAATCGCCATCGTCAGTAATGCGAATATATTCAGTGGCTTTGAAGTCGATAACCGGCACGCGGAATTTATGCAGTTCGTGAACAAAAGATTCCGCCATCTGACGACCAAGCAAATCTGTTTTCTGCAAGTCAGTATCTAGCAGTGCGAAATGGGTTACACCAATAGGTGTTTTGTTATTCACATATTCCATATTGGCAATTAAGTCTTGCGCCATGTTCTTCACATAGTCGCCAATATGCTTGGTTAGAGGTCGACCTTTATACGCGCCCTGTACGCTCGAATACAAAGGAGGTTGACCGATAGCGCCGTACGCATCCATACCCTGAGACTGAGTATCACTCGTATTTTCAACTGGCTTTGAGGGAGCGCGGTCGGCGGCAGTAATATCAATCACGTTCATGGCCGGGCGCTGAGGCGCTTGTTCGGCTACCTCTTCTTCCCCCATCATCATAGAGCACCCACTGACGCTTAGCAGTGAAGCACAAAGCGAAAGCGCCGCGTATTGATTTCGTCTTTTCATGGGGTTACCTCGTACCTTCAGTTCTGTATAACTTGCCGTTTCTGGTGGTTACTTGTTCTTCGCGCCAAAACAGTTCGGCAGGGAAAAAGCGTGTTGCTGCAGCGACAATGTTTTTATTTCTAGCGTTGATAATTCGAGCGTTAACCACCGCGCCAGACTCTTGATACACCATAGTGCCGGTTATATAAAAATCGACGCGCTCAATGTTGGAAAGCTGGTCGATATCGCGGGTTAATACTCTGTCGCTTTCGTTACTAACAATTATATCGTTCGAAAGCTTGAATTCTTGAGTAGAAAAGCCTCTTTTCGTGGCCTCCGTAATCATTCCCTGTTCAAGCTGATGGCCCAACAACATTAGCGGATGTTGATGACCAGCACTGTATTTCATAGTATCGGCAGGTACAAAGCCAACTACCGCATAGCGAGACTGACGTGCTGGACCCACATCAGCAAAAAGTTCGTTCGCTAACATATAGGTGTGGTATTCCACATTCCCCAATGCCGATACGTCGCTGGCATCGGTTTGCGCAAATTGACTCTTAGGTTCGTCAGATGAAGAGCAACCAGAGAGTAAGCCCAAGAGAAGCGCGGTATATGCCAAGGCTTTCGCGACTAAGCGACCATTTTCTGTCAGCAAAGCGTGAGAGACAGGTTTTGTCATACTTTTCATTACACGTGTCCAGTGAAAAACGTCAAATTTCTATCGGAAAGAAGCAAAAACTCATCGAAAAACAGTGATCAGCTACTACGCAAACCGACATTTTCAGTGTCTTTAAACAGGCTTTTGCAAAATTCACACCAAAGAGAGACTACAAGTAGCATTGACCGTTACATTGGAGGTTACATTGAAAAAAAATTGCTGATAACCAAGTGACGTAAAGCGCCTAGTTTCAGGAGATGTACCTTTCTCAGTGTTAAAAGAACTTGATGTTTATCGTCAGGCCGTGCATGAAAAGCGGAGGCGACTTGCCGCCTTAGGACAGAAAGCTGCCGATAATTAAATAGGCAATGATCACAATGACAAGTGATTAAAAAAACTTGAGAACTCCCGGAACTCTCATGCCACGTTAATGACCAAGTAGCTAAATAAACCTACACATGCCTAAACCTAAGCTCTGACCATCACGAGGTTTAAAGCCAAACTTAAGATAAAAACTCTCTTTTCCGTGCGCAGCCAACAAGCCAATGGTTGCGCCAGGTGCGCAGCAAGACTCCAAATGTGCAATCAACGTGTTCATTATTTTCGATCCCAAGCCTTTATTCTGATGTTCTGGATGAATAATGACGTCTTGAATATAAAAATACATTGCGCCATCGCCAATCACCCGACCACAGCCTACAAGGTTGTTGTCGAGGTAAATTGTTGCCCAAAACAACGAGGCATCAATACTTTTTTGAACAACCGATAGACACGGGTTACTCCATCCAATCAATTTTCTTAAACTGGCAAATTCTTCAGCTGACGGAGGGCTTTCTTTAATGGTGTAATTCGTATGCATCATTCGTCATTCCGTCCCTCGTTCTCGCAAAAGCTAGCTACCTAATTCGGTAATGTGAAGTAGTTCGCCCGACGGGCCCCACAGATAGAAAACACTTCCCCAATGTTGTTGCTCAATTGATGAAATTTTCGTTTTATGTAACGAGCGCGAGCACAAATCAAAAGCGTCCTGAATGTCTGCTACACATATTTGTAGCATAAAGTTATTCGCCAATTCAGGATTATAGAAGCGCTGGAGAAAGAATAGACAATCACCATTCTCAAACAGTGTTAGGTCTTCATTTACGTATGAAGCATTAAATCCAATCTCAGAATAAAATGCTTTAGAAATATCGTAGTTTTTGCTTGGAATAAAAGTCTTAATATCTATGACGTCCATATCTTGAGATCCCTCGCATTTCGCTGCTTTAAATTTAAGTCGTGGCTAAATGGCAATAACAGCAAGCATGTCTTCGCCATCTTCATCTAACCCCACCTCTTCGAAACCAAAGCTTGAATAGAAGGCTTTGGTAACAGGATTCTTGGGGTTATAGCATATCTCTATTTGTTTAAGTTCAGAAGTTTGCTTTATAAGCGTGATAGCTTGAGATAAAGCAACTCTGCCAATTCCGTTATTCTGATGGCTCTTATCAATCATAAAGCGCCAAATGGACACCTTAGTAGGCGTTTCCTGAACCCACATCAAGAACCCTACGGGCTGGTCGTTGCAATAAATGGCTTTGCAGGTATGGTTCTCGTTGTAAAAAGACTCAACCAACGACCACATATTGCACGCTACAAACGCTTGTTGATCATCCGCCACATCCAAGTCACAAACCTGCTCATAGTTAGATTTGTTTATTTCTTCCAGTGAAATTTTCATCCTGTCTTCTTATTAATGCACACTGCTTTCTTGCCATTATAAGCTGAAGTTCACTCAAGTCATCATTAGTCGTTTATAGCCATATTGATAGTAAAAGACTAACTTACCACCTGATTCAGGCTTCAGAATGTCTTATTCACCATTGACACGAAATCAGAAAACTTCACAATGGCGCTAAACCATATTCACTCGCGATCATTAATGCTTTACCTTTCTGAATTTCAAATAAAGCTTTCTAATCAATACATTACTCCTGCATTTTCGCTAGCGCTCTGTACTGAAAGTGCGCCGTCCCACTTCCTTATTGCAGGTAGAAACAGTAGCGGAAAGTCACTCTTAATTTCCGCGCTTGCCGGTAGTGGGAAGGCAGCAAGCGGTAGTCGTGAATGTAGTTCGGTTGTTGCAGAGGTTTCGGTTTTTAAACAGCAAGCGATAATTGAAGAAGAAAAACAAAAAGACAGTGCAGATATTCTAGACGTAATAGCTGAGCCAACACAGGTTCGCGAACTATTCGCACAGACTAATGAGGATTATAAAAACCACCCTTATTACGACGAACTCGCCTCTGCGCTTAGAATTGAGCATCTGCTAGATAATGCGTTTCTTTCACTTTCAACAGGTGAAACCCGCAAGATTATTATCATGTTGGCATGGTTAAGTAATGCCTCTATTATTTTGCTTGATGAACCCTTCGAAGGTTTAGATGTTGAAGCGATAAGCGCATTTAGTCGCTTTCTTGTCTCTCAGCAGCAAGCTTCTTTAGTACTTACCGCCAACAAACTCGCAGATATTCCCAAGAATATACAAGCTCAGTTGATTGTCATGGATGACTTGGCTATTACGTGGAAATCTGAAGATAAACTTAACTATGACGGTTTGCGCTCAGAACTAAGCACTTGGTTTGCACTAGAGTCTGATGATATCGATGTTCCCTCAGCCCTAAACGCTAAAGACAAACACGGCGATGACCCCAATCGCAATGACCGAAACCTCAATGAGCAAAACAGTGAGTTAGATTCACTACCTCATACCTTAATTCAGCTTAAAGATGGGTTCGTGCGCTTCGATGAGCGAACCGTATTTGAACAGCTTAACTTTACGCTTAACAAAAATGAGCATTGGCAGATCACTGGTCCAAATGGGTCAGGAAAAACGTGTTTGCTTCAAATGTTTACTGGTGATAATTCCCATTGCTATACCAACGATTTAACAATGTTTGGCATAAAACGTGGCACAGGCGAGAGCATATGGGACATTAAAAAGCACATTGGAATTATGTCGAATGCGCTCCACATGCAGTACAAAGTGAATGCAAGTGTTGAGCACGTTATCATTTCAGGCTTTCACGACAGTATTGGTCTGTACACTCGCCCCACGCTAGCGGAACGCATGGTGGCAGAGCAGTGGCTTGAAGTACTGGGTTTGAAACAGAAAAAGAACACGCCGTTTCAGTCACTGTCTTTTGGTGACCAGCGATTAGTACTTATTGCACGTTCTATGGTTAAGCACCCCGCCGTGCTTATTTTGGATGAACCTTGCAATGGTTTAGACGACTTCAACCGCCAAAAAGCGCTGAAGCTTATCGATATATTGGCTAAAGCAGGCACCAGTACACTGCTGTATGTAAATCACCATGCAGAAGAACGTATTCCTAGCATTCACAACACGTTAAATATGAAAGATTATAATGTTTAAGGGTGTATGTTGAAAAACTTGGCCTTTCAGGTCTTCGCTAAAAAGACGTGGCACTTGCCTGTTAGACTATTTACCTTAACGCTGGAAGCTTAAAAGCGAATATTTAAGAAGATTAGCGAGGCTAGGTACCGATAAAGAAAAAAGCGCTATCACAAGGGAAAACTCATGGAAAAAGTGATAGCGCCGAAGTAACCGAGGGTGAGGTACAATAAGTATTTAAAAACTACATGGGATCCAGGGTAAGCAACACGCGATGAGTACCAGGGATGACTTTGCAGGACCGATGCACGGCGGCAAATTCTTCATGGCCCTGCCACGACTCACCTTTAAGTAAACCCACATCGAACGCGTTCATTTGCCTAACGCTGCTCTCTCGATAGTGCTGGCCCAATCTATTCTTAGTAAGCCCTTGCGTATTCGCGTCGTTAAGACCAATCATTGGGCGTGTAACCACACTTTCTTTCGGCAGCCACTCTGTACCTTCGCCCAAATAGGTATTCACCAACCGAACAGGAATATTGTCCACATGAAAGCTTGGGCACATTGCTGATGAAAGGGGCACTAACCTTACACCCACACTGTCACAGTCAAATAGCGTGGTGAGCATGTCAGACAGCAAATAAATATCGTCAATGGCAGCCTGCTTTCCGGCATTATTTCTTCCATCAGGTAAAAGCTTTGCGATTTCCTCTTTCAGTGATGTTAAAGAGAAAACACCGCGAATCCCCATTCCTAATGATTTAAAAACGTCGACATAATATTGCGTGACAAGTGGTACTTCGGGCCTTGTCCATACCGCAACGCTAATCCCTTTATCAAAGATATCGCCCAACACCATAGCATCGGCGCTTGAGCGCCAAGAACTGCTGCGTTCGAATACGGTATTGTAGTCTTGTAACGCCTGCATATTAGTGCTCCCACGCAGGAAATGGGTCAGGCATTTCGGCCCAAACATGATGACCTTGAATAAGCTGTTCGTCTGTTAACAAGCAACGATCTAACCGCTCGATAATGTCGTTTTTATTAAGCCCTTGTCCAATGAACACCAGTTCTTGACGCATGTCACCGAAGGGCTCCATCCATTGTTCTTCAATCGCTTTAAGGTATTCAGGGTCTTCAGGCCACTGCTCTTTGGGTACGGCTTTCCAAAACAGCCCAGCAGCCCCGTATCTCGCCATACCGCCAGCTTGGCTCCAGCTACCCGCTAATTGAGGGCGTGTTGCCAGCCAGAAGAAGCCTTTTGAACGAATTAACTTACCTGCAATGTCTTTACTATGAATAAAATCATAAAACTTCTGCGGATCGAACGGACGTCGCGCTTCGTACGAAAAGCTGCTTATACCAAACTCTTCAGTCTCTGGTACGTGCTCGCCACGCATTTCTTTCAGCCAACCGGGCGACTGCTGAGCGCGCTCGAAGCTAAACCGCCCTGTGTTCAGCACTTTGTCGAGGGGCACTTTTCCATGCTCGATAGGAACTTGAATAGCCTCGGTGTTGAGGGTTTGCAGAATACTTTTAAGGCGCGCCAACTCTTGTTCAGAGACTAAGTCGGTTTTGCTTATAAGCAATATATCAGCAAATTCCACTTGTTCGACCAACAAGTCTGCCACGCTTCGCTCATCTTCCTCCCCCAAGCTCTCACCCACTTCGTTGAGAAACTTAGCTTCGTCATAGTCTTTAAGAAAATTCAATGCATCGACAACGGTGACCATCGAATCGAGGCGTGATATTTCCGACAAGCTTTTACCGTCTTCATCGGCAAACGTGAAGGTCTCAGCTACAGGCAAAGGCTCCGAAATACCTGTAGACTCTATTACCAGATAATCGTATTTACCTTCATGCGCTAAACGCTCTATCTCTTCAAGCAAATCTTCTCGCAACGTGCAACAAATACAGCCATTGCTCATTTCAACTAGCTTTTCTTCGGCTCGATTAAAGCTAATTTCATTTTTCACCGTTGCAGCATCGATATTGATTTCACTCATATCGTTAACAATAACGGCTACTCTTAATCCATCACGATTATTCAGAATATGATTTAGAACCGTGGTCTTACCGGCGCCTAGAAAGCCCGAAAGTACGGTAACGGGAAGCTGAGTTTGAATTGACATAACGACTCGCTAAGTTTCATTTTAAATCTCGAATTTAATAAATGTTATAACATAACAATTAAAATGAAAATAACGATATGATTAATTTATTGCAAAACGCTTGCGGTATTCCACCGGACTAAGCCCATACTCTTTACGGAATATCTTCCTAAACGCATTGACGTTTTGATAGCCCACGTTGAATGCGATATCAGCAATGCTACGCGTAGATACTTCAATTTGCTGACAAGCATGATGAAGTCTCAGCTTCTGCAGATAGTCGATGACTGACATACCTAACGCTTGCGTAAATCTTCGCTGTAAGGTTCGCTGACTAACGAAAGTGTGGCTGGCTAAATCGCTAAGAGAAATTGGCTGACTGTAATGATTTGCCAAGTAATTTTGCGCTTTAACAACGAGAGCATCGCCATGATCTTTTTTGGGTGAAAACTGGTGATAAAAGCCTTGCTCCCTGTAACCTGTATCCACCACCATCTCTTTAGAAAGATTCAAGGCAATGGTGGGTGAACTTAAGGTCGATATGATTTCAAACACAAGATCAATCCACGCCATTCTTCCACCAGCTGTTATTACACCCTCCCCGTTTACCACGATAGCCTTAGCATCTAGCTTTGCTGTGGGAAAGGTTGCCATGAAGTGATCGGCAATTCGCCAGTGTGTAGTACACACTTTGTTATCTAAAAAGCCCCCCTTGCCAAGAATAAATGCACCTACGCAAGCAGATGCGAGCAATGCACCTTGGGACTGCATGACTTCCATATAGTTGATAAGTGATGTGAAGTCATGCTCAAAAAATGTTTCACTCATGCTTGGCGGCAAGATGACGACATCAACCAGTGCATTTGAGTTTAACTGTTCCGCTTTGTAAATACTCGCGCTAAATGCCACATCAGCGTTGATTTGCTCACACATCGTATTTGCTAACTCTAACATCTCAACGATGCCGTAAAGCGCAGATTGGCTTGCGGTTGGATAGTTTATTACTGCTATTTTTATTTCTTTCATCGTTTCATTGTCGTTCTGTGAACGCTGTCGCATTTGGCGCGCTTTTTGTCATTATCGTCACTCTCTATTACACGTGAAAATCTGCAAAATAGTCAATATCGAGTAAGCACAACTTAAACCGTGCTAGAGACTATTTCTTGGATAAAGAGGGTAAGACCGTGGTTAAACAAACACTTATTGTTATAGATATTCAAAACGATTACTTTCCTGAAGGGAAGTATCCTTTACACAAACCAGAGCTTGCGATGCAAGAAACACTTAAAGCGATGGCTATTGCAAAGGAAAAGAGCATTCCGATTATTCACATACAGCACCTTGTGCCTGTTGAGGCCGGAGAAGGGTTGTTTTTCTATGAAGGATCTCATGGCGCTGAAATTCATAAAGAGGTGATAGCCGCTGCCCCGGATGCGCCCATCATCACAAAGCAACACGCCGATTGTTTTGAAAACACCAATTTAGACGAAACCTTACAGTCATTGGGCGTGGATGAAATTCTTCTTGCAGGTATGATGACGCACAACTGCGTAACTCACACAGCATTATCACCAGCTGCTGCCAAGTATTCCCCCAAAGTCATTGAACCTTGCACCTGCACGCGTGACGCCATTGGTCATCTATTGGCGCTGGATTCTATGCAAGTGCGTGGTATTGACATTGTATCGATAGAAACCGCATTCGCTTAGCTCCGACTTGTTTCGCTCATCACGTTGTTCGACTACTTGATGAGCGCTAACACTTCTCGGAATTTTGGATGTTGGCATGATTTTAAAAGGCCAAAAAGTGTCATCTCAAAACTGCTGATCCGTGCGCCCTGCTCACGCATATTTTGGATGGCGAGCACAGCATTTGAAGACTCTCTTGAAGAAATGCAGTCCTGTATTACTTCCACAGTGTGATTATTTTCCAATAAACCCGTTACCGTTTGATAAACGCATACGTGCGCTTCAATTCCCACAACCAGCCATCGACTTAATTCCATTTCACCAATGTACGCCAGTATTTCGGACGAGCACTGGTCAGTACCTGCTACTGCGTTAAAAGTAAATTTCTTAAAGTGAGGATCGCTTGCGACATGAGTTTCAATTTCAGGGACCGTTCTCCCCAAGCCATCAGGATTTTGCTCAAGTACAACTACGGGAATATTGAGCAATTTACAACACTGTATTAGCTTTACTGTTTTGCAGATCATTGTCTGGCTATCATTGACTTTTCGAGCCAGCGCGCCCTGAACATCTACGATCAACAACCCTACCTTTTCTTCGTTTAAATGCATCATTCACACCGCTTGTATTTAAGTTGTGGCTTCATATTCGGCTCTATTCGCCTTGTTTGACGGCGTTAAATTGCTCTCTAAATCCTCACACAAACCGCAATACCAAGGAAATAATGACACCGGTTACGATAAGCTGAACTAAGCAAAAGCCCATAATGTCTTTGGCTTTAAGGCCAGCTATGGCAAGTACCGGTAGCGCCCAAAATGGCTGAATCAAATTGGTCCACGCATCACCCCACGCTACCGCCATGGCAACTCTATTTATTTCGGCTCCAAGTTCAGCGGCAGCGGGCAAGATTACTGGGGCTTGCACTGCCCACTGACCTCCCCCCGAAGGCACAAAAATATTAACAATGCCTGCGCTAATAAAACTCCATACTGGCAGCGACTCTGCAGATGCAAAGCTAATCAGCCATTCTGACATGGTTTGGGCCAATCCTGATTGAACCATTACCGCCATGATCCCCGCATAAAATGGGAACTGTATAACAATACCACTACCGCCCTGAACGGCTTGCTGCAGGCTGTGCAGTACATTGCGTGGTGTACCGTGAAGGACAATAGCGAGAAAGAGAAATAGCGTGTTAACGATATTGAGATTAAGCCCGCCCCCTGAAACAAAGTAGTTAGTGAGATAAGCAAGCCCTGCAAAGCCTACAAGTAACCCAAGCACCTTGCTGTTTTCAAGTTTGTCGGCGGGCCGCTCGTTTGTTGCCGACGGTAAAGCGTCGTCTTTGAGCTTGGCGCTATCGACAATAATGCTTTCAGATTCAGGCGGTAACATTAAACGATTAACAAGAGGAATAATCACGAACATGATTGCCAATAACAGCAAGTTAAACCCACTGAAAATAGTCTCTCCAGTGCCAACTACGCCAATCTGTGCTTCTGAAAAATGACCCGGCGTTGCAATAGTTAAGGGCACAGAGCCCGCTAAACCACCATGCCATACAATAAAGCCTGAGTACGCGCTTGCCACCAATAACCGATAATCAACCGACACTTTTCTTGCTAAGGCTTTAGCGAACAACGCGCCTACAACAAGACCAAAGCCCCAGTTTATCCAGCTTGCGATAAGCGACACCAACGTGACCAGCACAATGGCGCTCCCAGGGCTTTTTGCTAAGCTCGCAAGCCTTTCAAGTAAGGCTTTTACTAATGGCGTGCATGCCAGCATAAACCCAGTGACTAGCACCAAGAGCATTTGCATTGAAAATGTGAGCAGCCCCCAAAATCCGTCACCCCACTGTCGAATAGTTGTAAGTGGAGACTGATTTTGAATGACCACTGCAAACGCAAACGTAATTAGGGTGAGTAATAAAACGAAAATGTAGGGGTCAGGAAGATATCGTTCGACGAGTTTGACGAAGGGTTTTGATGCTCGGTTTAGCATTAACGCTCTCACAACATGTTAAAAACTTGTTGCATATTAACGCGTTTATTTCCCCGTTGGCGAGGGTCTAATTAACTTTGTTGAGCCAGTGCTGTAATGTTGAAGTTACTTTATTGTGCTCTATGGGTTTGGTGAGGAAATCATCCATACCGGCTTTCATGCACATATCTTTGTCGCCCTGCATAGCATTCGCCGTCATCGCTATAATGGGTACACGTTTGTAAACGTCGCCGGCTGCACCATAGCGAATAAGCTTGGTTGCTTCGAACCCGTCCATTTCCGGCATTTGGCAATCCATGACAATTGCGCTGTAATGCGCCTTAAGCTTGCTGCTTTTTAACAGTTCTAACGCTTCTACACCGTTGTTGGCAACGTCAACCACATACCCTTCGCTTTCTAGAACATTGGTGGCCACTATTTGATTAATGGCATTGTCTTCTACTAACAAGATTCGATAAGCATTGTCATCAGAGGTGGATTTTGCGTTTTCTTCAGGTGATTGAACGTGCTGAGTGTTGCCTTCGATAATATGGACTGGATCATCCTCGCGTTTTCTAAAGCGTGGTTTAGCTTCATAGTCAGATGTATTTACTGATTCCTCTACAATTCGAATTAAATCTGAAGAGGTCAGTGGCTTAGGAAGACTCTCATCAACGTCTATTCCGCCATAGACAACAGAGCTCTCCATGTCGCTTAGCTGTGTCATTAATACCAAACGCGTATGTTTTGTTCTGGGGTTATCTAAAAGTATCTGGCCGAAGTGTTGTGAAAACTCTTCCTCTTCTGCTTTCTCCAGAAATACAACATCAATGGGTATTGCCGGTATCTCTTGCTCGCTGTCTTTCAAATATAAGCTAATCGCTTCCTCAATCGAAGATGCGGTCAGTGTAAGCACTCCCCAAAGTTTCAACTGGCTTTGCATGGCACGTCTTGTTGAAGCATTGTCGTCAATAATCAGGCAACACATGTCTTGTTTAGCAAGCTGAGGGCGCACAGCGTTGCGTTGCTCGGCGTAGCGAATTTCGCATGTCACATCAAAACGGCTGCCTTTGCCAAGCTCGGTGGTAACACTTATGTCTCCTCCTAACAATTGGCATAGCTTTTTGGTAATGCTCAACCCAAGCCCTGTTCCGCCATAGCGTCTAGTTGTAGAAGCGTCGACCTGTGTAAACGCATCGAACAAATGAGGTAGTTTTGATGCGGGAATACCAATGCCCGTATCTGCCACCGCAATGTGCATAAGCGCAGTATTCTGATTGTTAGTAGGAAGCAATTCTGCCGTGACAGAGAGCTCTCCCTGCTCAGTAAATTTAACGGCGTTGCTTAAAAGGTTTGTGAGGATTTGTTGAATTCGGCTGGGGTCTGAGTTTATTTTTGACTCACTGACCTTTGACAAATCTACAACAACATCCAGCCCTTTTTCTTGCGCTAGATGCGCAACCGATTGAGCAATGCTCTCAATCAATTCCCTTACATCAAATTCAACGGACTCAATCTCGAGTTTATCCGCTTCTATTTTAGAGAAATCCAAAATATCATTAATCAGGGCCAGTAGAGAATTAGCGCTTGAGCTTGCGATGTTGACGCGCTGTGATTGCTCAGTAGTTAGGTTGCTTTTCTTAAGCAGGCCCAGCATCCCTATCACGCCGTTCATTGGCGTTCTAATTTCATGGCTCATATTTGCAAGGAATTCAGACTTCAACTTGGTTGCTTCTTCGGCTTGTTCCAGCGCTTTTTTCAAATCGTTGGCCTGAGCTTTCAACGAGGCTGTTTTTTCTGAAACTTGTTGCTCTAGCGCCTGAACAAAGCGCTTCTGCTTGGTAATTTCTGTTTGCTGTAAGTGGGTTCTTAAGTAAATGATCAACAGAACAATGCCGAGTAAAAACGCAAAGTAAATGCTGTATGCCCACCAAGTTTTCCAAGGAGCTGCTGCTACATGCAAATTAACCGACATGACTTCACTGCCCCATTCACCATTGGGTTTCATTGCTTTGACCAGCAATGTATAGGTGCCGCCATTTAGGTTAGTAAATGAAACGTTGTTGTGATTTCCGATATCAATCCACTGTTCATCGTATCCTTCTAATTTGTAGGAAAAATGCGAACGCTTGGGATCAGAGAAGTCTAGAAGAGCAAAGTCTAATGAGAAGAAATAGTCTTCGTAGGAAAGATTAATATCCGTAACGTAGGATAGTGGCTTATCAAGGCTTACTGCTTCGCCCATTTTGTTGAAGCCAGTTAGCACAATTTTAGAATCGACCAATTCAGACTGTCCTGGCACATACTCAAAGTATTCAATACCTCGCTGGCTACTGGTAAAGAACGTGTTGTTAGTGGCTCTAAGTAAACTGTTTGAATAGAAATTCTGACTTACAGCCCCGGCAGTGCTAGTGTAATTAATGGCACTTTCAGTAGCCGGATTAAAAAGAAAGATTCCTTTATTCGTGGTAAGCCAGAGCTGGCCCTCGTCGCCGTCTGCAATCGCTCTTACTAAGGTAGCGGGCAACCCTTTCTGCTCCCCAAACCACTCGAAGGATTTCGATTCAGGCTTATAAAGGTTCAACCCCCGTTGGGTTGCAATCCAAATTTGGCCGTTTTTGGTCTCATGAATATCTTCGACAATGCTGCCCAACAGACCTGCATTGTGATCTTTATTGTATTCAATCTGAGTGAAAGTATTGTCCTGAATGGACCATAAATTTACGCCGCTTCCAGTGCCAATCCACATATTTCCTTGAGAGTCATTAACAATGGCGTGAATCTCTGGGTGAGCTAAGCCGTCAGTCGTTGAAAGATGCTCAAAGGCGCCAGATTGCACGTTGTATATATAAACACCATGCTTGTAGGTACCTATCCATACATTGCCTTCGTTATCTAACGCTGACGCTCTGAACTCTCTGAATTGGCGATACTTGCTGTCTTCTCTGGGATATTCTAAGCGACTTACATTTCCATTCTTTCTGTTAACACGTGCAATAAAGTTGTCTTGTGCCACCCAAATATTGCCGTGTTTATCGGGGACAATAATAGGTCGTTCTATAACTCCCCTATTTGAATATTCACTTTCTTCTTTAAATACCGAGTCAAATTCCTTTTGGAGTATTTGCTCTTTCACTTTCCATGTATAAATTTCAGCATTTGCTGTAGCAATCAATACATCGCCACTATTTTTGAAGGTATCTAGCTCAATGCCACTGGGTGAAACCAATGAGTCACTGTTGATCTGCTTGATTTTACGGCGAGGAGATAGCTTGAATATGCCGTGAACTTCACTGGTTACCCATTTAGTTTTAGTGTGGTCTTCATATATTATGCGAAGTCCGTTGTCATAGCCAAAGTCCATCTTCTCTACGTAATTTCCCTCACCTGTATGTCTATAAAGACCCGTGGTGGTCACAAACCAAATGCACCCTTCGTGATCTTCAATCATTGAGTTCACTTGGCCTAATGCTTTGCCGTCTCGCGTTGTTTGTGCAAGGAATACGCCTGAACTTGGAAAGAAAAGAAAAGGGCCTTCCTGAGTCGCCACATAGAAGAAACTCTATGACGAAGTCATATAAAGAAATTACAGATAACTTAAATCCATATCTAGCCGAGGTTAAAAAAGGCGTGCCAGAAGTCATGAAGGGGTTCTCAGATATGGCCAAGGCGGCGACCGCCGATGGTGCGTTGGATAAAAAGACGAAAGAACTTATTGCCCTTGCGATTGGTATTGCAACGCGATGTGATGGCTGCATAGGTTTTCATGCTAAAGCGTTAGTGCATTTAGGTGCTACCCGTGAAGAAATAGAAGAAGTGTGCGGTATGTCGGTATACATGGGCGGAGGCCCATCATTTATGTACGCCGCCGATGCTTTGCGTGCGTTTGACGAATTTAGCGAATAATTCTGAATAAAAAAGGGCCGAGAAATTTCTCGGCCCTTTCGCTTGCTTTGCAGTGTCGCTTATTACAGTGAATTCATGCTTTGCACGCTAACAGGCCCGAGCTGAGCCGCTTCAACTTCTGCTTTAATCTTCTCGGCATCTCCGATGATTATCCAGGTTAATTTCTCTGGGTGCAGCACTTCTTTCGCCGCGTTACTCAAATCGTCTAAAGACAAGCTGTTGTATTTCTCGACCAAGGACTCTGGGTAGTTATATTGTCTGTTAAATCTTTCACTCGACAGTAAGCTATACAATACCGCGTTAGCCGTCTCAAATTGACCTGGCAAAGAGCGAACTTCGTCTAACCGCGCCCTTTCAAGTTCATTCGCCATTGGCGGCTTTTCACCTAAGTAAGCGTTAAGCTCTTTCTTAAGCTCAAGCAGTGATGGACCTGTTTTATCGGTTTGCACCGGCGCATAAACCATAAACGGGCGCTGTCCCCTAGCATCTTGCAGGAAGGTGTACGCGCCATAAGACCAGCTTTTATCTTCACGCAGGTTCATATTAACGCGAGCAGTGAAAGCACCACCTAAGGTTAAATTCATGGCATTAATTGCAATATTGTTGTCAGCCCCTGTTGGTGGCGCTAAATGTGCAGCCAGAATAAGCGACTGTTGTGCACCAGGGCGGTCGATAATAATCGCTTGGCCTTGCTCAGGCATTGACGCTTCAGCAATTTGCTTCGCACCTTTGCTACCTTCTACCTTCCATTTGCCAAACTCTTTCTCAAGCATGGGTTTAATGGCACCTAACGTGGTGTCGCCAACAACAAAAATTGTCGCATTGTCTGGGCGTAGCCACGTATTTTTAAAGTTAACAAGGTCATCTCGCGTAATCGCTTGTACGTCTTGTTCAGTTCCGGTACCGGTAAACGGAATACCGTACGCATGGCCTTCACCATAAATAAGAGGCGGAAGTAACGTAAGCGCAATACTTACAGGGCGTGTTTTTTGCTGTGCAATATTACTTAATATAAGCGCTCGTTGACGTTCAATCTCTTCCTCTTTGAACGTTGGTGATTTCAAGATATCCCCCATCAGCGCCAAAGAAGGCTCCATGTTCTCTGTTAACATTGACATGGTAACTGTGGTGGTATCTAGGTTTGAGCCGGCGTTTAAATCAGTACCCAACTGCTCAAGCTCTGCCGCAAGCTCCAGCGCATCATATTTTCCCGCGCCTTCGTCAAGCATCTGTGTGGTGAAGCTCGCAAGTCCCAACTTGCCACCCGCATCAGCAGCGTAACCTGCGTCGAATTGCACCGCAACATTCACCAATGGAACCGTAGAGCGTTTTGCAAATACTACCTTTACACCGTTAGAAAGCGTAGTTTCTGTCACCTCAGGAAAGCTCAGTTGAGTCTCTGCATCGATTGAAGGCAAGCCAGAGTTGCGGTCAACGCCTTCGGTAGATGCTGTGTGCTCAATAAACGGAACAACCGTGATTTGATGCCACCCTTCTTTTAGCCATTTATTCGCAGCCGCTTTAACCCCTTTAGGAGTAGCCTGTCCTAGCTCACTCAATTCAGTTTTGAAGTAGTTAGGGTCGCCAGCAATGAACTCACCACTAGCAAGCGTATCGGCTTTACCGCCAAAGCCCCCAACCTCTTCAAGCCCGCGAATAATTGAAGCACGTCGCTTAGTCGACACCAATTTAACTTCGTCTTTGCTTGGACCTTTACTCAAAAACTCGCTAATGACTTTATCTATTTCTTTTTCTACTGTCGCAACGTCAACGCCATCTTTTACGTCAACCGTCACACCAAAAATAGACGCCATTTGTAGCTCGTAGTTAAACACCGAGGCATTGGTAGCAATTTGTTGGTCGTACACCAGTTCTTTATAAAGGCGTGAGTTTTTACCATCGCCCATGACACTCGCGGCAATGAACAAGTCTGTTGCGGTTGAAGAGGTATTTTCAGGTGAAACCCAAAGGCGGTAAATGCGCGATTGTGGCACCTTGTCTTGAATCACTTCTCGGGTATTTGCATTGCGCTTGGGTACCCATGCTTCCCATTTAGACAGTGCTGGGCCCGGCTCAATATCAGCGAAGTACTTGTTAACCAGAGGTTTGGCTTCTTCTGCGTTAATATCGCCGCTTAGCACCAGTATTGCGTTATTCGGTCCGTAATATTGGTTAAACCAGCCTTTAACGTCGTCTAACGATGCGGAGTTAAGATCTTCCATCGAGCCAATCACCGTATGATGGTAAGGATGCCCTATGGGAAATAAGCCTTCAAAAATATGCGTGAATACGCTTCCATAAGGCTGGTCTTCGCCCTGACGTTTTTCATTTTGTACAACGCCACGCTGTTCGTCTAATTTCTCTTGTGTCACCGCACCTAACAAGTGCCCCATGCGATCAGATTCCATCCAGAGAATACGATCAAGTGCAGGTGTCGGAACGGTTTGGAAATAGTTAGTACGGTCAAAGTTTGTGGTACCGTTTAATCCTGTTGCCCCAGCTTCTTGTAACGGCCCAAACCATTCATCGTCATAGTTCTCCGTGCCGTTAAACATTAAGTGTTCAAATAGGTGCGCAAACCCTGATTTGCCGTTTGGTTCGTCTTTTGAACCCACTTTATACCAAACCGCAACGGCAACCACTGGGGCCTTGCGGTCTTCATGAACAATTACCGTTAACCCATTATCGGTAGTGAACTTTTCGTAGTCGATATTGATATCGTTTTTAGCAAACGCTGAGCCAACCAGCGTACTACTTACTGCCAGCACACCTACACTTACTTTTAAGCGCTTGGTGAGATGCTTAAGTACAGTCATTTCGTCATCCTTAATCTTATTATCTGTGCTGAACACCAAAATGTGCCAGGCACCACAAAACGGCTTTACGCCAATACTAAACATAAATCAATTTGGTAGTTTATAAAGAGTTACGATGCAGAAAACTGTAACGGATTGTAAAAGAGAGGATAAACGACGAACGAAGAAAAATTGATAGGGGAAAAGTAAGGAAGAAAGTCGCAATTATATTGCGACTAGCCGTGCCCAAAGCGCTTTAACTTGTTTAGCGTCTTCACTTTCTAATTCGTTGTTGGCGAATGCGCTATTAAGGCTTTCGAGCATTTTATCATTAAGCATCGCAACCGTAGCATCTTCTTGCATTTCTAACTGGCGAGCCTCTACTGCAAAGTGACCTTGCAAGTAGCTGGCTATAAACAATTCGTCATCACTACCGTGATTTACCACGTCATCAAGCGATGCCTCAATATCTGCGATGGCGTTAACGACACTTTCTGGTGCTGCAGCAGGTGGTAACACGTCTTACTCCTTCCTGTTTTTAAATATCAAATCTTAGTTCGAGATAAACTCATTTTTTATGGCTATACATGTGCTGTGTTGTATCAAACTGCGTCTTTAAACAGCTTGGCAAAGTACTTTATCTTTATACCCAGTGATAACCGTGAACGCGCCTGCGAGTTCAGCGTCTAGCGTTGCATCGCTTGAGTCTAAGCGAAGCGGCTTACCGTTTAATGCCTGTAGTTTTTGTTTAGTGGCAACAACGAGCATATTCTGCTTGCCAATTTGACGGATAAAAGCAGGGCTAAGCTGCTGATTTCCGCGACCTAATATGTGGCCCTGACCACCGATAACCGTCAAAATGACTTTGGTGGGCTTGTCATGAGTCAGCGCAATCAGTTCGCTCGCAGTAACGTCACTTGCGATTAGCTCACCTTGTTTAACCACATCCACACCTAACAAGGTATTTTCTAGGCCAAGAAAGTCCATGACCGCACCTACGGTGGAGCCGGATCCCATGACAAAATAGGTGTCAGGCTCATCGTCAATAATTTCACCAACATAAGCGGCAATGTCGTCAAGCACTAAAGCCTCGTCCTCTTTCCCGCCCATTTTTACTGCTTGAACGTAAGTGAGCTCTGCGGGTACGCGCATTTCACCATAGTGTTTGGCAATAACTTTGCCCTCGCGAAACGCGTTTTCGTCAATATCACGTACTTCGGCGTCCATTTCACTCACAAGCTCGCCTGCGATCATCTGACTTACTACCTGCCCTGCCGCTGACGGCGACACGCAGTAAACGCCAGAGTGAATTTTGCAACCTGCAGGCACACCTAGCACGGGCACCTGTGTGCCAACTACGCTACAGATATTACGGGCTGTGCCGTCGCCACCAGCAAAAAGCAGTAAGTCGACGTTTGCGTCAACCATTGCTTTAGCTGCGCGCTCTGAATCTTCACCTTCGGTTTGCTCTGCAATAGCTGTGTAGATAACTTCACAGGGAATACCTAAAGACTCACATACGGTTTCGCCCATGTCGCCTGAGGCTGTAACCACTGTGAACTGGCCTGACAACGCCTCTAGAATGCTGAGCGCTTTCGCCATTTTTTCGTTGGCTTTTTTCTCTGCTCCCATAGCCAGTGCTTTTTCGCGAATTTCTGCACCGTCGCTGCCTTTAAGCGCGAGTGCTCCGCCTATGCCGGCAAAGGGGTTTACCACAACACCCAGTTTGAATTTGGGTTTGTTATCAAACGTTGGTTGGCTAAGATCAGTATGATTCATTCGGCATCTACTCCTATCCCGCCACCCAATTTGCTGTTAGCGTATTTTTTGACATGTCTGTTACCGTGCTATTTATTATGCTGCTACATGAACCAGACGACTTACCTTTACCAAACGCAGATGACAGCGCATTAATAAATTGTTCAGCCCGAGGCGGAAAGCCCTCAGATTTATAACGTTCAAGCTGTGCGGCTACGTTTCGCGTAAAACCTTCTCTGTCGGGCTCAGCGCCGTTTAAGTTATCCGTGCTTACCTGAAACTTTCTTCCTGCTGCTTCTGTAAACGCCCACTCAATGGCCTGGGGCTTAATTTCTACTTTTTCGAAGTCAGCTTGCTGTGATGCATCGCGGCCATCTGGGCAATACCAGTAACCGTAATCTTCTAATAGTCGACGCTTTTCACCCGCAATACACCAGTGCGCAATTTCATGCAAAGCGCTTGAAAAAAATCCATGAGCAAACACGACTTGATGGTAAGGCGTTGCGCTGTCTGCTGGGATGTAAATGGGTTCGTCATCACCTAAAACCAAGCGTGTATTAAAATCTTCAAATGTCGAATTAAACAACGCGATTAACACAGGTACATCAACGTCTGCTTCTGAGTGATCCGACCCCGTAGGCGTTTCTCGGTGCATGCCCGGATATTCACTTTTTAGGCTTTCAACGTTTGAGCCTTTAGTATCGGTATTTTTAGTTTCAGTCTTGGCAAACAATGCGTGATGACTTGCGATGTTCATGGCGGCTAATAAATTCTACACAACAGAGCTATTTCAATGGCGGTGGAGTATACCAGTAAAACTTTGTCTTCTCACTTGAAAGGCTCGCTTGCTTAGGTCAATCTAGGTTTACAACAACGAATTAGCCACACTATCTCAACAGGGAGTTTGTCATTTGGCGCAAGAGATAATTAAACATATTCATCGGGTCAACGCCCTTCGTGACTTAGCCAATCAGTTGGGTGTAATGCCTATCATTCATCAATTGCAACACTGGCAATGCGAACGCTTACTGGTCACGCACGACGATTTAGCACAGCAAAAACGTTACCAAAAAGCCATGGCTTTTTTTGTAGATGAATTGTACGGGCCAAAAGATTTTAGCCAACGGGACGCTGATTTAGTGCGAGTTATTCCGAAGCTCGCAAAAGTATTGCCTGACAAAGCTATGAACGCTATGGACGACGCATTGTCGTTAAATGCACTATCGTTCGATTTAGATATGGCGATGGCTCAGTACTTACAAAGCCATTTTCCCGGAGAACCTATCAACCGAGATGACTACGCTTTGGCGTATCGTAATGTGGGCAGAATTGAGGATAGAAAGCATCAAATCGACATAATTTCCCATTTGGGCGATCAACTCGCCGACGTTATAAAAATTCGTGGTATAGGTATGTTAATTTCACTGTCCCGTCGTCCAGCTAAATTAGCAGGATTACTCGCATTGCATGAATTTTTGGAACGAGGGTTTGATGCGTTTAAAGCGATAGGTGACGTGCAGAGCTTTATTGACCCCGTATTGGTGAGAGAAAAAGCGATAATGCAATTATTGTTAAACGATGATTTAACGTTACCTGAAGATAATCCCCTGCCTGTGGTATGAGGCACAATGCCTGAACGTGAAGAAGCAGAGTAGATCAAAGCAAAAATATGAATAAGGAAAAGATTTGAGCACCCCAACGCTTAATTGGATGTTAGACGCCCCCTATGTGCAGCAGTGGCATATTGATGAAACGCACATCGATCACTATCAGCACGTTAATAATGTGGCATACCTGTCGCAGTTAGAAAGCCTAGCATGGGCCCATTCAAACGCGCTTGGCTTGCAGTTTGCCGATTATCAATCGCTTAACCGTGGCATGGTCATTAAGCGGCACGAGCTAAACTACCACCTGCCAACACATCTTGGAGATACGTTAGAATGCGCTACATGGATAGTGCATTGCGACAGCAAACTTACTTTGAAACGCCAGTTTCAATTTATCTGCCCAAAGCGAAACAAAACCGTATTTGATGCTATGACCACATTCGTATGTGTTAGCCTTGATACTGGCGCCCCAAAGCGAATGCCTAAACAATTCGTGGACATCTATGGCAAAGCGTGTGTGGCGCAATGAAAACGTGGCTAGCGATAGTGCTTTCGCTCTTCCTTATTGTGTCGTTAGGCATAAACGTTTACCTATGGCTTAGTTTAAAGCAGCACAATGATAAAGCTTATGCACTAGAGGCCAGTTATGAACACCGTTTAGATAGTGACAAGCAGCTAGAAACCCAAGCACAGTTGGTGGATGAAACTCAGGTAAACGAAAAAGCTGAGCCCTTCAACAATGAACGCTCTCCCGCCAACTTTTCACCTATGACAGGCACTAACACGGCACCCAACGCACTTGACGATCTACGCACCTCTTCACCACTCGTTAATCAAGATCAATTAGAGTCACTGACTACCCTACTCAATAACGAGCAATACGCGTTCCTCGCCACTGAATTAACAAACCTTTTGAAATATGACCCGCTCAACGAATCTCTGTTGTTGCTAGAGGGTGAACTGATCGAGTTAACCAAGCCTCTCTCAACGGCCATAGTGCACTACTACGACTTGGCCGAACTGCCTCTTTCAACTGAAACTCTCTCATTTATTGACGCAAAAATTGCCACTTTGTATCAACAGGCGCAGACGCAGTTAAGTCAAGACGAACAATGGGAATTGGTTGCCAGATTAAATGAGCCACTGTATCAACGCATACCTGACGCTAGGCACTACACCCTTAATTTGGCTGAAGCGTACGCTTATCAGCAAAAGCTTACGTTAATGGAAGACGTGCTTGCTGCCCTTCCATCAAACGACAGAGACGCGAATATCATTCGCAATAAAGCCTATGAAATGCGCGATATTGCCAACGCAGACGCTACGCCGAACAAGAGTGAAATAGAGCCAACAGGCGCTGAAGCCGCACGTTATCAAACCCGTGTAGCCTTAGAGCGCATTGGCGATCAATATCGCCTTGATGTAAAGGCGCTTAACCAAAAAGCCACCATGATTTTAGATACGGGTGCCAGTACCACCGCAATATCATCGCGACTCTTTGCGCGTTTAGGCCGTATGCGAAACCTCACGTTCATTGGTAACTTCAACATTAGAACCGCGTCAGGAACCATTGAAGCCCCTCTGGTACAAATACCCCGATTTTACTTTGCTGGCTACGAGTTCAACGATGTTTCTGCCATCGTGCTGCCCGAAGACGCTCTACCCGATGCCGACGGATTGTTGGGAATGAACGTTCTAGGTCAGTTTGACTTTGCAATAATGCCCCAGTCTAGTGAGTTGATTTTGACAGAGCGTGATTAATGCAGTCTGCACAAGGGCGAGAGCTTTGCGCCTCTCGCCTTTTAGCCTTAATAGCGTGATGTATTAATTTTGCAATTTAACTAAAGGAAACGTCTCAAACACCACCTCTTCATGCCCCGTTTCCATAAAGTTGCGGATATTGGCATGGTCGTCGCCGTTAGGGTTATTAAGTACATCTTCTCGATAAAAACGTCCAAATAAGGCCAGCGTTTGCGCTTGATTGAGGTTTAAATGCTGACCGAGTGCGAGCAGTTTGCAAGAGCCATTGTTCTGATTGGCTTCGTTTTTTACGTCACCATTAGTGAAAGCGGTGGGCGTGAAAACAAACGCACTATCAACGAGCGCGATAACGTCGTTAAATTCGATAGTATCTGGGGAATTAGTGACTGCTTGAACTAAGTCTTGGGTGCTGCTGTATGCCATGTTTATCTCAAAAAAGAAAACGATAATAACAGGTCTATGTCATTACAAAAGTCCACAACAGGTTCAGTTTTAATATATACAAAAAAAGCGCCTCTCCATGAGGCGCTTATAATGCTAACAAGGTTGGGTTTACTAGCTCGTTAAACCGCAGCGCACACGCGCATACCTTGGTCGATGGCCCGTTTTGCGTCTAGCTCTAACGCTTCATCAGCACCACCAATTAAGTGATAAGGCATGTTTAAGCCTTCAACGATATCACGCATCGGCTCTTGGCCTGCACAGATGATAATGTTGTCTACCGGCAATACTTGGCTGTTACCATCAACCGTAATATGTAGCCCTTCGTCATCAATTTTATCGTAGCTTACACCTGGGATCATGGTCACGCCTTTGGCTAGTAGACCCACTCGGTGTGCCCACCCCGTTGTTTTGCCTAGACCCGCGCCAACTTTGGTTGTCTTGCGCTGCAACAGGAAAATCTCTCTTGGCGATGGCTCAGGCTGCGGCTTAACGCCTTCGATGCCCGCGCGAGCAGAGAAGGTCATATCAATACCCCACTCTTTCATAAATGCAGGAATATCTTGGCTTGGCGTTTCTTTGCCATGAGACAAGTACTCAGCGGTATCAAAACCAATTCCACCAGCGCCGATAATGGCCACTTTATTGCCAACGGGTTTCTTTTCCTTCAATACTTCGATATAGGTCAGCACTTTTTCGTGCTCAATGCCTTCAATCGCTGGCGTACGCGGCTTGATCCCCGTCGCAATCATCACTTCATCGAAACCTTCGTCGTTTAGCGCAGCCGCATCAACATAAGTATTCAATTTAAGGGTAATGTTTTTATGAAGCTCGATTTGGCGCTTGAAATAACGCAGCGTTTCGTAGAACTCCTCTTTGCCTGGAATTTGTTTGGCGATATTAAATTGACCACCAATTTCACTAGATGCATCATAAATCACCACGTCGTGACCGCGCTTGGCAGAAGTCACTGCCGCTGCTAATCCAGCTGGGCCCGCACCTACCACTGCAACACGCTTTTTGGTTTCTGCAGGCTTGATGTTAATTTCAAGCTCGTGACAGGCTCGTGGATTTACCAAACAGCTGGTCATTTTGCCGTTAAAGACATGGTCTAGGCATGCTTGGTTGCAGCCAATACAGGTATTAATTTCGTCGGCTTTATTTTGCTGGGCTTTGCGGACGAAGTCAGGGTCTGCCAAGAACGGACGTGCCATAGACACCATATCTGCATCGCCGCGAGACAACACTTCTTCAGCAACTTCAGGCGTGTTAATACGGTTCGATGTGATCACTGGAATTGAAAGCGCCTCTCTGAATTTTGCGGTAACCCACGTAAATGCCGCTCGCGGTACTTTAGTGGCAATGGTTGGAATACGCGCTTCGTGCCAACCAATGCCGGTGTTAATAATAGTTGCACCGGCTTTTTCAATTTCTTTGCCAAGCTGCACGACTTCATCATAAGTAGAGCCACCTTCCACCAGGTCTAGCATCGATAAGCGATAAATAATGATGAAGTTCTTACCTACCGCCTCGCGCACGCGGCGTACCACTTCAATAGGCAGACGGATACGATTCTCGTATTCGCCCCCCCACTGATCGTCACGGTGGTTTGTGCGCTTTGCAATAAACTGATTAAGGAAATAGCCTTCAGACCCCATGATCTCAACACCATCATAACCCGCGCGCTGGGCTTGAGTTGCGGCTGTAATGAAATCTTTAACTTGCTTCTCAATCTCGTCAGCTTCAAGTGCCTTGGGCTTAAACGGATTAATAGGCGCTTGTACCGCAGAAGGTGCAACAAGCTTAGGGCTATACGCATAGCGCCCCGTGTGCAGAATTTGCATACAGATTTTACCGCCAGCAATGTGCACCGCGTCAGTCACTTCTTTGTGATTTTTCACTGCTTCGTCTGTATCTAAACGAAACGTTGACGGATGGGTAGCACCCTCTTCGTTTGGTCCTATACCACCTGTAACGATAAGCCCTACGCCACCTCTGGCACGTTCACCATAAAATGCCGCCATACGTTTATGGCCGTCGGGTAATTCCTCTAAGCCTGTATGCATAGAGCCCATTAGCACGCGGTTTTTAAGGGTGGTGAAACCTAAATCTAACGGACGAAATAAATGAGGGTAAACGGGATGATCGGTAACGGTCTGATTCATGATACATTCCTGAAAGTCGTTTTGGCTTGGTAAAAGCCGTTAAAAAGCCTGTTTAAATATTCTTATCTAATGCGCTCTTTCTCTGAAGGCGCTATGTAATTCAACGAATTACATAAACTTACGAATTCATTTTCTTAATGGCTGGGTGCAATGGCGGATATTCTGGCAGCGTTTTGGTTTTCTGTGCTTCCATGGCTTTAAACACATCTTCCATTTGGAACATGCCCGCTTGCCATGTGGCCATATAGGTCAAGCTCTCTGCCACCGTGTGTTCTGCCGCGTAGTTAATCATAGTCTTAGTGCCTGAAACTGCTAACGGCGAATTCATTGCAATCTGCTGCGCTATTTTCATCACTGCGTCTAGCAATGATTCTTGGTCGTCAAATACCTGATTTACAAAGCCAAGCTGCTGCGCTTCTGCTGCACCAAAATTGCGACCTGTATAAGCCAGTTCTTTAACTATGCCAATGGGAATGAGTTTTGGAAGTCGCTGAAGCGTGCCGACATCGGCTGTCATGCCTAATTGGGTTTCTTTAATAGTAAAAAAAGCATCTTGTGTGCAATAGCGCATGTCACATGCACTAAGCAAATCTACTGCACCACCAATTGCCCCGCCCTGCACGGCACCAATAACCGGCATACGTGCCTGCTCTATGGCGGTAAAGCTATCTTGAAGCAACATCACCATACGGCGCATACGCTCTGCTCTGCGCGACGGGTCGCCCTTAAAGTCTTCTTTCATATTCAGGAACACCGATAAGTCCATACCGGCAGAGAAATGCTTACCCGTTGATGAAATAACAATGACACGGGCGTTGCCTTCATCGTCTATTTCACGAATAGCCGCTGGCAATTCGGTCCAGAACTCTGGGATCATGCTATTCATTGCGTCGGGGCGGTTTAGTACTACGTGGGCAATATGACCCTCTTGTTTTACTTTTAATGTAGAGTACTTCATGGTTTGCGCTGTCTCCTTGGGCTGTTCCTGTTAACAAATTTGCAAACTAGACAGCGTCAAGATAAAAGGCTATGTTGACAGTGTCAAGATAAAACGTTATCTATTCGTCTCAATTTGAAAATGGAAACATCGGGTTTATGGCTAATGCAGTACAAAGCTACCATCACGGCGACTTGCGCAGCGCACTGATAGAGGCGGCAACGGCGCGTCTGTCTGAATACGGCGTTGATAGTTTATCTCTCAGAAAGCTGGCAGAAGATGCCGGAGTGTCACGTACTGCGCCCTATCACCATTTCAAAGACAAGAGTGCGCTTTTAAGCGCCATTGCAGCCAAAGGCTTTAGCGATTGGCATACCGCAGCTAAACGAATCTTCGAACAAGAAGACAAAACACCGCAGGCACGTTTCCGCGAATTTGTGCACGAATACATTGGCTACGCTGCCGACAACCCAGAGATGTACGAATTGATGTTTGGTCGCACAATTTGGCAAAACCAAGCGGCGACCAACGATCTGAAAGAGGTTGCATTTCCCTGCTTTCAGTTTCAAGTGACGATGACGCGCTATTGGCAAGATAAAGGGCTTCTCCCAAATAATCAGGATGCGCTGAGACTCGCACAGGTTACTTGGGGCACGTTACACGGGATTGCACGATTGCTTATTGATGGTATCTACGCTGACAGCAGTCATATCGAGGAAATGTGTGATTGTGCAGCAGATTTATTTATGCAAAAGCAAATGGATGCTTAGAACGGATGAATTGCCAGAGCGAGACGAAGACTCGCTCGTAGCACTTTTTTAGTTACGCCGATTCCGCTTTAGCCATAGATACTGGCTGGCCTTCGTGCGTCGCTTTAATAAACTCAGCAGCACGTTCAGCAATCATGACGGTGGGCGCATTGGTATTGCCGCCAATTAGGCTGGGCATCACAGAAGCATCTACCACTCTAAGACCTGCTATACCTCTTACCCGCAATTGGGTATCAACCACTGCCATCTCATCGTCATCACTGCCCATTTTACAGGTACCAATTGGGTGATAGATAGTTTCAGCACGCTCACGTAAAAACTCTAATATTTCTTCATCTGTTTGTGCTTCTACCCCAGGATATAGCTCACTGCCTTGGAACTTGTCGAAGTCTGGTGCAGATAGCAGCTTACGAGCAATGCGCACACCTTCAATCATGACTTGCTGATCTTCCTCTGCAGTCAAATAATTGGGGTCAATAAGGGCTTGATCAGCAGGATGGTTGCTTTGAAGCGAAATAGTGCCGCGACTTTTGGGGTATAGACAGCATACGTGAAGGCCATAACCGTAACCAAAAGCTAACTGTCTTCCATGGTCGTTTAAAATTGCCGGTAGAAAGTGAAACTGGATGTCTGGACCTTGTGTCGCTAAGCTTGAGCTAACAAAGCCACCTGCTTCGGCAATGTTGGACGAGAAAATACCTTTGCGCCTAAACGCATAGTCTGCGGTGGCTTTTACGTAGGAAGGCAAGGCCCCTAACGCCACGGCATAGCCCTCTCTCGCTTTACAAGTATATTGTACAATTGCATCAAGATGGTCTTGTAAGTTTTGACCCACACCAGGCAAATCTTGCTGAACAAAAATCCCCTTTTCTTCTAGCTCTGCTCTGGGTCCTATACCTGAAAGCATCAGAAGTTGTGGTGAATTAATCGCGCCGCCACACAGGATAACTTCGCTTTTAGCAAAATAGCGATTTACTACGCCTTTTTCACGTACCTGAACGCCAATTGCACGCCCCTCTTTTAACAGCACTTTTTCGGCTGCGACTCTAGTAAGTACAGTTAAATTGTTGCGATGCTTGGCCTGCGTTAAATACCCCTTCGCCGTTGAACAGCGTTGCCCCTTGGCCTGTGTAACATGGTAATACCCTAACCCTTCCCTGTCGTCTCGGTTAAAGTCGTCAAGCTGTTGATAGCCTGCAATCGACGCTGAGTTCACAAATGCGTCTGACAGCACGCTGGTATGCCTAAGCTTGCTAACATTGAGTTGGCCGCCTGTGCCGTGGTATTCATCAGCACCTTCTTCAAAGTTCTCAGAGCGTTTGAAATAAGGCAGTACATCATCAAACGACCAACCTTCAGCCCCTTCTTCGTTAGCCCAGCGGTCGTAGTCTTCTTTTTGCCCGCGAATATAACACATCGCATTAACCGAACTGCTGCCGCCCAAGGTTTTACCGCGGGGCCAGAACAGTTCTCTGTCATACATCTCTTTTTGGGGTGCTGTGTGATAACCCCAGCCAATCCCCTCAAATCTACTGAGTAAAGACAACCCAAACGGGATATGAATAAGCGGATTAGTGTCCTTTGAGCCAGCCTCTAATAGCAAAACATCTAACGCGGGGTTTTCTGATAAACGGGTGGCAAGCACCGCGCCCGCAGAACCGCCGCCTACAATAATGTAATCGTATTTGCTCAGTACTTCGCTCATTTCGCCAACTCCTTGAGGGCAAGACTATTAAATGTTAAAAAAATGTTGTGGTACGACCAGATTACCAAACAACACTTCGCCGAGAAAAGACTTAAATTGTAAGATTTAAAAAATCTAATAATCCTGATAACTTAAGTCTATATCGAAGTAGCCCCTACTCTGAAAAAACTAACAACAAGCCACCGCCTAGTAGATTTAGGCTAAGAATGAACGTTGACCAAAAACCTATCGTTTAAAGACAAATGTAAAGTCTACCTTGCACAATGGCTTGTGAAATGGGGCAAGCTGAAGCACGACGACTTCACGAAATCAGAGCTTCATGACCTCGTAAAAGGCAGCTTTCCTTACTCATTCACTTTCGATATCCCCATGGGAACTGGCACGGTTACCGTGCTTGAAGGAAACATCACGCTAGATAGTGAAAGCAACCGTATTGGTCTGCAGTGCCTCGCTGCGCTTAATATTGTGGTTGCCACCACGACTATTTATCGCGCTCATGTTGTATTTACCGTGTCAGCTTCACCCTATTACGACAAAAATATGAGTACACTCTATTTGACAGGCGTCGCCACTGACAGCGTCACCTTAGTTAACGATGATTACGCGTTGATTAAAGACACGCAATTTCTGATGTCGCGACTCTTCCCCAAAAGCGTTAATTCTTTGCTTGGTGGCTCTTTAAAATCAGCGTTATCACTGTTTAGCGCCGGCACATCCGATATAGCTGCAGACTATCTAAAGGTCTATTTATCTGGCTCGAAACAAGCCGTGTTGGACTACCACATCCCTCTCATTAACAACGCCATTAAAAAGCAAATTAAGCAGGAAGACTTAAGCCATACCATGCGTAACGACCATTGGCGCGAGGTTCTGTTCTCAAAAGCTGGCCAAAACGTGCGTATAGAAGACGACGTGCTGCGCTTCTACCTCATTGAATGACAACGCTTACTGTTTGGAACAATGCACGCTAGTGATCTGACACAATAGAAACAGGGACGGTATCCACCTGTTCACCAATATCGACGATGTTTAACCTGGGATCGTCCACACTTGCTTCTAGCATATCGAACGCCTCTTTGACGTAGCGCGCTAACGGCTGTAGCGATTCAATATTCTTATTGCAGCACACTAATCCCACATTTGCCGTGCCTGCATATGTCATAAGCGTAATATTTACCCCGCCACCAGGCGTCATGGTAGAAATGGGGTAACAAGCCAGAAGCTCTGCATCTTTTAGATACCGCGTATCTTTTGGCCCAGGTACATTGGAGATTAAGATGTTGGCAATGGGTTTGACTACGCTAGATAGCCTTAACCACTCAAAGACCAGTGCAAGCGATTGAATCACAATGGTATAGCCGCTAAATGCTGCGGGCCGCGCGTGCTGCGCTGCATGTTTTACAATGCGGTGATTCACTACGATTTGGCGCAAACGTAAATAAGGATCAGTTTCGCCGTGAGCAAGCTGCACCGGCACAATAGCTATCTTATTACCCGTGGTTTTCTCGCCGGGTTTACGCAAGTTGATTGGCATATTGGTGAACAAGGCTTTTTTAAATACTTGCCCGTGGTCTTGCAGCAGTTTATGTACGCCAATATCGAAGGCACATAGTAATACCTCGTTTGCCGTAGAGCGCGTTCGCCTTGCCAGGGCTTTCACACGCTTAAAGTCTAAGTCCATGGTAGCCACAGCCCTTCCCGCTTTCACTTGTCCAGTCAGCACTGTTTTCGTACCAGTGAAAGGAATAGGCATATAGTGTGGGTTCACTCGCAGCACTTTCATGAATATACGAATAAAGATAATTAGCAAATCAAGCGCGGTTTTAAGCGCGTAACCCACTCCCACTAAGCGCTTGTAAAAGCTCACAGGCTCTCTGCGCTTATGGCGCAGTCGTTTTACTGCCCATACTGGTGTGAACTTAGTCTCGTGAGAGTTTGATACATATCCCGCTTGGAACCAGCGCACTAATGTTGCCCCATCGCCATACATATGATGAACCCGCGCATAAATAGCAAACGTCTCGCTGTTGTCATCAAAGATGAAATGGTATTGCCAAAGGGGCTTGTCGGGATCTAACCGCGAAGCATGTAATCTTGCTACAAACGCATCGAGTTCTTCGCGGTTTGTAACATCAGCCACACGATGAATTTGAACATGATAATCCATGTTGAGCTTTTTTACCGGCGCAAACCCCACTGGGTACCCCAATACCGTTTTTACCGCACAATTGAAGGGAGAAGTAGCACGGGCAAAGCTTCTTATTTCTTGGAATAATTGAGGGACATATTCGGTACTTTTTGCCCCTTTAGGTATGGCAAGTAGCTGCAAGCAAGCTACGTGTTTTGGATTCTCGTCTGACTCGGTTATCCAAAATGACTTATCTAAGAAACTGAGCGTTTTTGCCATTACTATTCCTTTACGCGAAGTCGAGGGGTGACGGGGTTGAGGCATCTCTCATAAAGTCATGAGAGTCGAGCATCTGTTCTAACTGCTGTTTTTGTTCATCGGACAGTGCCAACCTTGGCAATACGCTTACCATCATTAGCGACAAAGCATGATAGCGCTGCATCGTACTATCCATATGGCTGTTTAATTCATCAAATTGACAAGACTGTGTGATGATTAAGGACATTAAATCCACCATAAGTGCCCTGTCGGCCTTTGAGGCAATAAGAATGTCTCGTTTCGATAGTGACTCAAAAAGAAACGCTAATTGCTTATTCAAGCTAGACAATATGTGCTGTCTAGGGCGCACGATACTGGGATATTTTTCTGCTAAGTCAGCCGGGCTACGGTAGAAAAAGCGAAATACATGGATACTGTCTATAAGCAAATACAGGTAATACATAATTTCTTCAGGATGAAGTGTATCGAGCTTTTCTCGGCTTAGTATCTTCTGCATCTGCTGCTCATGCATTTTCATCAACGCGTTAACCAGGCTGTCCTTGCCTTTAAAGTGGTAGTAGAGATTCCCCGGACTAATATCCAGCTCAATAGCGATATCAACACTGGTAACGGTGTTTTCGCCGTGCTCATTAAATAAGGTTAGCGCGGTGAGTAGTATTTTCTGCGCGGTTTTCATAATTTAGTTCAATCCTTTGCCAACCCAGTGCGTTAATTTTTTTATTCGTGAAACACGCTACATAAACACCAGATAGAGTTGAGCAATACCAGCTACCATACCTAGAATAGCGCCGGTTACGATGAGCTTCCACTCATCCTGTTGATATGCTGGGCGCAAAACGCCTTCAAATTCTTCAACACTTAACGCCTGCATGCGCTCGCTTAAATCGTGCCCAATCTGCATAGCATTATTAGCGTAATCAAACGCATAAAGCAGATACTTATCAGAATTATCAAATATCTGACGCACCGCTAGTGCCTTCATTTTATGGTAATTTTCTGACCCCACACCCAACGCAAAATACGGTTGCGCTATGGCAACATAGCGTTCAATAGCGTCGTTGACATGAAGCTCAATGAGTTCTAAAAGCTGGGCTGAGCCTGAACCATGCAAGATTACATGGGTGATGTTTTTAGGCGTTATAAGCTTTTCTTCAATAATGTTTGAATAGACTTCGGACACTTCTTTTTGGCGCTTTAAAAACATTCCTTGAATAGTAATCGGCCCCAGTTTTCTTGGGCGTTTGGGTTCGAATATGATTTTGATAGCAATCCAATTAGTGGCATAACCCACAAGCAGCCCACCTAACGGCAGAATCCACCATGCTTGGTAGAAATACCAAAGTAGCATGGTGGGCAAACCAAACAAAAAGCCAAAATAGAAGCCAGAACGTACAATAAACGGAAACTCTTTGCTGCCTGCCGTTAAGAAAATTTCATTAACGAGCTCGGGCGCATTCACCAGCTGCTCTACCACCAGCTCTTTAATATCTAAAATTTCTGAAACATTGTGCTGAAAGTCGTCCACCATTTTATGAACCACATTAGGAATGTCGTTTTCGATACGTTGATAGACTAAATTTTTGCCCTGTACAGGTAACGCAGCCCAAAGTTGAGGCGCAGATTCTGCCATTACATCGTTAACGACTTTGCGAATAACTTGACTTAAACGCCGCTCAATTGCTTTAGTGAGCTCGTCTGCGTCTAAACGCTGTGCTAACTCTTCAACACTAAGCAGTTTGCCTAGCACTAGCTCAACCTCAATCTCGGCCATTTGGCGGCGCTTCGCAGGAATGAGTCCCTGCCACCCTAAGAAAGGCTTAATACCAACAAACTCAATGGGGTAAAACATCATTTTTACCGCCAGATAGTTGGTTAGCCATCCAACAATAGCGCTAATTAAAGGAATTGATAGCAGACTTAGCGTTTCAAAGTTCCATTCCATACTACGAACATGTGGTCCAATTTGTTATTTTCTCTCTCAGGCTACTGAGTGCTTATGAAATGGTCAATGTAAAAAGTGAAATTACTGCTAATTGTTGATTGAAAACAGCTAAATGAAAGTCTAAAAGTTAGAACGTTTGACCTTGTGTGATTCACCTAATGTGCATCAGTTTTCTCAACAACAAACGATTAGGTAGTGAATTCTAAATTTACGCCATACACTCAAAATAGTGTATGAACCGCTGTTCTCAAGCCCGTGCTTTGAGTCTTCGCTATATGGACATTTAAAGACCTGCAATTTTTGAGAACTGCGTTCTAAATGAAAACTATCGTTTTGCTGGTGTTTTTTGGGTCAGTGTACTTTTTCCAATGAGTAGAAGGTACAGCCCTCATCAATCAAAAATAGGTACTCGTCATGGCAGTATTCGACTTGCGGTTAAAAAAGCTTGAACATGAAATCGAGCATGCAGGCAATTATGATGAATATGAGGCCGCGTGCTTAGCGCACGATGCATTGTCTGGTGCAGAGGAATGGAAAGCCGAAGACGCTAGCGATGATTACGACTACAAACTAATTCGCAAACGGGTTCAGCGCCTACAGCTTGCCAGAGGCAAAGGCGATTTACATGCGCTTATGTCGATTCTGCACGAGGGGCTACACGGCAATTTAGGCAATATTGCCAACCCCGTATTACTTACCCAGTGTAAAATAGGCACTAAATATCTTATTGAACAGTTTATTGACGAAGTGATATTGGCGCTAGAGCAAATTTATCACGCCGATGAACAAGACGTAGACTTTTACGAGAAACTGTCATTTTTTGAAGAGACTGCACACGCCTTCGGGCGCAGCTGCCTTATGCTTTCAGGTGGCGCAGGCTTAGGCTTTTTCCATGCTGGCGTGGTTAAGTCATTAAACGAAAAGAATTTGTTACCTACCGTAGTGTCTGGCTCTAGCGCTGGTTCTATCATCGCAGCCATGTTGGGTACACGAACTCACGACCAGTTATTAGAAGCACTCAGCGCCGACTTTATTTACGAGACTTTTAAACACTGGCGAAGCTTTGCCGGTCTTGGAAAGAAAGGGCTATTTGATAGTTCCGTGCTCGAAAATGCGCTGATTGAACTTTTCGACCTTACCACTTTTGAGGAAGCCTTTAAGAAAACAGGTCGACACATTACTGTGACGGTATCCCCTGCCGACCTCCATCAACATTCGCGCTTGTTAAATGCTAAAACCTCACCGAATGCAATTATTACTCAAGCGGTACGTGCATCCTGTGCAGTTCCCATCATTTTTAGCCCTGTACAGTTAAGAGCGAAGACGCCTTCGGGCGATATTGTGCCTTATATTCCCAACCGTCGTTTTGCCGATGGCTCATTAATGGCCGACCTTCCCTTCGAGCGCTTAGCGAGGCTATATGGTGTAAATCACAGTATCGTGAGCCAAACAAACCCGTTGGCAGTACCATTCATTTCCGCAAACCGCATTGACCCCAACTCGCTGTGGGACATGTCTGCGCGCCATCTTGGCCAACTAGCGAAAACTAACAGTATTTTCGCCATTGATATCATTGAAAGGTTAACCGGTAATAAAAGTGCCAAATTGGCTATTCATAAAGTTCGTTCTATCATTGATCAGCAATACGTAGGTAACATCAATATTTTACCCAAGCGCCAAATTAGAAATTTATCGCAGGTTTTGTCTAATCCAACGCGCGAAAGCATCAATCAGTTGATTGTCAGTGGCGAACGGGCATCATGGCCGCAACTTCATGTTATTAAAAGAAATACCAAAATTAGCGAAAATTTACGGTATCATCTAGGCCAATTGAAAAAACGTGAGGCAGTAGAGCTTGGGCACGAAGTAAGATAGCGTGTGCGTCGCTTGACCTGTCTTGAATTGCCAATAGCAAAGTAATGGCAATTCACAGCATCTTTTGAAAGGAAAACGGTGAGCGCACAAAGCCAAAACCCCGACAGCATTTACACGCAGCAAGTAAAACAACTAATCAATATGATTTATCCTCAAGAAACGGGCTACGGTTCGGTGTTCGAGGATGCGAGTCACTATTTTTCGCTTACCCCCTCTCTTGAGCAGCACATTGAAGACTTGAAAGCTCAGCTTAAGAAAATTGAGGGAAATAAAAACAAAGAGGTGCTTGCAGAGCAACTGACCAAGCAAATAACAAACAGCACTGAAAAGCTTGAAGAAGAGCGTCTGGCAAGGATAGAGCGGCTTGACGCTGTAAGCACCAAAATTATTGAGCTTTGTGAGGGCGATAACTGGCAAGAAACACAACAGCTCAGCGCTAAGTTGCTTGGTACACTTATGCTGCTCACACGAGGACCAGAGGGCAACTTTGCACGTGTGCACATGCGCTTCAAACCGCTCTACAAAGCGGTGCTTACACTGCGCTTAGTCGATAGACTGTTAGAGCACGACACGATTGCTCACAAATATTTCTCGAAGTATCGCGAAGCTGCATCCCGGTTTCGTGGGAACCGCTATTGGCGCGATAAATGGAAAACTGAGCTTGGGCGACCACTAATAACCGCAGCGTTACTTCAAGATATTGGCCTGCAAAGCCCTGCCGCACTCACCATCTTGAAAGGGGAAAATGGCGATCTAGACGAATTTCGTTTGCTGGAAGAGTCGCAGCGAAAGGATCTTCTGAAGCTAAACTATCACTTCACTTTAAAGTACTTGTCTGAGGGGTTAGGCCTACCTAAGTATGTAGGAAACAACAAAGAAGAAAGGGATCGCTTTGTTCAAACTCACAAAGAAGCCAATGAATTTTTGCAGCAGCTGGTAAAAGATGCATTTGTGTCGAAAACGGGGCTGGGAGAGATTGTAAAGATCCCTCAAATTTATGTTTCGATTGTGCTTTCAACTAAGTCTGACTACTCACGTATGAGCTTGCCTAAAGGCTACATGCTCATTGAACAACTAGCGAAAAAAGGCGGCTTAAATAAGCAGTTAGCGCAGGACTTTGTTGAGCTTGTGGGGTATTTCCCACAAGGGTTCGGCATTACCTACATACCGATGAATGAGAAAGGTCATGAAAAGGACCAGTACGAATGTGCAATAGTGATTGGCCTCAACCCTGCAAATCCAGCTGAGCCTTTATGTAAAGTGGTAACAAGAAATCAGAAGTACATTACCAGCGGTACGCAAGAAATCATTCCCAAAGGAAGAAACCTTTATTTCCCAGCTAACCGCAAGAAACTCATGCGCGTAGGGAAAGACAGATTAAGTGAAATTATGAGTCAATTGTCGAGCAACTTCACTCCAGACGCACTTGACGATTTAGTACCGAGTTTCTGGGAACCCTATGACTTCTTCGGTTTTAAAAAGCATCAGAATTTGTGGGCGAAAAATAAATAGTGGGCTTAGTTACGTGAAGTTTGTGATGGAAAAATTGAAGTTTCACTTCAATAAAAGCTCATAGTACAACTTCTACAAAACACCTCTCAAGAAAATGTAAAACTAAACTTAGCTATAGCTATCACTATGTCTATCTAAAGCGTTTCTGGACGAAGCTGCGCCAATTAACCACATATGTAGTTAATTGGCGCTCATGCCGAAAGCGAGGTTTATCTTTAGGAAGTGCTTTTATTCGTCGTTCTTGGTTGTATCAGTCGCGCTCTTAGTCGACGTTGCTTCTGCACTAGCCGCTTTCTTTTGTGCCGCACTCTTAGTAGTTGTCGATTTGGCCGCAGTACGCTTATTAGTTGTTCCCGCAGAAGCTTTTTTAGTCGTACTTGATGATGCAGATGCCGATTTGGTTGTACTGGCTTTGCGAGCACGAGAAGTTGAAGAAGCGGTCGAAGACGACTTTGTCGATGTACTCCTCGTTGCTTGCGTAGACTTTGGTGAGGTATTCTTGGGCGCTGCAGTCTTGCTAGCAGCGCTTTTAGCCTCGGCTTTTTTAGCAGCTTCTTTTGCTGCTAAAAGGGCTACCTGCTCTACAAGCAAGTCAACTTTTGCGCTTAATAGTTCAAGCTGCTGCTCTTTTTGCTGGCGCTTCTGGCCGCCTGAGAATGCAGAAAAAAGCGGCGTTGACGCCACTAATTTCTGAGCAGCATCAACCAAGGCAAAGGGATTAAGTGTTCGTCTTAACTCGCTTTCAACCTCAAGCCCTTTCGCCTGCATCGAATTTATGGTTTCTTGCGTGTCATCAATTTTCTGACTAACAACGCCTGCAGCGTGGTCTAATTTCGCCGATAACAAATCTGAGCCAGCGTAAAGCCAACCAAATAGAGGTGACGATTTAAGAGGTGAAGTAGCAGTACCGTTAAGTACCGATGAATCTTGATCGACTGTCGACACAGATTCTGTAGATGGAATTTTTTTGTTGCTCATAACGCCTCCAATACGGAGATTTACTAAGCATGACAGCATAAAACGGTTTCTACAGTCATTGAACTTTGTAAAAATGCTTCGCTGTCACTCAATTGCAGCTTTTAAAACGCGCTTTCAGCACTGAAAAGCTTATGAAAACTGCATGGAGGGCACCACAAAATGGTGCCCGGAAGGAAAACCGTTTTACTTGCTGGCAGCTAGCTTTGCAACCGCTTCAGTCAAGGCATCGATTTTTGCTGAAAGCTCTTCGATGCGCTGATCAGCTGGCTCTGAATCAAGGCCAAGCTTCTTGCGCACGTCTGCAACGCGATTTTCAACATCGTTAGTCGTAGATTTGAATTTACTCTTTGCGTCTTCTTCTAGCGTTTCGCCCTTTGTCACTAGCTCGTCAAACATTTTGTTCGCTTCTTCGCTTAGCTTCTCGTAGCGCCCCTGCGCTTCTTCAACGCTCTTGCCATAAGCGCCTAGGCCTGCTAACCAAATTTTACGTGCCATTTCTTCGGCTTCGTTGATTTTACCTTTAATTGTGTCAGTAGTAGTCATGTTCAGCTCCTATGAATGCTAAATGAGAGTGTATTTCAACACCATGGCTTTACTTTACGATTAACAATTAGAATCCGCATACTAAAAACACAAAAAATAAAAATGCCCGAAAAAGCGCTAACTTGTTCGGGCGAAATACCAGAGGAGACTGGTTTTAAAAAGGTGGGTGTAGAGTTAGAGTGGAACACCTGCAAGATGCAATACGAACGCATATTCAAGCGCGGTAGACTCGAATCGTTTGAAACGTCCTGAAGCTCCACCGTGACCCGCTTCCATGTCGGTTTTGAAAAGCAGTAAATTATCGTCTGTTTTGTATTCTCTTAGCTTCGCCACCCACTTCATTGGCTCGAAGTACTGCACTTGTGAGTCGTGTAGTCCGGTTGTGACCAACATATGTGGATAGTCTTTTGCTTCAACCTGGTCGTAAGGCGAGTAGGAAAGCATATAGTCAAACTCAGCTTTGTTGGCTGGGTTACCCCACTCGGTATATTCGCCGGTAGTCAGCGGAATAGACGCATCGCTCATCGTGGTCACTACATCAACAAATGGAACGTGCGCGCTCACACCTTGATAGAGTTCAGGTGCCATATTTACGATTGCGCCCATTAATAAGCCACCAGCGCTGCCGCCCATAGCAAAGACGCGGTCTTTGTCTACGTACTGCTTTGCCACAAGTCCTTTTGAAACGTCAATAAAGTCAGTAAAGGTATTTATTTTCTGATGCATTTTGCCGTCTTCATACCACTCGCGACCCAACATTTGACCTCCGCGAATGTGTGCGATCGCGACAACAAAACCTCTGTCTATCAAGGATAACCAGCTGCTTCTAAACGTTGGGTCTACAGTCGAACCGTATGAGCCATAGGCGTATTGATATAATGGATTGGTGCCGTCTTTCTTAAACTTATCTTTGCGATAAACCAACGAAACGGGAACCGACGTACCGTCTCTCGCTTCAATCATCACGCGCTCAGAGGCATAGAGAGAGGAGTCAAAAGTGTCAGATACACGGGTTTGTTTCATCACCTCGCTTTCAAGGGTATCTAAGTTGATATCAATGATAGAACCAGGCGTGGTCAACGAGCTGTAATAAATTCTAAGCTTATTGGTATCCATTTCAGGGTTTGCATTAAAATACGCACCGTAAATTGGATCTTGAGTTGGAATAACTTTCTCTTCGTTTGACGTCAGATTGTGAACGACCAAGCGCAGCATGCCGTTTTCTTTTTCTTTAACCACTAAGTGGTTGTTCATTACTTCAATACTTTGAAGGAAAACGTCTGGACGATGTGCAATCACTTCTTGCCATTTCGACACATCGTTAGTGGCGTCTAATGGTGCTTTCATCACTCTAAAATTCTTCGCACCAATATTAGTCAACACAAAATAACCGTCACTCGCTTTTGCTACACTGTATTCTTGTCCGTCTTCAATGGGCAAGAATACTTTTGTTTGAGACGTTGGGTTATTCGCATCAATCAGAGTCACGCCTGTTTTTTCGGTGTTGTCATGGTGAATGTATATGAGACTATCGTCTTTACTTTTACTGATATAGGTATAAAAGGTAGGGTCGCTCTCTTCATAAACTAAAACATCTTCGCTTTGAGACGTGCCCAATTTATGGCGATAGACTTGGTATCCCAAAAGAGTCTGCGGGTCTTTCTTCACGTAAAAGAGGTGGGTATTATCGTTCGCCCAAACTACACTTCCAGACGTACCTTCTAAAACGTCATCAAGCTTTTCTTCACTCTCTAGGCTTTTGACATACACAGTGTAGATGCGTCGGCTAAGCGTATCTTCAGAATACGCAAGCAACTTGTTGTTGCTGCTCACCGCATAACTGCCAATACTGAAATAATCATGCCCTTCAGACATTCGGTTTGCATCAAGCAATACTTGCGGTTCAGCGTCAAGTGAAGGTTTTCTTAAATAAATAGGATACTCGTTTTCACCTGAGTAGCTGGTGTAGTACCAGTAACCATTGTCGAGAACGGGAACGGTTGAGTCGTCCTTCTCAATCCGAGACACGAGCTCCTCATAAAGCGCTTCTCGGTTTTTCTTAAGAGGAGCCAAAACAGTCTCAACATAGCTGTTTTCTTGTTCTAAATGGGACAATATCTCTTCGTCGGTGCGGGAGTCATCTCGCATCCAATAGTAATTGTCATTACGGGTAACACCATGCGCGGTCATTTCATGCGGCACTTTTTTTGCCACAGGCGCACTTACTTGAGTATTTAGCATAACGGATGGCGCTGCACTTTCAGCTACTTGTTGAGGATTTTCAGTTTTATTTTCGACGCCACAGCCTGCTACCAAGCCACCTGCGGCAAGTGCTATCCATAGATATTTCATTATTATTCCTGTTGTGCACTTTTATTTGCGCTTTGTTTACCGCCAAACGATTGAAGACAATCGACTTATGGTGATTGAAAATATAGGGAGGCAACTAAACTAAGCAGAACTTATAAGCAGACTGAGTATATATAAATACAATTAAGGGTCTAGCGATAGTTAACGCGAATGAGACTAAGTAAGGGTTAAAATGTTACAAGATATGTGAAACTGTGTTTCATCGCTGTAAATTCACCAACGAGCGTTAGTAGAAAGCGATAAAAAAACGCCGCATATTCAGAAATAATGCGGCGCTTTTGTTGTTTATTGTAAAAGCCGTCGTATGGAAACCAACAGCCTTTGGCAGCCTAGTGTTTAGTCGACCAAATCCTTAGGCATGTCATCACGAATAGCAAGCCACACCTTTCCACTTTCTATACCGTACTTTCTAACTACTACAGGGACACGGTCGTATTCGCCTTTCTCAGCAACATCAAGCAAGTCTGCGTAATACTTGTTTGCCACGTCGCGTGCTTGTTGGTGCGAGAAGAAATAGCCACCAATACGCGAGTACAAACCACGGAAACCGTTCATCATCAAAACAAATACGTTATTGTTAGACGCTAACGCCAAGTCATGTGACATTTGATAGTCGAACTGGGCAAAAGCTAAACCTTCTTGCTCCACATTTTTATAACGGGCAATAATTTCAGCAGACTCTTGAGGGTTGTTTCGAATTGCGCCTCGAATGAAAACCGCACTTAAATTAGTGCGCGCTGCTAATAAATTATCAACCAGTTCAGGGATCCCTTCTTGGTCTAAACGAGCGAGAGTTTCTAAAATGTTTAACCCACACGTTTCCCAGAAATTGTTAACCTTGGTCGGCTTGCCGTGTTGAATTGTTAACCAACCATCACGAGCTAGACGCTGAAGTACTTCACGCAGTGTAGTACGCGTTACACCAATTAACTCAGAAAGCTCTCTTTCTGCAGGCAAAATGGTGCCAGGTGGAAATCTTCCACTCCAAATAGATTCAACAATATATTCTTCGGCGAATCCAGCTGGACTCTGTGCCTTATAAATCATAACTAATCGCCTGCACGTTATTGTTATTTTGCAACTGATTGTACCAGATGCTGTTTTATTATCACAATGAATTATGCCTCGTCCACTCAAGGTTTTAACAACTTGTTAAAATTAAAGTGTTATTTCAAACACCATTAAACACTGCTTGTACATTTTATGTTCGAAATATTACGTATTTTCAAATTCAATGATAACTATCATAAAAAAAGTGATAAATATTCAGTGACTTTCACATGGTGGGGTCTGTGAATTGCTTTCTCAAGACGTTAATATCATGTACGCTTAATTTCCGACTATAATGACAGCAGCAAAACCGCGGTAAGGCGAAATAAATCGCATAGCGCCAGCAGTTTATGTATGCAATAACCGGAACTACACAGTATAAAGATGCGCAAAAATGCGTGCTTTGTTGTAAAAGGAACAGGAACTCATGCAAACCTCAATGATCGCGGCGATCTATAAGAATTTCCTGGGACATGCGCCCGACTGGTATAAAAAAACCATTATTGCCTTTCTCATTGTTAATCCCTTTATCTTTATGGTGGACCCATATGTAGCGGGCTGGACGCTTGTAATCCAATTCATCTTTACCTTAGCGATGGCATTGAAATGTTACCCGCTTCAACCAGGCGGCCTGCTGCTCATCGAAGCGATGTTTATAGGCATGACATCGCCTGGCCATATGATGCATGAGATTGAAGTTAACTTAGAAGTGCTATTGCTACTGGTATTCATGGTAGCGGGCATTTACTTCATGAAAGACCTGCTTATGTACTTGTTCACCAAATTAGTGATTAAGGTTCGCAACAAGTTAATTTTATCCCTATCGTTTATTTTTGCATCTGCATTTCTATCGGCGTTTCTCGATGCATTAACGGTAGTTGCTGTAATTATCAGCGTCGGTCTAGGCTTTTACTCTATCTATCACAAAGTAGCGTCGGGCAAGGAGTTTCATTCTGATCACGACCACACAAGCGACGACGAGCTGGGAAGCCACGACTTAGAAGACTTCAGAGCTTTCCTACGCAACCTTATGATGCACTCAGCGGTAGGTACTGCCCTTGGTGGTGTTATGACCATGGTAGGTGAACCACAAAACCTGATTATTGCAGACAAGGCCGGCTGGGACTTCGTTGAATTTTTCATCCGTATGGCACCTGTTACTATCCCAGTATTCGTATTTGGACTACTTACCACCGTAATTCTGGAAAAAACCGGTATGTTTTCATACGGCGCAAAATTACCTGCAGCGGTAAGACAGATCTTGGTCGACTATAACGACCATATGGACAAGGGCCGCAGTAAGCGTGAAACCGCTAAGCTGGTAGTACAAGCACTAATAGGTGTTTGGTTAATCATTGGTCTTGCTACGCACATGGCGTCAGTGGGTCTTATTGGTCTGTCAGTTATTGTACTTGCTACTTCTATGAGCGGTGTTATCGAAGAACACGCACTTGGAAAAGCGTTCGAGGAAGCACTGCCATTTACCGCATTACTTTGCGTATTCTTTGGTGTAGTAGCCGTTATCATTGACCAAGGCCTTTTCCAGCCGGTAATCCATTGGGTACTGTCGTTTGAAGGCGAAACGCAAATGGTTATGTTCTATCTTGCTAACGGTGTGCTTTCGATGGTGAGTGACAACGTGTTTGTGGGCTCTGTTTATATCACTGAAGTCACAGCGGCTCTACAGGCCGGTCAAATCACACGTGACCAGTACGATATGCTTGCTGTAGCAATCAATACGGGAACCAACTTACCAAGCGTGGCAACACCAAACGGTCAAGCTGCTTTCCTATTCTTGCTAACCTCAGCCATCGCGCCACTGCTTCGTTTGTCGTACGGCCGTATGGTTATGATGGCATTGCCATATACCATCGTGCTGACCATCGTTGGTTTGTTAGCAACTTACATTGGACTTGCTGATGCTACTCAGGTGCTTTACGACATGCACCTCATTGAACACCACACCGCTGCTGAAGCGGGTGCTCAAGCGGTAGGTCACTAGTCTATGCGCGGAATCATTCACAGCATTAGCCAATGGGCAGAGCACAAGTCTTCATGGCTTGTGCTTTTCGCCACATCATTGGCATTAGAAATTGCTGCGCTTTACTTTCAGTATGGCATGGGTTTAAAGCCGTGCATTATGTGCATTTATCAACGAACCGCCATGTACGGTATTGTGTTGTCAGCACTTATTGTCGTTATTAAAAACAATGGCTTTACACGCATGCTTGGTTTCGCTGGTTGGGCTGTATCTGCAGGATGGGGCTTCTTAATTGCCAAAGAACACGTTGGCATTCTCAATGCTGCGAACCCATTTTTTGCCAGCTGTGAAATTGTGCCAAACTTCCCTTCGTGGTTACAACTTCACGAGTGGCTACCCGCTGTATTTGCTGCTGAAGGTGACTGTTTAGAAGATTCATGGCAGTTTTTGTCTATGGGAATGGCTGAGTGGATGCAGATTATTTTTGCTGCCTACTTTGCTGTATTCGCTATTGTGTTTGCATGTCGATTCTTGGATAAGAAACCCTTTTGATCGACTTATCCATTCTACCGTCACGCCTACCTCCAATACATACGGAGCAAGGCCCCATTTCCATTCAGCGCATTGCGGAGAAACACTGCTATGCGCTTTGTGAGGCTGGGCAACAGTCTATCCATCACGTAAAACCTTGGTTTGGTTCAGCGGTTTGCCCTGTTACGCCTGCACTCTCCAAACAGTGCATCGCCAACATGGAAAAGGCCCGAGATACAGGCTATGGACTTACCTACTTGCTAATGCACGACGAAAAGTGCTTAGGTATGGGCATTATCAATCATATTCACCACACGCACCTTACCGCTAATCTTGGCTACTGGCTCAGACCAGACGCATGCGGGAAAGGTTTAGCTACCGCGATTTGTGAAGCCTTGAAGAAGCTTGCGTTCTCTCAAATGAATTTGCATCGATTAGAATGCTTTATAGAGCCTAACAACAAGGCAAGCATACGTGTAGCAGAGCGAATTGGTGGTACAAAAGAAGGGCTTTGTCGCAAACGCGTATTCGGGCGCGATGCGTTGCTTTATGCGATTGTTAATGGCGATTAACGCGCGTTCTGCGCGTTAATCTAAGTCTTCTAAAGGCCAAATGGCTATATAGTCTTCAAAGTCATTTAAATCCACATCGGTTTCAAAAACAGTCTTATTGCGTACCGACATTCCCTTTGCGTGCATCACGTGTTTCTTTCCCTTGTTTAACAATGGGTGCCACGACGGTATGCCCCTTCCCTCATAAAGGCGGCGATAGGTGCAGCTATTAGGCATAAAAAAGATATCCTTTAGATTCTCTTTTGTCAGCTTCACGCAATCAGGCACCAGCTCCGTACGCCTTTCATATTGGGTACATTCACATTTTTTTGTGTTCAAATACGTACACACAATATTGGTATAGTGAATCTTCTCATTATCGTTAATGTGGTCGGTCACTTCGTATTCTTCTACCGCGTCATCATCGATAAATTTTTGCAGACAACATTTACCACATCCATCACAAAGTGATTCCCATTCCTTTTGGGTCATCTCTTCTAAAGATTTGGTTTCCCAAAACGCGGCTGTCATTCTGCTATTACCTCGGTTTCCACGGTTAAATGATTGTCTAGCGTTGCAACAATCGTATCTTGCGAGCAAAGCTTACCTACCCCTTTGGGCGTGCCTGTAAGAATCACGTCGCCGCTGTCTAACGTAAATATAGATGACATATGGGCGATAAGTGGGATGATTTTGTGCAGCATCAGCTCGGTATGTCCCTGCTGTCTAACCACCCCGTTTATAGTTAAGGTAAAACGCAGGTCTTCCAAGTTTTCTATTTCACTTAACGGCACAAAGCCTGACAGCGGTGCACTGTTGTCGAAAGACTTCGCTCTTTCCCAAGGCTGGCCTTGCTTCTTAAGCTCGGCTTGAACCTCGCGAAGGGTTAAATCGAGACCAAGTCCAATACCCCATATCGCGGCTTTTACGTCATCTACACTCGCATTCTTCAATGATGATTTTAGCAGCACAGCGACTTCAAGCTCGTTGTGACACTCGCCTTTGTCGGTAGGAATGTCAATAGGCTTCTGCATATAACATAAGGCAGCCTTTGGCTTCATAAACAGCAAGGGTGCTTCAGATACGGTAGAATTCATTTCTTGAATGTGGTCGAGGTAATTTCTACCTATACACACTACTTTACCAACGGGTAGTGATATTTCATTGCCTTGAGAATCGATGTGACGATAAGCCATTAATAACCTCGTTTTATCCGCTCTGATAAATACCCAACCGAAACGCCAAAGTAAGACGAGCGGTTCCACTTCATCAGTGTGTGAAAATTGTTATACACCAAGTAAATTCGGCCTTGCTCACCATCTGGCATAATAAGCGATGCACTGATTTCTGCATTGGGGAGTTCATTTCCGTTGTAGCGTTTGACGCCATTCTGCTGCCAAAAGGCCAACGGCTTCATGTTAGATTTCGCTAACCCTGAAAAAGGTACTGGTTTGGTTAGTATTACTTGGCGTCCCCACGTCCCTTCACTATCCCAACCTTCAGATGATAGATAGTTGGCGATTGACGCAAATACGTCTGCCTTGGTCCCCCAAATATCCTTTCTGCCGTCTCCGTCGTAGTCCACTGCGTAATTTAGAAAGGATATGGGCATAAACTGTGTTTGTCCCATCGCACCGGCCCAAGAGCCTTTAAGCGCATCTACAGAGATATGCCCTTCATCTAGGATCTGAAGTGCCGCAAAAAAATTGTCTTTAAACAGCTTTTCTCGTCGCCCTTCATATGCCAAAGATGCCAGTGCAGACAGCACACCAAAGTTGCCCTGAATTTTACCAAAGTTAGACTCATTACCCCACAGCGCAACAATAAAGCGTGCCTGAACCCCGTATTTTTGAGCAATTTCGTCAAGCAGTACTTTGTGTTCAGTGTACTGCTCAACCGCCTGCTTCACTTTCCAGTCGGGTACTCGCGTTGCTAGATAGTCATCTAACGTTATTTTTTTCTCTGGCTGGCTTTTGTCAGACTTGACCACCGTGGGCCTGAAAGTAATGTCAGCAAACGCTAAATCTAATTTAGTCTTATCTATGCCCTTTTCGGCCGCTTCTTTTTTCAGTTGAGCAACGTAGCTTTTGAAGCCCGTCTCACTAAGCCCACTGTCATTACTTGGCTGATTTTCGGCATGAGCTGCCAGTGAAAAGCTTAAGGTTATACTCGATAAAACTAGGGCAATATTGCGCGGTTGAGGAAATAAACTACGATTTTTGCGCTTAGCTATAAAGGTAATTCGGCTAACTAAGCGGTTTAGAGTCTTTAATAACATGGATATTTAAAACTTCTTATCGGGCGTTTTTGAAAGCCCAAGAGATTCACGGTGTTGCTCTAGCAAATTATCTTCTTTTGGCGGCATTTGAAGGTAAAAGCCTTTTTCATTAAGCTCGTCGATAAGCTTTTGCTTGTCAACCAGGCCAAGTTTCTCACGCTTTTCTAGGGCGATGATAGTCACTAGTTCTGGGCGACCAAACTTCGCCATAAGCGGCTCTGGCACGTCTTCAAAATGGTCTTTCTTTGGCACGTACAAATACATGCCGTCTTTCTTTCGCGTTTTATAAACTGCGCATAACATAGAATTTTTACTCTTTCTTAATTCGTTTGTTTAGTTCTTTTGGGGTCACTATGCAGATTTAATTGGCCAGAGAGCATACACCTCTCGCCAATACTGCTCACCCATATTGCTTTTAAGGCACTATTGGGCTGGAGCGTCGCCAAGTAAGCGGGTTACGTGAGAGCGAAACAATGGCTCTCTCCACGTCGACAGTACATCGGGCATTAGTCCCTGCACGCGGGTCTCATCAACCGAAAACCAGTACCATTTTAACAGTTGATTCAGCTGTTTTTTAGAGGCAATAACGTCACTATTTACGGCATTGTCTTTCGCTATCTGGTCGCTGATAACTTTAAGCTCGGCCAGCGTTTTTTTGTACTTGGCGATATCAATTAACCGCAGCACAACCGGAAGCCTGAGCTTTTCTGGTGTTTGCGCGTATTTTGCTCTCGCCTCTTCAATTAGCGTGATGATGGTGTCACCGTAGCGGCGTACCGACTGATGATTCACGCCGTTAATACGCGAAAGGCCAGATTTACTATCGACAAGACGCTGCGCCGCTTCAAACAAATGCCCTTCTTTGAACACAAAGTTTAGGGCCAGATCTTTTTTTCGTGCGGTATTCAAACGCCAAGCCGCTAGTGCCTGTAATACAGTGAGCTGCTCGCTGTTCAATCGCCAGTTATTCTTAATGCTTAAGTACGCAAAATCTTCAGGCATTTGAGCGCGCTTCTTATCAACTAGCAAAGTGATCTCTTGGTAAATCCAGTGCACTTTCCCCGCCTCTTGTACTTTACTGGCTAACTGTTGGTAGCAAGGCAGTAAATACAGCACATCATTCGCTGCGTAGCTAAGCTGCGCTTCACGTAGTGGTCTGGCTAACCAATCGGTTCGCGACTCCCCTTTGTCCAAACTGATATCACACAGCAACTCTACAAGCTTTGCATAGCCAAGTGACGGCCCCATGTCCAAAATACTTCCCGCAAGCTGCGTGTCGAACACAGGCGTTGGTACGGTATCAAAAGCGGTAAGGAACGCCTCAATGTCTTCAGAACACGAGTGCAGTACTTTTACGACTTCGGTATTCTCCATGAGATCGATAAATGGCTGCATATTGTCTATGGCAAGCGGATCGATGAGTACCAGCTGATGGCCATCGTAAAGCTGTATTAGGCCTAGATGCGGAGTAAGGGTTTTCGTTCTTACGAATTCGGTGTCTAAGGCTACCGCCTCTTGACGCTGTGCGGCAGTGCACACTTTTTCGAGTTGTTCAGATGTTGTAATTAATTGATATTGCATATTTTTGCACAGTAATAAAAAAGCCGGCTTACGCCGGCTTTCACAAAACTATTTCAATGAAATTAGTCTCGAAGCTCCCGACGCAGTATTTTACCTACATTGGTTTTTGGTAAGTCGTCTTTGAAAACAACTTGCTTAGGCACTTTGTAACCCGTTAAGTGATTACGGCAATGCGCGATAACGTCTTTTTCAGTAAGTGAGTCGCTGTTTCGAACTACAAACAATTTCACAACTTCACCACTGACTTCATGAGGAACCCCAACAGCAGCTGCTTCAACAATGTTTTCATGCATTGCAGCCACTTCTTCAATTTCGTTAGGAAACACGTTAAAGCCTGAAACTAGGATCATATCCTTTTTACGGTCAACAATATAGAAGTAACCTTCATCATCTACCGTAGCGATGTCACCTGTGGCTAACCAACCGTCTTTTAGAATTTCTTCTGTCGCTTCTGGTCGGTTCAAATATCCTTTCATTACCTGTGGCCCTTTTACCCACATTTCACCGGGCTCGCCCTTTTCGACAGGGTTACCGTCGTCGTCAAGGAGCTTAATATCTGTAGAAGGAACCGGCATTCCGATTGCGCCTTTATAAGCTTCAATCTGTGGCGGGTTAACCGCTACCACAGGCGAACACTCTGTTAGCCCATAGCCTTCAAGAAGCACAGTACCGGTTACCTTTTCCCACTTTTCTGCTACGGGACGTTGAACAGCCATACCGCCGCCTAAACCAAACTTAAATTTGCTGAAATCAAGTTCACTGAATCCAGGCGTATTTAACAGGCCATTAAACAAGGTATTTACGCCAGGTAAAATGGTAAACGGATATTTGCTAAGTTCGTTTACAAAAGCCGGCATGTCACGTGGGTTGGTAATAAGCAAGTTACGGCAGCCGTATTTAACGAACATCAAGCAGTTCGCCAGTAGCGCAAAGATATGGTAAAGCGGAAGCGCGGTAACAACAAAGTCTTCGCCTTCTTCAATCACTGTTTCTAAAATTCCCGAGACCTGCTCAAGATTAGCCACCATATTGCGATGAGTAAGCATGGCACCTTTAGAAACACCCGTTGTGCCACCTGTGTATTGAAGAAACGCTAAATCGCCGCTATCGATATCTGGGCGTTTATATTCAAGAGATTGCCCTTTTTTAACCGCAGACATAAACGATGTCGTTTCAGGTAGATTAAACGAAGGCACCATCTTTTTAACGTACTTCACTACTGCGTTCACGATCCAGCGCTTAGGTGCCGGAAGCATATCGCCTAAAGCGGTCAGAAAGACTTCTTGTAGATTCGTATCTGCGATGACTTCTTCTAGAGTACACGCAAAGTTTTCAACAATAACGATGGCTTTTGCATTAGCATCATTTAGTTGGTGCTTTAACTCACGAGCTGTATAGAGAGGATTTACATTAACCACAACCATCCCTGCGCGCAGAATACCAAACATGGCAACAGGGTATTGAAGAAGGTTGGGCATCATAATTGCCACAGCATCACCGCGTTTTAGTCCGCTTGCTTGCAAATAAGCGGCAAACTGAGCTGATAAAGTATCTAACTCTTCAAACGTGATTGAATGCCCCATATTAATGAAGGCTTCTTTGTTTTTAAACTTCTTTACCGACTGCTCGAAAATGTCTACTACAGATGCGTAACGATCGGCATCAATTTCTGCGGAAACGCGAGGGTCGTAATGCTTAAGCCAGGTTTTTTCCACCAAAACCTCCTCTACTTTATTCTTATACTATTTTATATAGCGCATGGGGAGCTGCACTTATATAACTGGTCTGATAACTTGCGAATAGTATAGGATGTGTAAAAAAAAATAAACGGCACAATTTACAATTGCTCAACAAAATGACGAATTAATACCCCTACATCGTCAGTATTTTCCATGTGAATATGGTGACCGCCTACTAATTGTTCGTATTGCGCATTTAAAAACCACCCCTTGCGATTGGGGAAAACAGTCTCAAGGTTTTTAAAACTGTTAGATGCACCAATAAAAAGAATTGGGCATACAATAGCACGCATTAGCGATTCTGCCTGCTTTTCTGTGAGTCTTAGTGTAGATTTTGTACGAAGCTTCGGGTCGCTCGACCAGAAGCAATGTCCCCCTGCATCTTGGGTCAAATTTCTCGATAAAATAGAACGCGCGTGTTCGGCAGGAATATCTGATACCTTGCACCTGGCTTTAACTGCGTCGTCTAAATCAACGATTCGCAGTTTATTTCGCGACTTCGCGTGACGACTCATTATTGCGTCACGCATTTGTGCTGCGGTTGTTTCTTCAGTTTCGGTAAGCGGCCCACAAGCATCAATACTTATTACAGCAGTGACTTTTTCCGGAAAAAGTGCGGCGAAAAGGCTCGCTAGTATTCCGCCGAGAGAGTGTCCTAATAAAATGACTTCTTCCCACTCTTGAGATTCTATTAGCGCATAAAGGTCTTGCAGGTAATCAGCTTGATTGTAATGTGCGCCTAGTGCACGGTGACCAGAACGACCATGACCAGCTAGGTCTAGCGCAATAAAGCGGTGAGTTTGTAGGTAGGGTGCTAACAGCCGTAAGCTCTCTGCGTTATCCAAGTAGCCGTGTAAACCAAGTACGACTTTGCCGGCACCTTGATTATCTAACGCAGCTAAATGTAATGCCCCAATGTTAAATTCTGTTTCAATCATGTCTATCCCTTATGGCAACTTATTGCCGCCCGCACTCCGCATTTGTCTTACAAACAAAAAAAGACGGCAATAACATGCCGCCCTTCTCATTAATTTTTTATTTCTCTTTATTTATCTTTGCTGGCTGTATAGTGGGTTTCATGTTGCTTTTTGTCCGACTCAACTTAGAGGGAAGCGTGGCCTTGCTCGGCGCATTTTCGTAACGAATTACGCGCGTTCGATTAAAATGCGGATACATCCAAGGGCCATTGAAGCGATAAAAAGGTGAATACCAACCTGTGTGGTAATTGAAGAAGTAAGTATTTACATCATAAACCTCTTGCTTCCTCCACATGTGGTAGTCATCGGCAATGATCGTCGGATAAATGTAGGGCTGCTCACCCACCATGCCCGCAGTTGGAGCGGTAACTGTACCTAGAAACGTTGCCGCACGCCCTTCTTCAAAAACAATTGGGTCGACGAAGCCATCAATTTGTACTTTGAATCGACCCGACGTCTCACCATTTGTTGAAGGCTTGCCATAATGATTTAGCGGAAAATGAGCGAGTTCAATGAACGTTTTGTTAGGCTTATTTTCAACACCAACAATCATTCCTCCCCATCTGGCCTTTTGGCCTTGCGCGTTCGCCCCCGACGTGACCGCTTTCGAATAGCTAACTAGCTGCGTTCCTTCAGGCACTTCTATGCTATCTGGGACTATTGTGCAGCCCGCAAATAAAAAGGCTGTAAGTAAAACTAAATACCGAGACATCGACGAGCTCCTATAAATCCTAGAAAATGCTGCGTTTTAATAAAAGTCAGTCTACAAGCACTGGGTTGTTTAAAAAATACAGTGAAATTTCGATTACAACCCGTCTCTACTTTCATGTATCTCTTTATGAGAAAAAGAAAAACCGAATACCAACAACCAAACATTAGCATTTATACGAATGGACAACCACTGCCGTTCAAACACTATGTCGCTTAAATGAGATAGATCATCCCAACCAACAATTTGTAGAGTATGTACGGTAGGCTTTGGTTCAAAATACACAGCGGGTTTTAACAATTTGTTAAATTTATCTACGGTGTGAATTATGGTGCTTGGAACTGAACTACGCGTAGATGTCCACGCCGAACATAGATTGAATAGACTCGCGTTGCTGCTGCTTTTCAAAGCTCGTGTATGACGCTATGGCATTTTGAGAATACGTGTTGCCATCTTCACGAATAAATTGTTGGTACGCTTTGGCGTTATCCGTTCCCTGTTCGTCGGGCGCAACAACAATCGCCCTAGCAGACGATTCGCTTTGCCCTTTACTTTGCTGTTCAGGGTCTTTGTTAATTTTAGCGACGCGGCCTTGCGAAGGTTCGGAAGACGGTACGGCGAAATTATTATTGATAATCATACAGAGTTAACTCAAGCAAGAATCATACCATTGGGAAGCGAGCTTAAACCTTAAGACTCGCTCCTCTTTTCCCGTTGCTCGATTTATTTATTGTTAGTAATGGGCGCCCAATATTTGGCGGCGTGTCGTTACTCTCTGCCTGGTAATTTTTTCCACGTAACTTTATCGCGCAGATATACAGGTTCAACATTCACAGCGTCAGATACTTCGCCTTTACTATGTGCATCTATTGCAAGTTTAAGCATGTATTGCGCGTTTGGAAGTGTGATGTCAGACGCTACCTCACCACATACTTCAGACTTCCAGTTATCAAGCTCCTCGTAGGCAGACCAGCCGGTTCCAGCTGCAATTACAGCCGCGCCGTTTTCTTCTCTAAGTACTTTTAGCTGTTCAATAGCCATTTCGGGCGGACAAACTTGCTCTTCAGTGCAAAGTACAAGCCCATTTTGCGACTGAGAGTAAACCGCGAAGTACACTTCCCCCATACGCGCATCAGACGCGACGGCAATCAATGCATCTTTATGCTGAGTTTTAGACGCTACTTCAAACGCCATAGCTTCAAGCGTACTCACGCCCGCTACTTTTAAGCCTGTCCCTAACGCTAAACCTTGAATCATTCCCGTCGCTATGCGAACACCGGTAAAGCTGCCTGGGCCTCGACCAAAAGCCAGTAAATCTAGGTCGCCCAGCGAAACCTTTGCTTCTTTTAACACCTCATCGACCATGGGAAGCAGTCGCTGACTATGCTGCTGAGGGCATATCTCGAAACGCGTTATGACGGTGTCTTTGAATTGAAGCGCAACCGAACAAGCTTCGGTTGCAGTGTCTATAGCTAAAATGTTCATGTTTATCTCTTATTTCATATAAGCTGAAAACGGGGCTAATGGCGTAATACACGTTTACCGCTTTTTCAGTACTTTAACTTAGGCTTCATCAATGCCGGCTAAAAATTTTTCCACTTCATCCAAGCTTCTTGTTCTTTTCATATCTGGCAAGCTTCCGACGAAGGTTTTGGCATAAGGCTTCGTCACTAATCGATTGTCACAAATAACCAGCACGCCTTTATCTGAAGGATCTCGGATGAGTCTTCCCGCGCCCTGCTTTAACGTAATAACAGCTTGGGGAATTTGAATAACGCCAAACGGGTTTGCTCCACGTTTTTTTACATCTTCCATACGCGCTTGAAGCAGCGGATCATCAGGTGACGCAAAGGGCAGCTTATCAATCATCACGCAAACCAGGTCGTTGCCGCGTACGTCTACCCCTTCCCAAAACGCGCCTGTGCCCATTAGTACCGCTTTTTCATCTGCAAGGTAGGCATCCAGCAATGCTTGCTTGGTGGTAGTCCCTTGCACCAGTAGCGGATTATCTATCTCATCTTCTAGCTTCTGCGCAATTTCTCGAAGCATAGCGTGACTAGTAAACAACAAGAAACATCTCCCGCGACTTGCTTTGATTAGCCGTTTGGCTGTTTCTAGCAAAGTTTCGCGCATAGCGTAGCTGTTTGGTTCTGGTAAATAGCGGGGCACGCACAGCATGGCCTGTTCAGGATAATTAAACGGGCTATCTAATCCTAACGTTTCTGCGTCTTCTAAGCCCATGCGGCGCTGAAAATGATCAAAACCGCCGTTTACCATTAAGGTTGCCGAGGTAAAAATCCACCCGCGCGGCGGCGATGACACGAAACGTCTGAATTTAGCGGCAATTGATAATGGCGTTAAATGCATAATGAGGTGGCGCTGAGTAGTTTCATACCACAAACTTACATTTTCTTGCTTATTGTCGCTTAACGCATCTAACTGCTCTCTTGCAGCCACAACACGTTCGTACATGTTGTCTAGATCTTTATCGCGGCCAATATGTAGCTTACACACTTCATGCAGTACACCTAGCGCTTCGGCCAGCTTGCCCACCTGCATGCGTACGTCGTCACGGTCTAACGCCTCAGCCCAGTTGCCGCGTTCAGCCGTATCCGGGAACAATAACCGTAAATCAGAGGCAATCATCCTGCATTTGTCAGCCGCTTTATCTAGCTGCCCAGCATCTTTTAGCACTGTTCTGAACAACAGCGTGATATCTTTCGCAATATCGTGAATTTGTCTTGTCGAAAGTGACTCGCCAAAGTAATCGCTGGCAATATCGGGAATTTGATGAGCCTCATCAAAAATAATCGCATCAGCTTCTGGGATAAGTTCGCCAAACCCTGTGTCTTTCAGTGCCATATCAGCAAAGAAAAGGTGGTGGTTTACCACAATAATATCAGCATCCAGCGCCTTTCTGCGCGCTTTTACCAAGTAGCAATCTTCATAATCTGGGCAATCGCGGCCCAAGCAATTATCCACTGTAGAGGTAACCAGCGGTAAAACACGGGCATCTTCGGGAAGGGTCTTAAGCTCCCCCATATCACCTGTTTTCGTAGTACTAGACCAACGTTTCACTTCTGAAAGCTGACCCAATACCTCTTTTTCAACCAGCGTAGAATTGCCGCTGTGCTGCGCTACACGGTGTAGACAAAGATAGTTTGAACGGCCTTTTAACAGTGCAGTTTTTCGCTTGCTGCCTAAGGCCTTTTTTACCAGCGGTAAGTCGCGGTGAAATAGCTGCTCTTGTAAGTTTTTAGTCCCTGTAGAAACAATGGCTTTTCCGTCGCTCAACAATGCCGGAGCGAGATAAGCGAAAGTCTTTCCCGTTCCCGTACCGGCCTCTACTATTAAACTACCTGTGGTATCAATAGCGCGCTTAACCGCCTTTGCCATTTCAGTTTGAGCTTCGCGAGGTACAAACCCCTTGATAGCGCCTGCGAGGAGGCCATCTGAAGAGAATACGTTATTTATTGTGGGCATGGTTTAAGCGCTGTCATTACTTTTCTACTTTAGGCCGCGCATTATGCCAAAAAGCCTATGGAATGCCCATTAAAGGTTTGCATTTTAGCGTCAGCATTTGCTACCTGACGCCTTTTAGAGTCAAAGCAATTGTTAAATTTTTGATGAAAAGAATTTGTCTTCTAGAACAAAAAAATTAGCTTTTTAATCTTAACACTTAGGCGCAATATCCAGCTCGTAAATGTTTATACTCAACTATTAAATGAGGTAATTATGAAAGGTTTACGCTTTATAGGTTTAGGCTTAGTAGGTTTAAGCGCAATGGCGTTCTCTGTAATTGCAGCTGCATCAGACGAAGCACCTGCAGAGCTGGTAGCGGAATTAACCCAGTTCTGTAAAGAAATCGCTGAAGAAGAAGGCACAAAAGGCAAGTCGGAAGACGTATTTGTATTAGAGTGCGTAAATGATGAGCTAGAAGCTGAAGGTTACCAGAAACTGAAATCTTTAAACTAATACAATAGTTCGATTAGTATGGAAGCCTTGACGTATGCGTTGAGGCTTTTTTATGCCCTTTTTTACAAAAAGAAAGTATTAAATTGCGCTTACCACGCAATCAACTCCAGTCTACTTACTAAGGTTTATAAGCGCTGAAATGAACTTATCGCCAGTAAGGCTGCAGCTACCCAAACGAGAATTACTCTCCGAGAATTCTCAACGTCGAATCAAACAGTTACCTTGCCACTTGACTTAATAAGTGTGGTCATTCTAAGGTCAAGTTACACTTTATTAATTCCTAACCAAGTTGGCCTCATGAATTTTAACGGTATTTCAGCCTCAGAACTTCCCATATACATCAAAGAGCAAGAAGCGAGAGAACTATCGTGTGAAGGCTGCCTCAACGGAGAAGCACTTGATTTTGACTTTAGCATGGCGTTTCAGCCTCTTATTGACCTGTCACAAAAACGCACGTTTGGTTTTGAAGGATTGGTAAGAGGGCTAAATAATGAGCCTGCTCTCACCGTTATAAGTCAGGTCACTGCTCAAAATGTTTATAAATTTGACCAGTCTTGCAGAGTTAAAGCCATTGCGTTAGCCGCAGAAGCTAAGATTAAAGAGCGGCTAAGTATAAATTTTATGCCCGGGGCTGTTTATAAACCTAACATTTGCATTCGCACCACACTCGCCGCAGCTGATAAATATGGCTTCCCAAGGGAGCAAATTACGTTTGAGGTAGTTGAAGGAGAAAAAATAGCTGACACTGCTCACCTTCAAAATATTATCGATTATTATAAAGAAATCGGCTTTAAGGTTGCTATTGACGACTTCGGCTCGGGCTTTGCCAATTTAGACTGGTTAGCTAAACTCGCCCCAGACAGTATCAAGATCGATATGAGCCTAATTCGTGGCATAGACACAAGCAATAGGAAAACGTTAATTGTAAAGGCACTTGCCGAGCTTTGTTCAGCACTAAACATCGATGTGCTTGCGGAAGGTGTAGAGACCAAAGCTGAACGAGATACATTGGCGGAATTAAATATAGTAAAACAGCAAGGATACTTTTTCTCTCCTCCGCTTTTTGAAACATTTCCAAGCGTACCTGAGAAGAAGTTTAATTAAGTAGGCTTGATTACAATCTAATCCAGCCTGGATCTTACCGTAAAAACGCTGAAAGTTAATTTGAGCAAGGCCGGTTCATCGTTCGAAAAACGCGTCAACCAAATCTGCCAGCGACTCTTCTAACTCTTCTTCAAATGCGTCAATATCAATGTTGAAGCTATCCATGTACTTAGCGGCATTATCACGCGAAACCACGCCGTTTTTTATTTGAAACTCCAACTCAGGTAGTGTTTTGTCATAGCGCGGCTTAATCGTCCATCGTAAGCAATGACCGTGTTTGTCTTTTAGCCGCTTTTTAGCGAATACACAAAACTCTTCGACGTAGTCTGTACCTTGCGGCCCTAAACACCCCGGCTCTATTCTGTACATCACCAGCAGCTTTTTATATAGCGGAAGTCGCGTTTCCATCACATCTTCATTTAGCTTAAAGACTTGATTATCGGAAAATTTGGAGAATTTTGCCAGCCACGCAAGGGGTGAATACGAGAAATATCATATTCACCCTATATCATTACTCTGCTAGTTCAGGATCTTTGATGAACAAGATGTCCATGATAATTGCTGGGTCCCACTCGCGCATCTCTGCTTCGCATTTCAGTCGAATTTCATCTAACTCACTGATCGTTGCAAACGAGAATGCATCATCCACAATAATATGGACTAGCAGATAAACATCCCTACCCCGCTTACTAATTCGCACCTCCACATGCTCATACGGTACGTCAGCCAACGTTTTTTTGAATTTTTTCTCGATTACCGCCGAGATAGCTTCAGGCGGCGCTTTGTTAATTACTTCATTAAGGCTTTCACGCAAAATCTTAAAAGGCACCGGCAACATTGCCGAACCAAGAATAATCAATAAAACAGGATCAACGTACGGCGACAGCGTTCTATATTCCGTCAACTCTAACGCGTAGGCCAAAATAAAAGCGAACAAGATGGATGCACTTAGCACGCCGTCTATCATCCAAGTGTGAGAATCCACTTTTACTAAGTCGGACAGTAAATGCTTACCTTTTACTCGCATGTACAGAGAGATACTAAAACAGCCAACCGTTGCCACAACACCGTAGACCATACCAATACCATACTCAGCTGCGTGCCCACCTGCTAATAAACTCTGAACAGAGCTCGCGACCGCATACACACACGTGGCAATGATAATAAGCGACTTAAACATGTTTAGCGTAGGTTCAATTGCCGTGTAACCAAAGTGAAACCGGTCATCGTCAGGACGTTGAACCAAATTGGCCACTTTAAGCGTTAGCATTGACATGACAAAAGCAATTAACGAGTAAGCAGCATCAAATAAAATAGCGCCTGAGCTCGTTAAAATGGCAAAACCAAACGCAATAACGACAAATGCGCCGGCAATATAAAAAGAAAGCGTTAATAGACGCTTTTCTTCAAGGTGATGGAAGCCAATGTCCATGAAAATCACTTCGAAATTAAGGTGCGCGGATTCTACTCCGATATTTTAAAAAAAATAGTGCTTTAAATAAAATATTGCTATTTTTTTAAGCAATTCAGTGATACATAGCGCCTATATTATTTCGACTCAACGCACTGCGTTTTTAGCACCCGTTTTAAACTATGAAAATCGTTACCCATCCTTCTATAAAAAGTTACTTTGATGCTGATGAAAGCCGGCAGGAAGTCGAGCAGGCATTCTCTCGAGGGCTTGCTTATGCGGGCCATTCCCTAATGGTGCCAGAGAAGTTTAGCTATCAAGTACTGCCTCACTTTAGCGACCGTTATGCGTTGTTTAATCAAGGTGAGAATTATGAACTTATATCCAATGTTTGCTTACATCGACAAGCTCAACTTCTTGAAGGGCAAGGCCGGGCACGCAGCATAGTTTGTAAACTTCACTGCTGGGGCTATGACAATACAGGCCAGCTTAAAGGTGCGCCCCACTTTAAGCATGCCCCTAGCGGTCAGTTGAAAAAGGAATCACTGTCAGTGTGGAACGGTCTTCTATTTCGAGGGCGCTCTCCTAATATGGTCTTATCTGCCCTTGGGCTTGAGGACTATATCGACTTTACCGATTACTTTTACGCCGGTTCTGAAACCACGGAATATCAATTTAACTGGAAGACATTCATCGAAATCTATCTAGAGAACTATCACGTGTACTCCATGCACCCTGGGCTTCGCCAGTTTGTTAAACCCGATGATTTAGAATGGTCGTTTGGCGATGATTTTTCAGTTCAAAAAGTTGGGCTAGGCGACCAGCTTACCAAGCGCACAACACCGCGTTACAGAGAGTTCCAAGACGCATTAATAGCACGGTTTGGGCAAACACTTCCTCGCTTTGGCGCAATATGGTGCTTTTTGTACCCTAATATTATGATTGAGTGGTACCCAGATATTATTGTCGTCAGCACGATTTATCCCAAAGGTGCCGGCGCATGTGTAAACCACGTTGAATTTTATTATCCCGAAGCACTTTATAAAGATATGCCAGACTACTTTGCAGCGGAAAAAGCGGCCTATATGGAAACAGCGGTAGAAGATGAAAAAGCCTGCCTATTGCTAGAAAAAGGTCGACGAGCACTTTATTTATCAGGCGAAGAAGAACACGGCCCCATAGAACCGTTTTTAGAAGCGGGCGTGGCGCATTTTTACGATTGGCTTGCTAGACAGTAGCAGTCTTAGTGCTTTAAATGGTGTTATTTCACAAAAAAGGAGTTTTGATGAACAATTACAGAGGGTCTTGTTTGTGCGGGTCGGTAACTTTTAAAATTGAGGGTGATTTTGACAGTTTTTATCTGTGCCACTGCAAACATTGTCAAAAGGATACAGGTTCGGCCTTCGCAGCCAACCTGTTTTCAAGTTCGGCTATATTAACTTGGGCATCGGGTGTTGACGCTGTAGTCAACTTCACGCTCGAGAACACGCGTCATAGCAAAAGTTTCTGTAAAATTTGTGGTTCAGCCCTTCCGTGTACTCAACTCGGTGACATTCTAGCCGTACCCGCTGGGTGTCTGGATACGAAACTACTGATTAAACCTACTGCACATATCTTCGGCGTAAGCAAAGCTGCGTGGGAAGAAAGCTTAGAAACCATTACAAAATTTGAACGTTTACCGCAATAAACATTGAGTACTCATTCGAAACCTAATGGCTTTATGCTTAACAAAATTCGCTGCTTGAAATAAGGCAGGTCGATTGTTGCTCGTATTTACAATATTCTCCGCTTAACGTGTTCCATTTTTGTCAAAAATAGCGAGTAACTTTTTCAGAAAATTCTATAGATCTCACAATTCCGCCTGTCGTCACTCAACCTTTCAAAAAACATAAACCAATGATCTAAAAAAACTTTATTGAAATGGCATATGCTGTGAATAACTCCATGTGAATACTCTCCTCCGTTTTTAAGCAGTATGGAGGCCAAAAAACCAAGGAGTTAGATATGAAAAAATTAACAATTGCTACACTAATCAGCGCCGCACTTTCTACTGCCGCGTTTGCCGGCAATGGTATCGAAAAAATAGACACCACATTTGCCGATTTGGATAACGATGACAACGGCTATATTTCACGAGAAGAAGCTGACGACGATGAGATTTATGCGCACTTTTCCAAAATTGATACCAATTCAGACATGCAGCTTTCAATTAAAGAGTTCAATGCTCATGTAACGAAGCACCCTCAACATTTCGATGACGACGTGCTTGCAACGGTAAAATCGATGAAAGAGAGTATGGGTACAGAAGGTACAATGGAAACGGAAGTTAAAGTTGATACTGATGTCGATGAAGTGGTTGCCGCGACGAAAGACAAAAGGCTGACTCACGAACTACGAGCTAAGACTGAGTTGAAGGCTAACGGAAACTTAGAAAAGACAAACGTTGACAAAGTCGCTGAAGATACTGTTGTTCACGATAATACGGTTATCGCAGATGAAGCGGTCATTGCGCGCAGTAAATTTGAGATGATGGACGCTAACAGCGACGGTAAGCTTACTAAAGCTGAAGCCTCGCGAAGTGGTTTAACGCGTGATTTTGATAATATTGACGCAAATGACGATGAATTAATTACGCGTACGGAATTTAAGCGTTATCAGAGTAAGTTTGAAAGTAACTCAAGTGATAGTTCTGAAGAGTAATGACTAAGTGATGTTAGGGCCGCACGTGCGGCTCTTTTTCTACGTTTACAGCATGTTTTGGCCACGTGGCTTCAATGTTGTACACGGCAAGAACTTTCCTCAATAGTCCATCACTTTATCTAAGAGGGATTTTTATGTTAGCTTCCACAGGAATTAAAGGCCTACTTGCGTATCGAGCACTGCGAAAAATGAACAAGCCCAGCGCTAATACAACGCAAAATAAAGAGAACTTTATAACATCAAGCACTTTGAGCAAGGCGACAACACCTCCATCTGTCGTCGCCATTACGGGTTCTGCTTACGCGCTATCTAAGATGACGCATGCACCAAAGGTGCAGCGCTTTCTTTTAAAGTCGACGTTATCAGCTTCAGTGGCGGGATTATTTAACGCAGGGCTTAAACGTTTGATTGGACGAAAGCGCCCAAGAGCAGAGAGCAGCCCTGAGATAAAAGGCCCCGCATTGAAAGACAAATTTAACTCTATGCCATCAGGACATGCATCAGCAGTAGCCGCAGTGGCTGGTTCAATACCTCGTAGTTCTGGACCTTTATTGTTAGCGTCGGCGGCAGGCCTAGCTGCTACAGCAGTCATAGGAAAGTCGAGGACTAAGCGCGACGCGCATCACTTATCAGATGTTTTGGTGGGAAGTTGTTTGGGCTTTGGCGTGGCCTACGCGGTGTCAAAGCTCGAAAAGCCTGTTGAAGATGAAGTTGAAGGTCTTAAGCAAAGCTCTCATCTGCCGAATCGATTTAAATAACGCTAATCACGGAAATACGAGCTACGGTGTGCCTCCTTTCTTTATAGGAAGTGACACACCTATATTAGATGTAGTGCTCATATCTGATCTCACAGTTTCGATGGATAGGTTTAGACTCAATCTAACAGGCAGCTATGAGCGTAAAGCGGACCTTGACCACAACCAATGCGCTGGTCCGTTTCAGAGAACAAGCCGACACTTCGGTTTTTGGTTTAGCACTTCAGGTTTGTGCACTATGTGAGACGCAAATAGCGTTAAATTTAACTGGCGCTATCGTCTGATAGCGGCAGTGCAACGCCCCAAGCAAGGACAATAGACAAAATAGAGGCAATGTTCATCGGGTCGAGTAATTTTTTTTGTTGACGGTCTAACTACCTGAGAAAATCACGAGCCTCATTCTCTCTAATAGTGGAAAGTAGCTCTTTAGCACGTTGTTGTGCTTTTACGGTTCCATTACTACCAAGTTCAGCCCTTAAGGTTTCTAAAAATCCGTTCAATTGGTCATCTTCATAAGTCAGCTTTTGTTTATACACTAGACCCCAAGCGTATGCCTCGGTATAGTCTTGCACCACGCCTGTACCGATCATATAAACGAGCATCAATCCTTTAGGGGCACTGAAACCACCATTTAAACCTTCTTTCAACTCCCATTCTGCCTTACGCTCTGCATTTGATACCGGCCCATAATCTTTAGTATAAAATAATGATAGTGAGCCCATAGCATCTAATGAGCCCTGCTTTGCAGCTTCATTGAACCAATACAAAGCTCTCTCATAATCTTGCAGCGTACCTTCGCCATATTTATAAGCTCGACCTAACCTGTATTGCGCTATTCTGTGACCTCTTTCGGCTGCCTTTTTATTAAGCTCATAAGATTTTTTTAGGTTTTGCGTTACGCCCCGACCTTTACTATACAAACTGCCAAGAACCACGATTGCCGCGAGCTTTCCGTTTTCCGCTTCGTTTTTGTGAAAATTAAATGCAAATTTATTTATGGCCTCTTCGTTTTCTTGTGTCATGGCTATCCCGTTGCCTTCTGCGTGAATACGTGCCAACATTTGTTGTGCGTCTGTATTGCCACTAGAGGCGGCTTTTTCCAACCAGCTTATTGCTTTTCTGTAGTTTTTTTGGACGCCAAAGCCTGTATAATAAGCTCCACCTATAACTAATTGAGCCGAAGAATAATTCTTGTTTGCTAACCGCTCAATATGAGGTAAAGCACTGTTCATTTCTTCTGGGAGTTGATATCTCAATATTGATTTAGCATCATCTAAATCGTCAGCAAAGCACAACGCAGAAAACATAAAAGATAATGATAGAAAGACAAATATAAATGATTTCACTAGTTCTCCTTATTTCGCTGCGTTACCTTCTAAAAAACATTATATGAGATAGAAGACGTGATCAACTAACAGGTAAAAGACTCAGATGGTCATATTGAGGCCGCAGAGATTAACAGTATCGAGCTTCTAAAGATAGTGACATTCACTTGGTGGTTCAACAAAAAAAGAGGTTGAACAGTCATCAGGTAGGCTCTCTACATGAGTTTGGCTTGCTCTTCAGCAAGTTCTTTTTCTTGCTGTATGATCTGTGATAACCCAAATTTATTCACCATTGTTAAATGCAGTAGAGATGCCACCAATACATCTAACTCCTGCATCATAACTCTTTTTTAAAAAAGTGGTAAAAGTCAGTTTCATGTACAGAGTTGCTCTACTGCGAGCTCTGACGGGCATCAAAAAACAAATAGCGGTCTACAACGATGTGAGTTCCGTCTTACAACTTTGGCACGTTTATGCTGGTTGATTTCCGTGATATGCATATATACTGCGTTCTTCAAAAATACGGTGAAAGTGGTCAACACGGGTATGTATTTATAAGCATAAATTTTATTAGGTTCTCGATGTCCATTCTTTCCTTAGTTTTCTTTGAAACCTTATCAACAAGCGCATCAATCATTGGCAATATATCTTTATTGTTCAATATATTGCTTTTAGGTTCACAAAACAAAGGCTGTTCGCCTTTGCTAATCAGTTCAGTATTTGCCCATTGAAGGCCCCTAACGACACCTACAACGTAAAATTGCATATACGGTTTATGCCTGCTTTTTAAATAACTTGACATAGTAATGTCTGCATTTGCAGTATTTACTGTCTGCATCAATAAAATTGTGAAACAAAATATTATAGTGTTTTTTTTCATAATGAACTTAAGTTGTAATTTGGATCGACCAGACTTCTCTAGACACTTAATTGCTTCTATTTCCGCTTAACGCTCATTGGTGCCATTAAAATCTGAATGCGCGAAGGTCCGCAAAACGTACCGAGCAGCGTAAATGCCAAGGCGGCAACTTCAGACAAAGAGCGGAAGTTTCGTGCCCTCACCAAGGGTTAATTTTTCCGCATGACTGCAATTGTTGAATCTGTCACCTAATCATAACCCCGATCCAGTCACGAAAAAGTAATCCCCCATTGGAGTCATAGACTTCACATTTCATCGTATGGAGACCTCTGTAAAGTGTGGCCTCTGGCAGTTCGACTTTGGAGATTGGGTGGTAAGATTGATTGTACTTGCTTACTTTTTCTTTGCGGAGATACCTAGTGACACCCTCTTGCTCAATGTCTCTTTCATTCTCAGGGGGGATGGGTCCGTGGTTGGTTTTTTTAAACACCACTTTAAGTGGAAAATTTAGCCTATTTTTGGTATTGGCTTGAACCACAAACACTAAAGAAATATTTGGCTCTAAAAAATTTGAAGCAGAAATATAGTCTAGTCTCTTGCCGTTTGCTATCGAATAACATTTGTAATCTATTTCAGCATGATTCTTCACAGAGCCACTACAAATTTTCTCTCTGAAGCTTCTGGGAAGGGCAGAAAACTCTAAGGTCTTATCATAGTCTAATTGCCTCATTTTGTAATTCAGCGGATTTCCGTCGGCATCTGTAATATTTGGACTTACTACTGGTAAAGACTTTTTCTCTCCTTCACGATTATGAGTCTTTATCTTAGAATATTTCTCTGGCCAGTGAACAAAATCCAGCAATCCCTGCCCAAGCATCGTTTGATTCTTTCCAGCTAGCCCTTGAAGCTTAGATGCCATATCTACGGGAAGACCGGTCGCCGAAACCTCACCTACATTTCTGTATCCGAAACTTCCCCATAATACTTCTTCGTCATTTCCAAAGTCGCAGCCTACTCTAAAGCCAAAGTCACTCGCATCTAAGCCTTTTCTTTCCATCCAAGGCTTAATGCTACCTTCCAAAATTGCGCGTAAAGTTACTGAACAGTTAATTGCATCTGCTATAGCATCCTCTTTTTCTGTAGAGCTGCCGCCAAAAAAAGCCATTACAGCGTCACCCATCAGTCTATGTATGTGTCCATCAAATGCTCTAATAGTCTCAACACATGTTTGAATTACAGCATTCTTAAATTGGAAGACAAACTCCAGAGGATACAATAGCGACAGTCTTGTTGATCCCTTGATGTCAACAAAAATGGTGCAGGTATAATGCTTTTGTGTGGTTTTGGTACCCTCTAGAGATATAAAATCTGGGTGAGTTCCGATTGGTAAGTTATTTACTCCCGGCTTTCCAAATATTGGTCTGATTTTCGCTTGGAGAAGAAACTCTTCTTGCGGTCCAGAAGGTAGGTCAGAGAAATCGTCACTCATTTGCTTTGAGTCAAGTCTCTCGCTAGACGCTGATTTCGCAACAGCCGTGGCGGAACGATTTCCAACAGCCTTAAACATGTGATCGAACGTCTTCTCGAAGCTATCCATATTTAACTTGCTCCATTAATTATCAATAATAACAACGAAACAGCTAACATAGGTAAAACACCCCAAACAGAAATCTTCACTGCGATTTTCAAAACTCTAAACTTTTCATTTACAATTTCCGCGACCATAAAGGTTTGCTTAGATAAATCCTCTAGAATCTCCTCAAGGGTTGCCTCTTTAATTTTCTTAGCATATCCATCAGCTCCGTTCTCCGTGACCATAACATCGCCATAAAAGATCAAGGATTTGTAACCCTCATCTGTTATTGAGCTTGGATAAACCACCCGGAGAAGATTTATTGCTGCGAGAAGTGATAATAATATTGTTAGTACCGAAGAAGCAGATGCAGTGTAGTACAAATAATTACAGTCAGATTCAGGCGGTCCCATCAGAATTATCCGTATCGATAAACCAAGTATGATCGCGGCAACGAATGACATCAGTAGACCGACTTTAAAGTTGGTAGTACCAATATAGTGGTCATACCTTTTTATAACATCGAATAAAAACGAGCACTTCCCCTCAAAAGTTTCTTCCTTCAAGTGAACCTCCCTAGCATATGGTAAACGGGGATATAACGATTTAGTTATGCGTCATTTGCGAGATTTTCTGCTAGCGCATCACTCACGGTTTTATTTTCACTATTAATATCAAACTAACTATCATATTGCTACACAAAGGAAAAATGAGAACTAGCTAAAGTGCTAGACAAAAAAAAGCTATTTGGGTGTTATCCTCAATATGGGAGGGAAGAAGCTTATTTACATAAATTAAAAGACTTGCTTTTAAACCGATAATGCGCCATGAGCACTCAGTATTGCTTGTCTGGATTGTGTATCTAAGCGACCGCTTTACGTACACAAGGGCTGCACAGGCAGCCCCTTACAGCCTAAACTTCTATAGATTCCGATATTTCCAAAGCGTCGTCCACCTCAATGCCTAAGTAGCGAACAGTGCTCTCTAACTTTTTATGGCCCAGCAAGAGTTGAACTACCCGGAGATTTTTAGTCTTCTTGTAAATCAGATAAGGCTTGGTTCTGCGCATTGAATGGGTGCTGTAGAGAGATGTATCTAGACCAAGTTTTTCAATCCATCCGTGAAAAATGCGGTTATATTGTCTAGTTGATATGTGCTCAGCGCTATGTATACGGGACTTAAAAAGATAATCAGAGGGTTTTAATCCAGCTTTCTTTACCCAAGCCAATATCGATTCTCCCGTGTTTGGTGTTATCTCAAATTGGACAGGACTACCTGTTTTTTGCTGAACGAGATGCGTGCGCCTAAGAGCTGAGCGTCCGCAAACGACATCGGAGACCTTGAGTTTAACAAGGTCACAACCTCGTAGTTTGCTATCAAGACCAAGGTTGAACAGTGCTAGATCACGAGTCCGTCCTTCAAGCTCTTAGCGAATCCGGATACCCCATATATGTGATATCTGAAGAGGCTTTTTCTGACCGATAATACGATTTTTGTTCCAAGGTGTATGGATTTTAATTGCCATGATTTGTCTCCTGTTTAATAGGAAACATAATTATGGCAGTCCGGCCAAAGTTTATGGTTTGAATAATGGTACTGACAGATTTTTTTACCGGGAATTCAGCATTGCTCAACCATCAGACTGAGAAGCTATATGATTTCTTATATACTGCGCTTTCTTTACCCTACTTGCGCAGGTATGGCCAAAGTAAACTGCATGAAATTTTAACTATTTTGATTTTGTTCAGAAATATACTGAGCATAAAGAAGGTCAGCAAAATCCGCTTCACCAATTTTGCCCACAACCAAATCTCTGATGGCATCTGCGAATAATTCGTTATCAGCAATTAATTCATAATCATTGAGAGATAAATATTCCAAAGCTACAGCGAGACCAGTCCGTTTGTTTGCATCAGGAAGCGAATGAGAAAGTGCAATAGAGGAAGCATACTTTGCTGCTATTTCGAAAACATCATTCAAGCCTAAATAAACAATAGCATTATCAATCCTGCCTAGCGCCCCCTGAAGCTTATTGATATCAGCGGCCCCCTTCATACCAGGCTCGTTTTCGAGAATGTAGGCGTTAATCTCTATAACGCGCTCGAAGGGGAAAAAAATAAGCTCCATTACATGTAAGCGAGTTTTTCGAACGTACGCTTGTGTGTTCTTAGCACTAGCTTAGTTTCGGATTTCACGATCTGTTGCCCAAACTCACCAGAGAGGTCAAGTTTCTTTCTTGCTGGAACTTTGGGGCGTTGAACAGCTTTAACACCGTAAACTTCAATTTTTGTATTCATAAATACCTCTCATAACTAGATCGATAGTATACACCTGATTTTAGGAGAAACATATTAAGCCAAGACTATTGGTATCATATGCACACATACCAAGCTAAATTGCCTCTTCAGGCAACAAAAGACAAGGAGCGGACGCAACAGATTATTGAACAGCTACTTCTGCTTTGCGCCAATCGCTGGCAATCCCTGCATAACACCATTTACCTGGTTGTTTTACTGGCCCTGTTACACTTTAGCTGGTCTCGCAAAACCGGCCTGCAGGAACCGTTAATTTACTGGGCAATAGCCTTGCTGATTTTGCTTCCCTGACTGCAATACCTCAAACAGCGTCTGCAACGGGCACGCTTATCCCGCAATAGCATGTAAATTTTACATAGGATTAAGTGAATATTTCTTCATTTACTGGGAAGCCTTTTGGGTAGAAAATGTAATTACTTGTTTTATTTAAACTTTTTATTCGGCGTGACATTTGAAAGCTTAGGGTGAAGTGAATACATTCACGTTGTGCGCGGCACAACCCCAAAGTGGAGCTAACCTATGTTTGTAGAATCTGTTAAAACACCGGGCATTGCGCACCTTTCCTACCTGATTGGCAGCGATGGTGAAGCCTGTGTGATTGATCCTCAGTTAGATACGCAGCATTATCTCACCCTTGCCGGAAAGCATGAATGCCGGATCACCACCATCATCGAAACCCACCGCAATGAAGACTTTATCTCTGGCGCGGTAGCGCTGGCCAACCAGACCGGTGCTGATATTTACCATGGTAAATACGCTGACGAGCCTATCGAATATGCCCGCAAGGCCGGTAATGGCGATAAATTTGAGATTGGCAAATGGACACTCGAAGTTATTGCAACGCCCGGCCATACTAAAGACAGTATTTGTGTGTTGGCTATCGACAACGAACAGGACGGTCAGCCTATCGGCGTATTTACCGGCGATACCTTATTTGTCAGTGAAGTCGGTCGCACAGACTTCTACCCCGAGGAAATGGAAAAAATGGCTGGCCAGCTTTATGACAGCCTACAAACGCTGGCCAACCTGGGTGATGACATTATTGTGTACCCGGCTCATGGCGCAGGGTCGGTGTGTGGCTCAGGCATGGCAGAACGTGAGTTTACCACCATAGGCATTGAGAAACGGCAAAACCCGGGCTATCAATGTACCTCTAAAAAAGCCTTTATAGAGCGTAAGTTAAAAGAGAATCATTATATTGCTCCCTACTTTAGCAAAATGGAGCAGTCTAACGTTACCGGGATGGATACGCCTTTACCGCCAGTGGCGTGCCAGAAGCTGGCACAGGATGCTCAGTCAGCCTGGCAGAAAAGCGCAGAACGTCCCGGCGTGCTCATTGATGTAAGAAGTCATGCCCAGTTTCGAGACTGTCACTATCCCGGCAGTCTTAATTTGCCGGGCGGCTTACTCAGCGCTTATGGTGGTTGGTTTCTGGACTACTCCACACCTATCGCACTGGTGGCAGATTCCCATCAACAGGCAACCGAAAGCTCCGAACAGCTGTGGCGGATGGGCTACCAGCAGATTAGTGGTTATCTGACCATGGTACCAAAGCCAGATACCATTGAGGCTTACCATCGTCAGCATGTGAACGCCGTTACTGCAGATAAGGTTGATGAGCGCATTAGAGCACCACGTGCTAACTGGCAACTGCTGGATGTTCGCAAACAGGAAGAGGTTGAAAACAACGAATTTGACCAGGCAAAGCATATCTACTTAGGCTATCTGCCGGAAATGTGCCACCAACTGGATAAATCCCGCCATTATACACTGGCCTGTGGCAGCGGTAAGCGCGCCACCGTAGCAGCCAGTTACCTGCTGGCACAGGGTTTTGAAAACGTGGATGTTTTTATTGGTTCAATGCAAGCCTGGCAGAGCTACCAACAAGGCACCTAACAGATTTACATCTGCATCGCAGAGCGCATCCTCACGGCAAGGAAGCCGGATGTGTTAGCCTGAATGGTCAGGACAGCTTGTGTGTATAAGAAATATTAACGCTATGTACTACCCACCGTGTCAGATGTATTTAAGGCTAGTTGAACGTGTGTCAAACGGGTACTTTTCAGAAATCAGTGGAGTAGTTGTCATCAAGACAGGCAAGTTAACTGGTCTTTGGTACTGAAATCTGCAATAAGATATGTGAAAGCCCTCACCCCAACAATTTGCGTGTTTAAGTAATGGTAGGTTTTTGTGGTTCATGCACTAAAGTCGAAGTCACGTTGAATGGTATAGTCGCAGAATGCGTCAATGCTTGGTGGCGCACGAAGTGGCGGCGTACGGGGATTATTACTCGCTTCCGGTAAATTGTGCTTGTCCAAATATGACAAGATTTTATTGATAATGATCGCGTCAGTTATGCAAGCAATGACCTTTACGTTAAATTTTTCGCAAACCTCGCATTGGGTAATGTCGATGTTGAATACGCGTTTCAGTCTTTGCGCCGGTGACCGGGTTACCAAGACATATTGCGGGAATGATACGGCTTTTCTGAATCTTTCAGGTGTTCTGCTAAACGAGGACTATTCTTACCACGTTGTGAAGCAGTCACCTCGGCACGAACTATAGCATTGGGAGCAAATACCCCATAAAACCTCGTGAGGTTAAGTCGAGGTGGTGGTATCAAAGCAACGAGTTTGCCGAGAAAATCCCGTGGAGAGAAGAACACGAGGGTCGTTCCGTCATTGTAAGGGGTCTTTAGTTTATACCTCACCTTACCTGAATCTGTAAGATTCAATCGTTGTTCACTTATGGCTGGTCTTGAGATGTATCTGCACAGGCGTTCCAATTTATCGGTTTGGTGACCGTCTGCGAATACGCCAGCATGTAAACTGAAACCGCCTATCTGGGCTAATTGTCCGTAGTGTTGTTTGTCTTTGGCGGGCAAGGTTTGTAAGGTAAATACTTTTTTGCCCATATCTGGCCCCAAGCAATACGATAACTAACCGAGGCCGCTTGCAAGGGCAATAAGCTATTTTCATCATCCATGGGAAAATCGAGAAAAGCATTGTCCATATCACGCTGAATGAGCCCGGCCTTCTCTAAATAGGCCGCAATGCGGTGGCTGATGTTGTCAACTATCTGTTCCATATCGCTATGGCTCGGCGCTTTGACGAGTTTGAATTTGGTTTGCCCTCGCTCTTCTGTAATAACGCCCTCGAGGAAGAGCATATGGAAGTGTATATTCAAGTTTAGCGCACTTCCAAAACGCTGAATGTACGTTACTGCACCCGTCTTGGCTTGCTTTTTCAAGTAACCTGTTCGATGGATGATGTCAGTTGAAATCGTGCGATGGATGATTTGCATGACTTTGCTGAGCTCTTTGGGATATCTGGCAAGTAGCAGCCTCAATGGGATAGGTAGACTCAACACCCACTGACGTATGGGATAGCCGTTAAGAACGTCGTCAACCAGTAACTTCGCACTCTCTGCTATCCGTCTTGCCCCGCAAATAGGGCAGAAGCCCCTACGTTTGCAACTGAACGCGACCAGCTTCTCATGTTTGCAGTCGTCACACACGACTCTGAGAAATCCATGCTCAAACCGACCACACTTTAGAAATTCTGCAAACTCTTTATCTACATGAAGTAGCAATGTCTTTCCTTGATGGGAAAGGTACTCCAGAAAATCTGGATAATATTGCTCAACCAATTGGTATAGCAATGTTTGCTCTGGCCGATGTCGTTTATAGGTATGCATGTTAATGGCTAACAATGGCGTCCTTGCCAGGGATTGATAGCCCAGATTGCAGATAGTTTTGTTGTTAGTCTACTGGTCTTTGAGATGGAAAGTTCATTGCTCCAAGGTCCGCTTCACGTACTTTTCTGCCGTTTAATTACAAATATTCGAACGGCTGCTATTGGCACATATGCGACTCTCAGATTTGATTGAGTCCTATTATTCGAATCTGACAGATCAAGTTGAGACTGATTCACATCAGAATCACATTAGATTCACATTAGATGAATTAAGTAAGCACCTAACTTTCGGGTATAGACTTGATCACTTCCTCGATTTCACTGTTACCACTCAAGCGTGCGAGATCGATAAGATAACCTTTTTCTAGCTTATTCAAAGTATGCCCTTCAAGTCGCGTCTTGACCTCTTTTACATCACCATTGGCAATGGATGTTTTCAGCGCAGCGTGATTATTTAACGAGCGGTCTTCGCTTTTTTCAGTTGGATCATTCGTAGTCATAGTTAGTCCTTAATCTTTACTCAGTAAAAAATGAAAAATCTTATATACCTTTTGTAGTTAAACACTACACCAAACGATCAACGCTTCAAGCTACCCAAATTTCAAACTGCCAAGGTTCAAGCTCACAGACAGAACCAGCTTCAAAATTTCGCTTCTCCTCATGCTGCCATTGTGTATATTCGTCTTGAAACAATGGTTCTTCAAAGGTCACCTCTAGATACTCATTTGAAAAATTAATCACAACGAACACTTTTTCACTTTCACTACAACGTACAAAGCTAAATACCTTATCCATCTTAGAGTTTGGCACCTGTATCATTCTTGCCCCGTACTCTCCGTTCCCTAGCACGGCTTTGGACTTTTTAAGAGCAATTAGCTTGCGGTACAAGTTGCCTATTTCATGTTCTTGCCAGTGTATAGGATCGTGCTCAAAGAACGCTAAACGCTTGGTTTCCCCGGCTTCTTGCCCGTTGTGAATGAGCGGCATACCTTCACCTACCACCGACAACGCAATGCAGGCTTCAAGCGCATCACCAAATTGTTCGCGCTGAGTGCCATCCCAGGCATTTTTGTCATGATTACTAACGAAGGTCATTCTGTAAGCGGAGTGAGGCCAGCTGCGTTCGTTCCACGAATAATACTTGCGCAACCTATCCAGCGAACATTGTCCGTGTGCGAGTTCGTGTAGCGTCTCGTTCCAACTCCATGCGTATGTCATATTGAACGCATTTTCGTGAAGATCTCGATTCTCCCATTCAGCCAACATGAAGACTGGTCTGATTGCGCTCAGCGTTTGCACTGCTTGCTGCCAAAAATCGTTGGGGACATACCCCGCTACATCACAGCGAAACCCATCAATGTCAAACTTTTCAACCCAATAACACAACGCGTTAATCATGTATTTGCGAAGGCCAACGTGTTCATAATCAAACTCTATGATATCGCTCCAATCCCACCACGGAGATGGACGAAAATCTCCTTTGTAGTCTTTGGCGTACCACTCGGGGTGCTGTTCAACCAAAGGATTATCCCACGCACTGTGATTTGGCACCCAGTCTATGATGACTTTTAGCGAAAGCTTGTGCGCTTCATCCACCAGCGCTTTGAAATCTTCTTCGCTACCAAATTCTGAGTTTATGGCCAGATAGTCTTTTACTGCATAGGGACTTCCAAGCTCTCCCTTTTTATTCTTTTCACCAATAGGGTGAACAGGCATAAGCCAAACAATATCAGCGCCAAGTGATTTAATGTGGGATAACCCCTTTCTCACTCCTTCAAAATTACCTTGCTCTGAAAACTGTCGTGTATTGACCTGATAAATAATAGCGTGAGATGACCATTCTGGCTGAAGCACGTTATATCGTTTCTTAGGAACAGGATTGATATCCATATTATCTTTCCTTATCGAGATTAGCGTTTAGAAGAAGAATCTGGTTCTGCGTCGCGTTACTTTAGGCTTCAAATTGCAGCGAGCTGGGCCTTTAACTGCCGCAAGCTCGTGGCTTAAAGAATAGGTAAACTTGTAACACCTAAAATTAGTACCCAAATACCGAAAAAAAGTTTTAGACGCTGAACCGAAAATGCTAAAACAACAAACTTTGCAATCGTTCCACCGACTATTGCACCAGCCCCAGCAAACAAAACAACCTGCCATACCACAGACTCGCTTATAAAAGCGTGATACGGCAATGCAGACCACACAGTAAAAGCCGACAAGATAACCGCGCTGGCAATAGACAAAGTTACATTAAACCCTCGAATTATGAGGTAAACAGCGACTAACTCTCCTACCCCTACCGAAAGCCGCGCGGTGATAATGCCTCCTAAAAAACCAATGAAAGGTAAAAGCAAAAGATCTTTCGTATGTAAGTCTTTTTTGAAATGGGTACGCTTCATTAGCGGAATAGAAGCAAATATTGCGATTGCTAATAGAATAGAAAAACTACCAAAAGCGATGTGAAGGTTATTGGCCCCACCCCACAAATGCTCTAGAAGCCTTGTACTTTGATATGAATACTGAGCGAATCCTATGCCGCATATTGACGAGGGAACCGTTAACATCAGTACACTGGGTAATGCTTTCCAATACTGATCATACTTGTGTTGGTGTTTATAATACGCGGCCCAAGTTAGTGCCCCCGCGGTCATACCACAGCATTGGATGGCGAAACTCGTTGCCACAACGCTTTGCGCAGAAAATGACAGGTAGTTAAAAAACGGAACGAAAACCACGCCACCGCCAGCTCCAGTGGCATTCGCAAATATAGCACCAATAACGCCAAGAACGCTGAAAAGCCCGAACTCTTTAACAAGCTCAATAGGGGCTGGTTGCGCTAGCAAACTGCCGATCCATAAAAATAAAAGTACTATCAACGCTGTTTTACCAGCGTTTTGCTTGATGAGAGAAATCACATACGTCCTTAAGGCAGAAAATACGGCAAGTTACACGGCATGACTTTTCTAAGTACGCAGCCAACTAGCACCTGTACAATTTTCAAACTATTGTTATCCCACTACGTATAAGGTTTTACTTACACAGATATCATATACAGCATTTTAAAAAACATGGTTGAAGTATCTACATTTGAGCACCAGGTGCAACTGCATCTTTCGCCAAACCGCTCAGCAACATGGCAACAGACAAAGCACCTTATTGCAGCTTTTGCCCTTTTTATCAGCTCGATAGCTATTGCTTGGTCACTGGCCGGTGCGTGGGTCATATTACCTTTTGCAGGATTGGAGGTCGGGTTACTGGCACTGATTATGTATTTGGTTTCTAAAGCAACATACCGCTGGGAGACGCTCTTAATTTCATCAAACAGCATTCAAGTCACTAGCTCAAACGGTATCAGCATAGAATTCTTCCGCCCTGATACGTCCTTGTACTATAAAAAAGACTTGAGCTTAAAATGTGCGCCACAGCTTGTGCTACAAGCCCCTCTGCAGCAATTTGAAGTGGGATCATTTTTAAATTTAGAAGACAAAGAGCGTGTTCATGAATGTATGCAAAAGGCGGGGATCGCAGTATGTTCGAATAAGTGGTGGTAATTCGTGTTGCTTTGAAATGCAACCAATGCGTAAGGCTCCTTATCGTGCATGACACAAAATTAATGATCATTGTGGCTATTTTCGACTAATTAGATATAAGACGCAGCTATAACGAGTTGCGACCTAATGAGGGTTACACTATGAACTTATACATCGAGTCACTAGAAGGCGGCAATTACCTCGCATCAACCGGTATGGGCGCCTCACGCACCTTGGTTCGCGACAACAAGTCACAACCTAAAACGTTTCACTGTTTGAACGAGATTAGGGAGCATTTTGACTCTCAAGCCTTTGAGAAAGTTTGGCTCCGTCAAAGCACACCGTATGAAGAAATGGTTGGTCAAACCGATCATCCCGGTGCATTAGAGCTTGAAATTGAGTGGTAGCGACTTGCAGGTGTACTAGCAAGTAAGACCAATAGTTTTCAATGTTCCATGCACCACTTAGCACGTTTTTTGCGTACAACTAATGTGACGTAAATTAAAACGGTATTTTATTGAATTAGAAACAGTAAGAATGGTCTTCTTCTGTAGTTAATAAAACACCTACATGCTAAGGAGAATTGCATGAAAATAAGTAAGTTAGCTATTAAGTCCGTGTTTATGGCTGCCGTTTTGGCACTGACGGCGTGCGCCTCTATGGGGGACGGAAGTGTAGCTGAAAAGCGACAAGCTATTTTAGATATGCAAGATAACGCGCTTGCCCGTCTTTATTCTGAAAAGCCCGATACGCGCTCTCAGGTGAAAGACGCTGCCGGCTACGCCGTATTTACCAATGCTAACATCAACGTATTCTTTGTGGCGGCGGGCACAGGCTATGGTGTTGTAAACAATAATGTAACCGGCGCAAAAACATATATGAATATGGCCGAAGGTGGCGTAGGCCTTGGCTTAGGCGCAAAAGATTACCGAATTGTTATGGTTTTCCACACACAAAAAGCGATGAGTCACTTTATTGAAAATGGATGGACCGTAGGTGGCAACGCGGATGTAGCAGCGAAAGCCGGTAACAAAGGTGCATCTGCAGAAGGCGAAGGGTACTTGGGTAACGTCACAGTGTATACTATGACTGAAAGCGGCCTTACATTACAGGCCACTGTTAAAGGCACGAAATTTTGGGTAGATAAAGAACTAAACTAATTCCGCCCTAACTATTCCTAACCATATTAGCGATTAGCGCTCCAACACACCGAAGGCTTCTTGCATGCAAGAGGCCTTTTTATTTTTTCTGCACAACTGCCAGCTACCGCTCTAAATCTTTACAATAAAAATATCCCGCGGCTCAAGACTAATATCGCAAAGACTCGCCAATCCAGGAAAATGCTTAGCACTTTTCAATCCTTTATCTGCGTAATATTGCGCAGTGTACACATCGGCTGATGTAAGTATTATTGGACATCCAAACGCCAGAAGCATTATTGCAAGCTGCCATACAGACTTTTTTATACTAACCATAACGCTTTCCATTCTAGGTATATAAAACCACGTGGTTTTGCGGTGTTGATTTTTTTCGCTGTTTAGTGAGCGATTACTTGAAAATGCAATGGAATTAAAAGAAGACCACAACCCTGAACTGCGTTTGTTGGGTATTGTTGTTAATCAATTCAATAGCCAAGCAAAGCTTCCAAGAGAGTTAATTGAGACACTTAAGCAGCAAGATTTGCCAGTGTTAGAAAGTTATATAAGTGCCACGGTAAAAGTGAAAGAGTCTCACTCTAAGCGAATGCCGCTGCCTTTCTACTTACCTAAGCACAAAGTGACGAATCAAATTGCGGCTTTATTTGAAGAACTCAATGCGAGCAAAACCTAACGCTAACAAGTTTCGCTAAACATCAATATCAATATGCTTAAGCCCACCCTCGCTGTTACCTCGCTCTTTATCTTTCGAGTTTTCAGCTGATTTTTCGATAATCTCAGTTCGCTTCACGTCTTGAAACTGATCGCGCTCTTCTTCACTAAAATGCTCGGTCTTTTTGGTCTTTTGCACTTTCTTCACGCGGTCGTCCGTCTCAATCGGCACTTTTGTGTTGCGAGGCAAAATGGGAAACAGTAGATCGTTGCTCATACGCCCTCCAGAAGTTTGCATTTGTCTCTATAACTTATCGGCAACGAGTTGCCAAAAATTACGGTTTAAAACTAATTCATAACGAATTGTTTTATTATATACACATTAAATTAGAGTTAATGTGCCAAAAGAGTTCACTTTAACCTTGCAAATCCTAATTCAAAACGCTAATGTTTTAGCCGTTCGAAATTAGGAATTAAAATTTTCAAAATGATCAACTGCGCGACGAAACATCACCATCACCACAAAGCATAACCTTTCAGGTTCGTGCTGGAAGGTCTATGTATCCTTCCAGTGGCGCAGATAAAACAAATTCTCGACCCTCGGAAGGAAACTTCCGGGGGTTTTTCGTTTTAGGCGCAATCAAAAGTTAAAACACAACGTGTAAGGAATGTTTCAATGAGTAACAGCAAAAGACTTCGAATTGCCGTACAGAAATCAGGTCGATTGAGCGATGACAGCATTGCCCTACTGAAAGCTATAGGCATTAAACTCAATATTCGTGATCGCCTGCTGATTGCGCATTCTACGAACCAGCCTATTGATTTGCTTCGCGTGCGTGACGACGATATTCCAGGTCTTGTTATGGATGGTGTAGTAGACCTAGGCTTTATTGGCGAAAATGAGCTCGAAGAGAAAATGCTAGAGCGTAAAGCGGCGGGCAAGCCATTCGAATATGAAGTACTGCGTCGTCTAGACTACGGCGGCTGCCGCCTGTCTATTGCGGTACCTAATGAGATGGATTATCAAGGAATCCAGTCGCTAGAAGGCAAAAAAGTAGCAACAACTTACCCCTACCTACTTGAGCGCTACTTCAAAGAACAGGGCATAAATGCAAAGGCTGTAATGCTACAAGGTTCTGTGGAAGTGGCCCCACGAGCAGGTGTAGCTGACGCTATCTGTGACCTTGTATCTACCGGTGCAACCCTTGAAGCTAACGGTCTTGTTGAAAAAGACGTTATTTTCCGCAGTAAAGCGGTACTTATTAAGCGCGCTGATGGCGAGCTTAGCGACGAGAAAGAAACACTGGTTAACCGACTAATGCCACGTGTTGATGGCGTATTACTAGCAAAAGAAAGCAAGTACATCATGCTACACGCACCAAAAGCGTATTTAGAGCAGGTGAAAAGCCTACTTCCAGGTGCTGAAAATCCTACGGTTCTACCACTTGCTGGAAATGAAGAACAAGTTGCTATCCACGTTGTTTCTACAGAGACCTTGTTCTGGGAAACCATGGAGAAACTTAAAGCCCTTGGTTGTAGCTCTATTCTTGTAATGCCAATCGAAAAAATGATGGGCTAAAAGGCAGGCAATTATGATTACTTGGTCATCTCTTTCGGTAAATGAGAAAAAACAGGCGCTAGCCCGCCCGGCTATGGCCAATAGCCAACAGTTAAAGCAGACCGTGGGCGACATTATCGCCCGCGTTGAAAAAGAAGGCGATGAGGCAGTACTTGATTACACACGTAAATTTGACTGCCCAGACTTAACTAGCCTTGTACTTTCACAAAAAAACATTGATGCTCTTGCTGCGAAGGTAACGCCAGAGGTAGCAAGTGCTATCGATACTGCGTTCAACAACATAAAAATGTTTCACGAAGCGCAAATGCCTAGTGATATCGCGCTAACCACAACGCCTGGTGTTAAATGCGAGCTGCGCTTCACTGCCCTTGATGCAGTGGGTCTTTATATTCCAGGCGGCAGCGCGCCGCTTCCTTCTACCGTATTGATGCTAGGCGTACCTGCATTGGTGGCGGGCTGCGAAAATAAGCTACTTTGTACTCCACCAAACAAAGAACAGCTTATCGCGCCTGAAATTGCGTATGCGGCCAGAAAATGCGGCATCGACAAGATCTTCTTGTGTGGTGGTGCCCAAGCAATCGCCGCTATGGCCTTGGGAACAGACAGCGTTCCTCAAGTAGATAAGATTTTTGGCCCGGGTAACAGCTTTGTGACTGAAGCTAAACAGCAAGTAAGCCAACGTGCTGATGGTGCAGCTATTGATATGCCGGCCGGCCCATCAGAAGTGTTGGTACTTGCTGATGAGTTCGCAAACCCTGAGTTTGTAGCGGCCGACCTGCTTTCCCAAGCCGAGCACGGTCCAGACTCGCAGGCTATTTTGGTGTCTAACAGCGCTACACTTATTGAAGAAGCAAAAGCCGCGGTTGAACGTCAATTAGCAACCCTATCTCGCGCTGAGATTGCACGCCCTGCTATGGAAAATGCGCGTTATATTTTGGCTGATTCCATTGAGCAAGCCATTGAAGCAAGTAACGCCTACGCTGCTGAGCATTTAATTGTACAAATAGAGAATGCCCGTGATTATTTGCCAAAAATTAAATACGCAGGCTCTATATTCCTAGGCCCGTGGTCACCAGAATCTGCAGGTGATTACGCGTCGGGCACTAACCACGTACTGCCAACCTATGGCTATGCTAAGAATTACTCTAGCCTTGGATTATTAGACTTTATGCGTCGCTACACTATTCAAGAGCTAAGCGCAGACGGCATGCGTAATTTAGGCCCTGCGATTATGGCACTGGCCGCTGCCGAGGGCTTAGATGCACACGAACAGGCCGTTGCACTTCGCATGCAGGCACTTAAGCAAGGAGACGCCTAATGTCGGCACTTATCGATAACCTAATTAACGAAAATTTAGTGCCGCTAAAGCCGTATGAATCGGCTCGTCGCTTGTTTTCAGGTGGTCAAGACTGGCTTAATGCCAACGAGTCACCTTATGCCAACGAATACAGTGTAGATAGCAGCAACTTTAACCGCTATCCGTCATGTCAGCCCGAAGCGGTAGTGAGTGGTTACGCCGATTACACTGGACTCAACAAATCGCAGCTTATAGTTACCCGCGGCGCAGATGAAGGCATTGAGTTGCTTATTCGCACCTTCTGCACGCCGGGTAAAGACAGCATTCTGATATGCCCGCCTACCTACGGTATGTATGCAATCAGTGCTGAAACCTGTGATGTGGGCATTAAGAAAGTGCCGCTTAACGACGACTTTAGCCTTAACGTGAATGCTGTATGCGCTGAAGATGACGTTAACGTGATTTTCATCTGTGCGCCAAATAATCCAACCGGTACGCCAGTTGCTCGTGAAGACATTAAAACCGTGCTCAATCACTTTGCCGATAAAGCACTGGTTGTTGTAGATGAAGCGTATATTGAGTTTGATGCGGGTAATACGTGGGCAAATGAGATTAACAACTATCCAAACTTGGTGGTACTTCGTACGCTGTCTAAAGCGTTTGCTCTTGCCGGTCTTCGCTGTGGTTTTACACTTGCTCAGGCACCCGTCATCCAAGCACTACTTAAAGTGATAGCGCCCTATCCCATTCCAGAGCCAGTAGCGCAGATTGCTGCACAAGCATTGTCGGCTGAATCGCTAACGTTACTTGAGCTTCAGGTGGCTACCATTAACCGGGAAAAAGAGGCCCTAGCCGAAGCGCTGGAATCTATCGAAGGCTTTGAGTTAGTGGGTGATAGACGAGCAAACTTTATCTTATTCCGCTACGCAAAAGCGCAAGCCCTAATGCAGTACTTGGTAAGCCAAGGCATGCTTATTCGCGATCAATCAAAACAGCTTAACTTACAAAACTGTTTACGCGTAAGCATAGGCACTGAAGAGCAAAACCAGCGTTTAATGCAGCTAATTAACGAATTTAAAAATAATGAGGACGCGGCATGAGTCAGCAAGCCATTTTATTTATTGACCGTGACGGTACACTCGTAGAAGAGCCGCCAGTAGATAAGCAATTAGATAGTTTAGAGAAGCTTGTTTTCGAGCCAAACGTTATTCCTGTGCTACTTAAACTAAAGGCAGCTGGGTTTAAACTCGTGATGGTAAGTAACCAAGACGGCTTGGGTACAGACAGTTTCCCGCAAGAAGACTTCGACAAGCCACACAATGCCATGATGGCCATTTTCGAAAGCCAGGGTGTAGTGTTTGACGACGTGCTTATTTGCCCGCACTTCGATGCTGATAACTGCACATGCCGCAAACCCAAGCTTGGCTTAGTACAAGAATACCTGCAGCAAGGCAAAGTGGACTTCACTCGTTCGTTTGTTATTGGTGACAGAATTACCGATGTACAGCTTGCTGAAAACATGGGTATTCGCAGCTTTCAGTACAACCGTGAAAGCTTAAACTGGAACGATATTCAGAAAAGCTTACTTGCGTCGTCACGTATTGCAGAGGTGGTACGTACCACCTCTGAAACCGACATTCGCGTGCGTGTAGATCTTGATTCGCAGGCTAAGTCGACAATTCAAACCGGCATGGGCTTTTTTGACCACATGCTAGACCAAATTGCGACCCACGGTGGCTTCGAGCTAAACCTGACTACCGATGGCGATTTGCACATTGACGATCACCACAGTGTAGAAGACACCGCCCTTGCCCTTGGCGAAGCGCTTAAAAAGGCTCTGGGCGACAAACGCGGTATAGGTCGCTTTGGTTTCGCGTTGCCAATGGATGAGTGTCGTGCGGAATGTATTATGGACATTTCAAACCGCCCACACCTTAAGTTTGACGCTGAATTTAGCCGCGACCAGGTAGGTGAAATGGCCACCGAAATGGTGCCGCACTTCTTCTACTCGCTTGCACAAAGCATGGGACTATCGCTGCACCTTTCCACCAGCGAAGGTAATGCACACCACCAGGTAGAAAGCCTGTTTAAAGTATTTGGCCGTGCGCTACGTCAAGCCATTACGCGCCAAGGTGATGCACTACCAAGTAGTAAAGGAGCCCTGTAATGTCAGTGGTAAACCCCAGGCAGCGACAAAAAATAGTTATAGTAAATACCGGCTGCGCGAACATTTCATCAGTACGCTTTGCCCTTGAGCGCTTAGGCGTTGAAGTGGACGTATCTGACGATGTAAACGTGATAAAAAACGCTGATAAAGTGTTCTTACCCGGCGTAGGAACAGCGGCAGCAGCGATGGCAAGCATTAAGCAAAAAGCGCTAGTGGAAACCCTGCAGTCGCTTACCCAACCTGTGCTAGGCGTATGTTTAGGCATGCAACTTATGGTTGAAACCAGCGCTGAAGGTGGTTTTCAAGGTACAGGCAACATCGACTGTTTGAACCTAATGCCAGGTCATGTGGCTCGCATGGAATCAAAAGGCGTGCGCTTACCTCATATGGGTTGGAACACAGTCTCTCATAAAGAAGAAAGTTTATTTAAGGGCATCCCACAAGATACCTACTTTTACTTTGTGCACAGTTTTGCCGTTCCTGAATACGAGCACACGCTTGCAAGCTGCACTTATGGTAATACTTTTTCAGCAGCGATAAATAAAGACAACTTTTACGGGGTGCAATTTCACCCAGAACGTTCTGGCGAGGCCGGAGCACAATTACTGACTAACTTTGTGAACCTATAATGATTATTCCAGCAATTGATCTTATTGACGGACGCGTAGTACGCCTTTATCAAGGCGACTACGAGCAGAAAACCCAATACGAACTGGACCCAGTAGACGTGGTTCACGACTATGCCGACCAAGGTGCAATCTGGCTGCACATTGTTGACCTAACAGGCGCTAAAGACACCAGTAAACGTCAGCTTTCACTAATTAAGTCTATGGTGGACACCAAGCGCATGCAGTTTCAAGCAGGCGGCGGTATCCGTAGTGAAGAAGAAGTGGCGCAATTACTAGAAACGGGCGTAAGCCGCGTAGTGATTGGTTCTTTGGCGGTAAAACAACCCGAGCTTGTGAAGTCTTGGGTAGAAAAATACGGCCCAGAGCACATTGTATTGGCCCTTGATATCAATATTAGCGACAGCGGTGAAAAGCTTATTGCTACCCACGGCTGGCAAGAGAATTCTGGCGTAGCCCTTGAAGGCTTGCTTGAAGACTTCGCTACAGTAGGCGCAAAGCATGTGCTGTGTACCGACATTAGCCGCGACGGCACGCTACAAGGTGCGAACACTGAGCTGTATCAAGAAATGGCAGCCCGTTTCCCACACGTTAGCTGGCAAGCGTCTGGCGGTATTGGCAGCATCGCTGATATCGAAGCGCTAAAACCCACAAACGTTGGTGGCGTAATTTTAGGCCGCGCACTACTTGAAGGTAAATTCACGGTGAAGGAGGCTATTGCATGCTGGCAAAGCGCATAATTCCCTGTTTGGATGTACGCGACGGCAAAGTCGTTAAAGGCGTTCAGTTTAGAAATCATGAAATTATTGGTGATATTGTGCCTCTTGCCGAGCAATACGCAAAAGCGGGGGCCGACGAGTTGGTATTTTACGATATCACCGCAAGTTCTGATGCCCGCGTGGTAGACAAAAGCTGGGTAAGCCGTATAGCACAGGTTATTGATATCCCGTTTTGCGTAGCGGGCGGCATTAAGAGCATTGAAGACGCCGGGCGCATTTTGGAAATGGGTGCAGATAAGATTTCGATTAACTCCCCTGCCCTTAATAACCCAGATCTAATTAACCAGCTACACGACGTATACGGTCAACAGTGCGTCGTGATTGGTATCGACAGCTTTTATAACGAAGCAACCGACCAATACGAAGTGTACAAATTCACTGGTGATGAAGCGCGAACGCAAAAAAGCCAGTGGCAAACCATCGATTGGATTAAAGAAGTTCAGTCGCGCGGTGCGGGTGAAATTGTTCTGAACTGCATGAACCAAGACGGCGTGCGCAAAGGCTACGATGTGAAGCAGCTAAAAGCCGTGCGCGATATCTGTGAAGTGCCGCTAATTGCGTCGGGTGGCGCAGGTGAAATTGCCCACTTTACGGATGTGTTTCAACAGGCTGACGTAGATGGCGCGCTTGCAGCATCAGTATTTCACAAGGGCATCATCAATATTGATGAGTTGAAAGCAGAGTTGACCAGCAATGGCGTTGCCATGCGTAAGCGTCACGGATTAACGGCGCAAGCAGAAGGAGTAAACCCGTGATCATTACTAACGAAAACAGCAATAAATTAGCTTGGGACAAAATGGACAACCTACTACCCGCCATTGTGCAAGACGCACTGTCTGGCAAGGTATTAATGCAGGGCTACATGGACCAAGACGCATTGGCGAAAACCCTTGAAACGGGCAAAGTGACATTCTTCAGCCGTTCAAAACAGCGTCTTTGGACCAAGGGTGAAACGTCAGGTAACACGCTAGATTTAGTGAGCGTTGCTTGTGACTGCGACCAAGATTCACTGTTGGTACTTGCCAACCCTAACGGCCCGACATGCCACACTGGTGTTGAAAGCTGTTGGTTCGACGGCAACACACCAGCCTTTACGTTTCTTGCAGATTTAGAGCGTGTATTGGCTTCCCGTAAAGACGCGGATCCTAAAAGTAGCTATACCGCTAGCCTCTACAACAAAGGCATTAAGCGCATAGCGCAGAAGGTGGGCGAAGAAGGTGTAGAAACCGCATTGGCGGCTACTGTGCACGACAAAGAAGAGCTAAAGAATGAAGCCGCTGACTTGTTGTACCACTTAACGGTACTGCTTCAGGCGAGCGATATGTCGTTGAACGATGCACTTGATGTGTTGCGTGAGCGCCACAAGTAATCCGTTGTAAAACTCGTTTATTATTCAAAATGCCCTTCTCGTTTTCTACGCGAAGGGCATTTTTGTATCGCAGAGCTTTGCACTTCATTGCAATTAACATTGTTTAGCCTGCCTAAAAATTGAGCATAAAATAATCCGTCAGTTAAAGAAAACGCGACTAACGCGGCGTTCCCAATATCCAATCGATCCCTTGGATAGCAACGGTGGGAAATACGGTCGCATGTGACGCACCGCCGATAACATGCAATTGTAGTGTTATGTTTTGATCTGCCTTAGCGATGATTTTACTTGCCAATGCTTTGCTCCCCGCAACCATATCTTGACCCTCGCCAAACTCAGGCGTTTCTAAGCTTCCCACACCAATGTAAACACGCTTGGGCGATTGAGTTTCAGCCATTTCTAAGGTTAGTAAGTAATCGTCATTAAACCACACTGAAGGGCTAACAAGCACATAGTTAGAAAAGGTTTCAGGAGATTGCATGAGCACGTAGCCGCCAAATAGCCCGCCTAATGAATGCCCAATAAAAGTCCGTCGATTGGCGTCTACTCGATATGTAGATTCAATAAATGTTAATACATCTCGTCTAATAAATGACAGGTACTCAGCAGCAAGACCGGTTTCCAGTTTCCAACTATTGGCTATGGCAGGAGTGTAGTCCCTTACTCTACTCTCCACGCCTTTTGATTCTAGGGAATAAGACAACCCCACTATGACCGCTTCTTCCATTTGGCCTACGTTTACTGGCATTCGCATAGAGCCTACGATAATAGGAAAACTGTAAGGCGCATCTGTTGTGTATATTACGGGGTAATCCTTGGAAGGAGATGTGTTATAGCTTTTTGGCAACTGTACAAATAACGTATATTTACGTGCAGTTTCCGTATCTTCTATTGTCACCATTTTGCTTCTAGGTAACGAAACAGACGCTTCAGAAATGATAGGTTTAATGATTGATTCAGCAAAAGCACATGAAAATGCACTTCCGACAAGAATTATTGCTGTTAGAAAGCGAAGCACCGTAATCCCTTAGTGGTTTAAACGGAATGTTATAACGCAGCTAATTTCAATTAACCACTGTTTGCACACCAAGGGTCACTTTTTGACTTCTCTATTTCTCGATTTCTCTTACCACTTGGCCATAAGCCAGCAGCGCGAACAGCCCCGTTCCGCCCACAATATTTCCTAGTAATGTTGCACCAATTAGTGAGAGTGTTTCAAGAACGCTTATTTTATTTTGCAGTGCTAACAAGAAAAGTTCTGTTGAACCGGCTATCACGTGCGTAAAATTTCCTATAGCAATTAAATAAGTAAAAATAACTATCATCAATATTTGAGAATGCTTAACCGAAGGCTTCATCCATACAATAGCGGCAATGATAAACCCAGATATAATGCCGTATGAGAAGGCGTCTGACGGTGATAGCTTGGCATAATGTTCAGAAATAGCGGTCATCCCTTCAACCAGCTCTGGTGGAACAGATTGCAGCGAAAAGCTGAAAAACGCAGCCAAAAAGGTGCCGAACATATTGGCGGCGAAGACAATGCCCCACAAGCGCGCGATGCACACTCCCATGTTAACCGATGGCTTGCTTAGCAAAGGCAGGATAACTGACAGCGTATTTTCGGTAAATAGCTGTAGGCGACCAACAATCACCAGCACGAAACCAACCGTATAGCCCAGGTTTTCGATAACAAACTGATTGGGAGAGTTTGCAAAGAGGTGATGCAGAATTCCTTCAGCAAGAATTGAAATCGAGATACCAATGCCTGCTGCCACACCAGACCACCACAATGACATCATAGGACGTTGAAGTTCTTCTAACCCTTCCCTGTGGACAATGGCATACAAAGAAACAGAATTTAAGCTCTGATTATCTCGTACATCTTTTTCTTCAGTATGACTAAGGGCAACGTCTTGCTCTCTATGCCCAGACTCCTTCACTTTTTCTGTCACTCATGCCTCCTGCAACTCTTTGCTTAACTAGGACGTTTACCTCAATTACATAGTATTTGGTCTACGACACAGCTACTTAACAGGCATCACCAGACCTCCCTATTAGGTTACGTTGATTAAGCACGTTTTTGGTCACAATAAATTTGCCTATTTCAGATATAGCACCCATTTTAATAAAAAAGCCCGCGTGAACGCTGTTCACAAGGGCTTTGGTTTTATTGCCGGTCGTTATAATGCTCGCAAAACGTCAAACATGAACTAAGGGTTTAACAAGGTTGGTTGCCCTAGCCCAAGCGCTTCTAAACGCTCAAACTGGGTATCTTTGTCCCCTACTATCAAATAAATCATCTTATCAGGATGTACATATTCACCGTATAGGCGCTTTATCTCACCCACGGTTAACGCTTTCACCTCAGCTTCTTGCTGTAAAACGTAATCATTGGGCAAGCCAAAATCGCTGATTTCGCTAACCATACTCAGTTTAGCGCCTAGCGTCTCAAACGCCCTTGCACCAGATTTAAGTGTGAATCCTTTCGTAACGCCTAAATCTTCATCTGAATAGTTTGCACCAAACTCTGCTAATATATCCATGATAGCTTGCGTTGCTTCTAAGGTAACGTTCGACCTTACGGCGCTTCGTATGGTGAATTCACCGGTATATTTATCGCTAGAAAACGATGAACGAATGCCATAGGTGTAGCCTTTGTTTTCACGTAGTTCCTGCATAAGCTGTGAGGCGAAACCGCCCCCGCCTAAACGATAATTCATCACACTGACTTTATAAGCATCATCATGAGTAACATTCGGGGCGGAATGGCCGAAATAAAGCACTGACTGTTTAGCCCCAGGCACGTCATAGAAAAAGAGTTGGGCGCTTTCTGGCAGCTTGGGCTCTGGTACCTTCGCAAAAGTAACATCTTTTGGTAACCATCGCGCATTAAGTGGCGCTAGGCTTTTTACAACGTCCTGTTGTTTGATGTCTCCCACAACATGGAACTTTGCCAATGACGGTGTGAAGTATTTCTCGTAATACTTCTTAACATCTTCGAGCGTTGTGTCATCTACAGTTTGCTTATCACCAAGAACCGTTTGAGCAAACGGATGCGCCTTTCCGTAAAGCAGTGTTTTAAACTCAACCGATGCAATGGCATTAGGGTTCGCTTTTATTTGTTCAATCTGGTTGATTGTATCGTCTTTAGCTAATTCAAACTCTTGTTCATCAAAGCGAGGAGAAAGTATCACTTCAGTGACAAGCTGCATTAAGTCACTGTAGTGCTTAGACAAGACCGTTCCGCTAATAGTAATGTCAGTTTCAGAAGCACTGGCCTCCAGAGAAGCGCCTAAAAGCTCAATTTCCTGTTCCAGCTGCTCGGGTGTTTTTTCCGCCGTACCTTTAAGCAAAGTTGCGGCAAGTAAATTGGCGGTTCCTGTTTTACCTTCTGAGTCTAGAAGCATGCCACCATCCAGCTTTAACTCAAACGCGACCAATGGCACTTCGTCATTAGCAATACCCGTTATTTTGATGCCAGACGACAGTGTATTTTGCCAAACCTTAGGTGGTGTAATTTCTATTGATTCACCATAAGCAGGCTCTTTCGTGCGATCAAACGATGACGGAGTACGTTCGTATTCAGCCGCAACTGACGCATCAAAGCTCTCTTCCGCCCCCGCGACAATTTGCTCCTCCACTACATTAGCTTCTGTAGAGCCGCTTAACACCAACTCTTGCTGTCCCTTAGGTACAAAGCTGGTGGCCACAAACGGTTTATCCTTAATATAGGTGCTATAAACACGCATTACATCTTGTTGTGAAACGCCCAGAATTTTCTGAACATCTTGGCTGATAAATTCAGCCCCGCCCGCAAAAATTTCGTATTGCGCCAATTGAAAACCTTTACCTAAGACGCTTGAAAGTCCTTGATAAAATTCTGTTTCTTGACCTGCTTTTATACGCGCCAAATCCTTTGAAGAAATCCCGTCTTTCTCAAAGCGGGCGAACGCTTCGTTAACTCCATCTGCAACAGTGTTTAAGTTCACGCCATTAAAGGCCATAACCTGCAGTTGTAGCTGTCCAGCAATCTCAGCATCATAGCCATAAAGATAAACATCACTGGTGAGCTTCTTCTCGTCAACAAGCACCTTGTTCAGCGGAGCATTTTTGCCTTGGCTTAAGTACTGAGAAAGTACTTGAAGTGGATAATAGTCATCGTGATATTCAGGTACGGTTGGCCACACCATAGTTAAAAGTGGCGCTTGTGCAAAATTATCTATATGGAATCGTTTTATAGTCTCATTGAGCTTCGCAGGTTGGGGCGGTAATTTATTGATTTGCTCTCCCGCAGGAATTTCATCGAAATATTTTTTAACCCACGCTTTAGTTTGATTTACGTTAATATCACCCGCGATGGTAAGCACCACATTATTAGGTACATACCATTTTTTGAAAAACTCTTTCACGTCAGCAAGCGTTGCGTTTTGCAGATCTTCTAACGACCCAATCACTTGCCAACTATACGGGTGCCCTTCAGGATAAAGGTTTTTATCAATCACATATTGATTGTGACCATAAGGGCGATTATCCACACTCTGGCGCTTTTCGTTTTTCACCACTTGCTTTTCTTTAGCGAGCACAGGATCTGTCACGGTATTAATGAAGAAACCCAACTTATCGGCCTCAGCCCAGATCATTTTTTCTAAGGCATCAATAGGGACCGTTTGGTAGTAATTGGTACTATCACGACTCGTCGATCCATTTGCACCAGAGCCACCAATTTTGGCGCTGAGTTTATCAAGACCGCCTTTTCCTAAATTCTCTGATTCGAGAAAAAGTAAGTGTTCGAATAAGTGTGCAAAACCCGTTCGCCCTTCCTTTTCTCTGGCTGAGCCTACGTGGGCAGTTAAGGCGACAGCTGCAACAGGGTCAGAGCTGTCAACGTGCAGCACAACAGTAAGCCCGTTATCCAGGGTAAAGCGCTCGTAGTCTACGTTGAATAATGACGTATTCGAGGAAGCGGTAGTTGTATCCGCATTAGAGTTCGCTTCGCTAGTTATGTTGGTAGCTGTTTGTGCATTTTGAGGGTAATTGGTGTTATGCGTACACCCTATCGATACTGAACTTAGCGCTATTACAGCGATTGCAGTGTACATTCTTGTTCGTTTGAATGTTTTAAGCATTGTTTTATTCTTTGCCAATCAAAAACGTAACAAGTACCACAAGTGCACCACCAGTGCCATGACATTCCTTTTTCGGTCATTTTTAGCATGCCTAAAGAAGCAGCGTTCACTTTTTACAGAGAGAAAAATAAATACATGATTTTTATGAGCTTTATTGCTTTTTATCAACACTCAATACCCGGCAGCTAGAGCAAACTTAATTAGCTACCGACATAGTTCGTTACATTTTCCACACCTCAATTTTGAACAAATTAGGTAATTTACAATCTACATCTATTACACAAGCCATGTCGTAATAAAACTTTGAACTAACGAGCAATCTACGAAAAGTGAGAACCGAAGCCGTGTTAAATCTAAAACAGAGCGTTAAGAACAACCTGCCTTTCATTTTATTTATGGTTTTGCTTTTCTCGTTTCGAAGCAGTGTTGCTGATTGGTATTATGTTCCTACAGGCTCTATGGAGCCCACCATTCAAGTAGGCGACCGCGTAGTGGTTGATAAATCAGCCTACACGCTAGAATTACCGTTCACAGACGTTGTTGTCGCGAAAACTGGTAACATCAATCGCGGTGACATTGTAATCATTGACAGTAATGCAGCTGAAACCAGACTCATTAAACGTGTGGTTGCCATTGAAGGTGACAAGGTCAAATTAGAAAACAACGTACTTTTTATCAATGGTGAAAAAGCAACGGTAAGCGCCAAAGATCACAATCTTTATTCCGAGGAGATTTTAGGCCAAACACGAACCATAGCGCTTAACCCATTACCTAGCCCTGCGAAAAACTTTAACTTGGTCACTGTACCTAGAGATCACGTGCTGGCAATGGGGGATAATAGGAACAATAGCGTTGATTCTCGTTATTATGGCTTCATTCCAATTGAAGAAATTCAGGGCAAAGCCAACGCTGTTGCATTTTCACTAGATCCGGACGATATGTATTTACCGCGAAAAGACAGGCTTTTCACTTCTCTTTATTAGATGTCGAGGATAAATTCTCTTTACATTAGTGCAAATAGACCTTTACCTACGCTCAATTTTTAAACACCCGGTCACTGGTCAGATCAGCTGCGTTTACCATCAAAAGTTATCTACACGAAAAAGTAGGCACTATTTTTAATACCTAAAATACTACCATTTGTGCGTTTCTGTTTCTTATCAGAACGCACGGGTTTTATTCCACTTTTTTATTTAGTCTTGTTGTAGAAGCATTGTCCCAAGGCTTTTACGCTTCGCAATAATACCCTATTCCCTTATTTCAAATTCACATTAGTAATACTCGGTTTACACACTTTGTAACCAAGTGTCACATCTTTCGTGTTTTACCCTATTGCAACTTAAGTATTAGGAGTGCTATTGATAAATCTGCAACATCATCGTGTTGCAAAAACACACAACAAGTAAAATGGAAATAAGGAAATAACAATGAAACAAGGTCGTAAAGTAAGTGCAATTGCAGTGGGATTAGCACTTTCAGGATTAACCTCTCTATCTCCTGCGTATGCACAGCAAGCTGACGAAGAAGCAGCCAACCTTGAACGAATTGCAGTCACCGGTTCTCGTATCAAACGTACAGATATGGAAGGCCCTTCACCTATTCAATCAATAGATGCAACAATGATTGAAGGCATGGGCTATGAAAACCTTCAACAACTACTCGAGCGTATGCCGGCCACCGGTGCGGGTACCTTCTCGACGCGCAATAACAGCCAAGACTCTACAGCCAATGGCGCGGCAGCGGTATCCCTCAGAGGTATGGGGCCAGATGCAACGCTTGTTCTAATAAACGGACGTCGCGTGGCAATTAGTGCCTTTGCTGAAAGTATCACTAACTCATTCGTTGATATTAACTCTATTCCTGTATCCGCCATCGAACGTATCGATATCTTAAAAGACGGCGCCTCTGCGATTTACGGCTCAGACGCTGTTGCAGGTGTAGTAAACGTAGTACTGAAGAAAGACTACGAAGGTCTAGAGATTAATGCAGGTTATGGTGGTACAACAGGCCCAAGCTATGATGAGACCACCGCCAGTATTCTATGGGGCTCTCAAAGCGAAAAAAGCAGTGCTACAGTTATCATCGACTATTTCAACAACAGCACGCTCGGCGCTGACGAAATGGGTCGTTACGGTACAGCCAACCAATCTCCTTATGGCGGTATGGACTTCCGTTCGTCACGAGGTTACCCAGGCTACTTCTACGTAGACGGCGTTAAAACTATCGACCCTGACTGTCCGGAAGACAGCGCAACGGCGTCAGGCAGCTGTCTGTTCGATTATGGCCCATTTGGTTTAACCATACCGGCTTCTGAGCGCGTGGGCTTTATTGGTCAGTTCGACTATAAAATTGGCGACGAAACCACAGCATTTATGGAAGTTGCAATGCAGCACAATACGTCTGAAGTAGGCGGTGCAGCTGCGTATTCCGATTTACTTGAACACCCATTCCGGTTTTATTTGAACACCTCAGATCAACGCATCGTTGGCTAGTCGATTTTTACCTTAAGTGTTCAA
>NZ_JAKRFA010000111.1:0-1436 GCF_022348305.1 Alteromonas sp. MmMcT2-2
AAAAAACCGCCGAAATGAAGTGACCCCATTAAGTTGGACTCATTTCTAAGCGGCAACCAAGGTCTGATTTCGATATTGTATCGGACTCAGGCCTTTTAGTTTTAGCTTAATACGTTCGTTGTTGTAATAATCGATATATTCTTTGATGTTTTCAATAAGTTCATTTGCATCTTTGAACGTTTTATTGTGGTACATCTCAGTTTTTAATATGCCGAAGAAGTTCTCTGCAACAGCGTTATCTAAGCAATTTCCTTTTCTAGACATGCTTTGAAGTAGCCCATTCTGTTTCAAGTGATTTTGGTATTGTTTATTTTGATATTGCCATCCTTGGTCAGAGTGTATGAGTGGCTTTTCATGTGGTAATAGCTTACTAGTCGCGGCTTTAAGCATATCTGTAACTAAGGGTAACGTTACAGATGTCCGCACTTCATAGCTAATGACCTCTCGATTAAATAAATCTATTATCGGTGACAGATACACCTTCTGATTATTCACTTTAAACTCAGTTACATCAGTCACCCATTTTTGATTAGGCTGTTCTACAGTAAATTCACGATTCAATTTGTTTTCGGCGATTCTGCCGATTTCACCTTTGTAAGACTTATAACGTTTAGGCCTGACTTTTGACTTCAAACCAAGTTCGCACATTAGGCGTTGTACACGCTTATGGTTAACCACTAAGCCCATCGCTCGTAAAGCGTAAGTCACTCTACGATAGCCATATCGCCCTTTATGTTTGTGATAGATATCACGGATTTTTACGCGTAAGTCAGTATTGGAACAAGGCTGATTCAGCGCATTACGATGGTAGTAATACACACTCTTGGGAAGCCCTGTAACTCTTAATAAATGTTGTAAGCTATATATTGCCTTGAGCTCTTCGACAACTATCGTTTTGTCTTTGCTTTTTTCTTTCTGGCTTGAGCCAAGGCTTCTAACTTTTTTAAGACAGCGTTCTCTGCACGTAAATAATCGAGTTCTTCTCTAAGCTCTTTTTCAGTCATCTCTGATGATGGTTTAGGAGTTGAAGAGTTATTAGTCACGCGGGGCTTACCTTTGTTTTTGGGGTTGAGACGGGATATGTCCTTGCGAGCATAAAGCTTTTGCCATTGAAATAAAATACCAGGGGATGATAAGTCGAAATAGGCGCTGGTATAACCCAATGACCAATTGTTCATTTCCATCGTCTTTAGCACATGGATTTTGAACTCGCTACAATAAGGTAGCTGCTTATGAATAAAGCTATTTGAGCCGTTTATTTGATAAACCTGAAACCAATAGCGAATAAGCCGAGCGCTTACTCTGTACTTTCTACCTAAAGCTTCAGAATTTTTCTCTTCGACTAGCTGAGCGAGCTTTATTTTAAACGCTCTATTGTGTTTTGACATAAAAAGACCCCCAATAATTGGAATGTCCAACTAATGGGGGTCACTTCA
>NZ_JAKRFA010000112.1:0-1990 GCF_022348305.1 Alteromonas sp. MmMcT2-2
TGTGGCTGGGGGTGAAAGGCCAATCAAACCGGGAGATAGCTGGTTCTCCCCGAAATCTATTTAGGTAGAGCCTCGGACGAATTCCATTGGGGGTAGAGCACTGTTAAGGCTAGGGGGTCATCCCGACTTACCAACCCTTTGCAAACTCCGAATACCAATGAGAACTATCCGGGAGACACACGGCGGGTGCTAACGTCCGTCGTGGAGAGGGAAACAACCCAGACCGCCAGCTAAGGTCCCAAAATATTGCTAAGTGGGAAACGATGTGGGAAGGCATAGACAGCTAGGAGGTTGGCTTAGAAGCAGCCACCCTTTAAAGAAAGCGTAATAGCTCACTAGTCGAGTCGGCCTGCGCGGAAGATGTAACGGGGCTAAGCAATATACCGAAGCTGCGGCAGCATGTTTACATGCTGGGTAGGGGAGCGTTGTGTAAGTGGATGAAGGTGAGTTGTAAAGCTTGCTGGACATATCACAAGTGCGAATGCTGACATGAGTAACGATAATGGGAGTGAAAAACTCCCACGCCGGAAGACCAAGGTTTCCTGTCCCATGCTAATCAGGGCAGGGTAAGTCGGCCCCTAAGGCGAGGCAGAAATGCGTAGTCGATGGGAAACGGGTTAATATTCCCGTACTTATATAATCAGTGATGGAGGGACGGAGAAGGCTAGGCAAGCTTGGCGTTGGTTGTCCAAGTGAAAGTGCGTACCCCAAACCGACACAGGTGGTCAGGTAGAGAATACTAAGGCGCTTGAGAGAACTCGGGTGAAGGAACTCGGCAAAATTGTACCGTAACTTCGGGAGAAGGTACGCCTCTGTTTGTGAACACTTCGCGTGGTAAGCAAATGGAGGCCGCAGTGACCAGGTGGCTGGGACTGTTTATTAAAAACACAGCACTCTGCAAACTCGTAAGAGGACGTATAGGGTGTGACACCTGCCCGGTGCCGGAAGGTTAATTGATGGGGTTAGTTTTCGGACGAAGCTCTTGATCGAAGCCCCGGTAAACGGCGGCCGTAACTATAACGGTCCTAAGGTAGCGAAATTCCTTGTCGGGTAAGTTCCGACCTGCACGAATGGTGTAACCATGGCCACGCTGTCTCCACCCGAGACTCAGTGAAATTGAAATCGCAGTGAAGATGCTGTGTACCCGCACCTAGACGGAAAGACCCCGTGAACCTTTACTACAGCTTGGCACTGAACATTGAACCTACATGTGTAGGATAGGTGGGAGGCTTTGAAGCACAGTCGCTAGATTGTGTGGAGCCGTCCTTGAAATACCACCCTTGTATGTTTGATGTTCTAACATTGTTCCCTTATCGGGAATGTGGACAGTGTCTGGTGGGTAGTTTGACTGGGGCGGTCTCCTCCCAAATAGTAACGGAGGAGCACGAAGGTTAGCTAATCACGGTCGGACATCGTGAGGTTAGTGCAATGGCATAAGCTAGCTTAACTGCGAGACAGACACGTCGAGCAGGTACGAAAGTAGGTCATAGTGATCCGGTGGTTCTGTATGGAAGGGCCATCGCTCAACGGATAAAAGGTACTCCGGGGATAACAGGCTGATACCGCCCAAGAGTTCATATCGACGGCGGTGTTTGGCACCTCGATGTCGGCTCATCACATCCTGGGGCTGAAGTCGGTCCCAAGGGTATGGCTGTTCGCCATTTAAAGTGGTACGCGAGCTGGGTTTAGAACGTCGTGAGACAGTTCGGTCCCTATCTGGTGTGGGCGTTGGATGATTGATGGGAGCTGCTCCTAGTACGAGAGGACCGGAGTGGACGAACCGCTGGTGTTCGGGTTGTCATGCCAATGGCATTGCCCGGTAGCTATGTTCGGAACGGATAACCGCTGAAAGCATCTAAGCGGGAAGCCGGCCCAAAGATGAGTCATCCCTGACCTTTAAGGTCTGGAAGGGTTGTTATAGACGATGACGTTGATAGGCAGGGTGTGGAAGCGTTGTAAGGCGTTAAGCTAACCTGTACTAATTGCCCGA
>NZ_JAKRFA010000113.1:0-1409 GCF_022348305.1 Alteromonas sp. MmMcT2-2
ACTGGCGTCAGGCGATGAGTCGTTTTATTATCGAGTTCGAGGAACGACTCGAAAAGCACATTAACTAATGGCAGTTACACAGAATCTGTTACAGGCTCGGTCCCATAGTTGCTAAAAATTTTATATGCAGCAGGCACACTCAGTAACCAACGCCGCCACCATTTTAACTGCCTTCGCTTAGCTTCCATCTCCCCTACGAAAAAATCATTCGCTAATCCAAAGTCCTTATTCTCTTCAAGTGAGTACCTTATATTTCGATAGGTATTCTCGATCCCTGGCAGCATCTCGCGCCTGCTGTAATAATCATTTTGTTGGTGAAAACTTAGTTCATCAAACAATCCATTGCGCCTAATCTTTTTCTGCCGCCAATCATTCCCTATAAAATTAACGCCGCGAAGGTCAGTATTTCGAAAACTCGCTTCAGAAAGTCTTACTCCATTGAATGTAACCCTTTTAGGATCCGCAAAGTTTATTTCTTCAAGCATGGCTCTGCTATTGAAAAGAACATACAGAACTACGTGTTCTCGTCTGTGCGGAAATCTAACGCGATAACGGTTAAACGCTCTTAGAAGACTTGTTCTTATCTTTCGTAGAAACTTTTTCACAAATCCCACGAAAGTTCGAATATAGTGGCGAATGCGGCTTTTGAGAAATGACTTATAGTTTCTATACTGGTATTTAATCTTTGTCCAAGTATTAACTTCAGGTCCAGGTTTCTGAGTTACTACTACAGATGGGCCGGCTACAGTAAAACTAACTGCGGAGCTTGCGGATAGTGAAACGGTTTTGGTTTGTATAAATGTTGCCTTACTAGAGAAGTGACAACGGTTGAAGTTAGCTAACTGTTTTAAAGCTCCCGAAATAAAGAATTCACCATCAAACTTTACTTCTTTTGCGATAAAACTTTCTTCTACTTCAATAGACGCAGCTTTAAAAAAGCTAAACTCTAGTCCGCTAAGATCAACTGAGCCTTTGAATTTGCAGGTTTGTAGTTCCAAGCTGCTAATTTCACAACCAGTCATATCTACATTGCCTTCAAACACGCCCTGTTTTATTTTGACTCCATAAAGGCTCGCATTTCGTAATCTCAATGATGTTTTACACACCACATTTTCTAGCTCTTTAGTTATTGGGAAGTTAAAGCCTCTCCAATCACCGTCTCCCTTTAAATCCAGTCGTTTCAATCTCCACCAAAAACGCTTTTGAGCATCACCCTGCCTTATAGTTTGATGGAATAGGCACAGCTCTGCCTCATTAAGCGCTTTTTCTTCTGCTGGATGCTTACAGGTTTCGCCATTTCCATGGTTGTAACCCCCCTGTGTCAGGATAGTTGTCGCCTCAGTTTTTCATAGTATTAGACAGGGTGCGGAAGTTAGGCATGAGTGAGACATTATCCAGAAGAACATAAA
>NZ_JAKRFA010000114.1:0-1364 GCF_022348305.1 Alteromonas sp. MmMcT2-2
AAGCTGCACTCAAATGGTACAGCTCCATAGTTGACGCAGCCTGGGCCGGAGGCATATGAAATTAAATTCGTGGGGATCCCTCAGACTCTGACCCCATTAGTTTTACGATTTACGCTTTTGGTTTCGGCGCATTTTCAGTATGGTAGGTGTAACGCTGGTTCGGCATTCAGCCAGCTAGTTTAACGCATCAGGGATGAATTATGCGCAAACCCGTTAAATACCGAATAGCTTTTCTAATAGTTGCTGCTGCCTGCTTTTATGTAGGAACGTTATTTTTACCTGAAACACTTCCTGACATAATCCTCTCCTTTGAAGGTATTTGGGCTAACGCACAGTGGCGAGATACCTTGCTTGTTACGTTGGCATATTTTGTCTTTTTGCCTGCACTTTACTATTTCTGGATCATTCAAATTGGCAAACAGGCGCTGTGGAAATTATTGTTAGTTCTTTCCTTAAGTAGTTTGGTCGCACGCTATAACTATCCAGAGCAGTTAGCCTATTACTTTGAATTCATTACCTATCTTAAATATCCGATTATTGCCGTATTGATGGTGATAGAAATTCTCCTTCTGGTAACGATAGTTAAAGCGTTGTGGGGGGCTCGAAAGCTCTCTGGCGATTCGCGAATTCATATGCTGGAACAATATGAAGGCGATAACATTTATGAAAAAGGGTCGAAAGAAGCAAAGAAGTTAGAGTTGGCACTTATGTTTGCTCATGAGCCCGCCAGTTGGTACTACGCCATTCCTCGTTTTAGTAGAAACCATGTTCCCGCCATAGCCAATCTGCATTTATGGTCCGCACAGTGGTGGCATGTGTCACTGGTTTGTGTAGCGCTTGTAGTTGCGACGTATGCAAGTTATCTCGCCATTGCACTTTGGAGTGAAACGGTTGCCATTGTCGTGGCAACCTTGGTTTTTTACCTCATAGTGATGTTTATTGCTAACTACAGAGTCAGCAAGCATTACTCTGTTTACCTTATAAAAGATAAGCTTATGGTGAATAATTCGTGGTGGGGAATGACTGTTATTCCACTTTCCAATATTAAACAAGTAGAAACAGGCAGTTGGACGGCTGCTTCAACAAAAGAACAGTTCCATTTCGGTAGAGGCAACGCAAACGTTAAACTTACTTTTGTTTCAGAACAAAAGTATTACTCTGGTTTAGCGACTTTTATTGAGCCGATGGACACACTTTATCTCAGTGTCGACGACCCGTCAGCATTACATGGGATTTGTCAGCTTAACACAGAACAAATGGGGTCAGAGTCTGAGGTATCCCCACAAATAATATAACGATATCAGCGAGATAAAAAAGATAGGAACATTCATGACGTTTGGTGATCAGATCAATCGCCAAAAATC
>NZ_JAKRFA010000115.1:0-1270 GCF_022348305.1 Alteromonas sp. MmMcT2-2
AAAGTATCGGCCCCCACACAGCACACTATCTTCGAGAGGAAGTATGCGGGTTTATTATAGTTTGTACGGTCACCTGCTTAATAAAGCGAGGCTGTTCAAGGGGTTTAAAAAGGTATTCAAAGCGAAAGGTGCGGCCGGAATAGATGGGCAGAGCCTGAGCGCGTTTGCCTCAAATCTGGATAATGAACTATCGCAGCTTTTTCTTGAACTCAAAACCAAACGCTATCAACCGCAACCGGTAAGGCGGGTCATTATCCCGAAAGACGGGGGCGGTGAGCGTCTATTGGGTATCCCAACAGTTAGGGATAGAGTGGTTCAACAATGCTTGAATGACCTCCTTACACCCATCTTCGAAGAGCAGTTCCATCCATCCAGCTTTGGTTATAGACCGAAGCGGAGCTGTCACGATGCCATCAACAAAGCCACCATGTTTATCCGTCGATATAGGCGTCAGCATGTAGTGGACATGGACCTGTCGAAGTGCTTCGATAAGCTGGACCATACGCTTATCATTAAGAGCATCAAAAGACGGGTATGCGATGGCAGTGTGCTGAACTTAATCAGTCAGTTCTTACAAAGTGGGGTGATGGTAGATGGACATTGGCAGCAAACAGAAACAGGCAGTCCGCAAGGCGGGGTAATAAGCCCGCTCATAGCGAACATCTATCTGGATGCGTTCGATAAGGAAATGAAAGAGCGAGGGCACCGCATAGTGCGCTATGCTGATGACATCCTTATCCTGTGTAGCAGTCGTGCAGCGGCAGAGAATGCCAAAGCGCAAGCCACACATATCTTAGAAGAGAAGCTAAAGCTAAGCGTAAACACGGAGAAAACACACATTACACACAGTGATGATGGTGTGAAGTTCCTAGGCGTTGAAATCGGGACGAAATATACCCGTATACAGCCTAAGAAGCTTATCGCGTTTAAGGCAAAGCTAAAGCAGATGACGAAACGCAACGGCGGGATACCGCTACAATCAGTCATCAACGGATTAAACCCACTGTTAAGAGGGTTTAGTCACTACTTCAAGATAGCCAATGCGAGCAGGGTATTTAAGCAACTCGCGAGCTGGCTAAGACGCCGCTTGCGCAGCATCCAACTTAAGTTATGGAAGAAGGCGAGCCGCCTCCATCGCTGGCTAAGACAGCACGGTTATAAAGGTCAGTTTGCTCACATCAACATGACGAGCTGGTGCAGTGCACGCAGTCCTTTAGCAAGCTACGCGATGCCAAACAGTTGGTTCGATGAACTTGGGCTAATGAACTTG
>NZ_JAKRFA010000116.1:0-1261 GCF_022348305.1 Alteromonas sp. MmMcT2-2
TGACGTGGTCAACCAAAATCACACAACCCAGTTAAGCCGCTTTTTGTAAGTTAGCCATGTCAGCCTCATATTGATTTGGACTCTTGTAATCCAGATATGAGTGCATTCGCTGACTGTTATAAAACATAGTGATGTATTGCAGAATATCCTGCTGGGCAGCACGGCGACTCTGGTAGTGACGCCACTGCACTCGCTCTTGTTTCAATGTGCCGAAGAAGCTTTCTACGACGGCATTGTCCCAACAATCACCTTTCCTGCTCATGCTACCTGTTACCTTGTATTGCGTCAGTAACTGTCTAAATTGTCGGCTTGCGTATTGAGAGCCGCGATCCGAATGATGTATCAGGCCCACTTTAGGTTTACGTTGCCACAAAGCCATCGTTAAGGCATCACACACAAGCTGGGCATTCATCCGCGATGCCATACTCCAGCCCACGATTTTTCGTGAGAATAAGTCAATCACTACGGCCAGATACAGCCAGCCTTCTTGCGTCCAGATGTAGGTAATGTCAGAGACATACGCCTGGTCTGGCTTTTGAGCATCAAAGTCGCGTGACAGCACGTTATCGAAGACAGGTTGCTGATGGTCGCTGTTAGTCGTGACTTTGTATTTTCTACGTCGTCTGACGCTCACTCCAGCTTCTTTCATCAAGGCTCTCGTTCGCTGTTTTCCAACCGGATAACCAAGCGAATTCAACGCGCGTTTCATACGTCTTACGCCATAGGTAAAGTCACTGGCATCTGCTACTTTCTGTACCCACTCAATTAACTCATCATGTTGCGGATCCGGTTCAATGTGTTCCTTGCGTCGCACGGCACTATAGTAATTACAGCGACTGACACCAAGAATCTCGCACATCAGGCTAATCGGCCAGGTCTTCTTATGTTGGGTGATGAAACCGTATTTTACTTGGTTTCTTTGGCAAAGAAGACCGTTGCCTTTTTTAAGATCTCTTTCTCCATTTTCAGGCGCTTATTCTCTGCTCGCAGTTGGCGAATTTCTTCCTGCTCGGGCGTCAACTTACCATTGCCACGAAATGCGTGAGCCCCTTCTGATTCTTGCTCTTTAAGCCAGCGGCCTAACATATTGGCACTGATACCAAGACTGCGAGCAGCCTCAGTAATCTTGTAATTTTGTTCTGTAACCAGACTCACCGCATCCAGTTTGAATTCTTTCGAGTAGCTTTTTCGGGTTTTCATATACACTCCAGTTGAGATAATTATCTCTTAACTGGGTGTGTGAATCTATTGGAGCACGTCA
>NZ_JAKRFA010000117.1:0-1244 GCF_022348305.1 Alteromonas sp. MmMcT2-2
CTGAGGGATCCCCACGAATTTAGCATGTAATCTTGCTCATGCAAGCTTCAGCGGTGAGTTCATCAAGCCAGCGGATCGTCTTTTTCCACTGATGCAGGGTAAATCGCATTGAGGTGTTAAAAGCTCTCAAGCCAAGAAAGTGAAAGGATAGTACGGATTTTGTTTCGGTATTTGCCTGAAAGCGTCGATGCTTGTTACTGACAACTAATAGCATGCCCAACAGTACAGCCACTAACGAAGCCAGTGTGGTAAGCAAGACCAGAACAGTAATGCGTGTCTTGGTTGTGCTGCGATTATTTTCATACCCCAGACCAAAGCGCGTGCTTTTCATATCCCGAAAGCCTTCTTCTATTTGCATGCGCTGGCGATAAATATCGATGACTTGTTTAGATAAGTGACGATGGTAGGGCAATGACGTCGCCAGTAGCCACGGATCTCTTGCGCCATCAGCATATTTCAATGAATTGGTATCCCGTTGGCGCGAGCCATTGGCATTAAACGCTCGTCGACCTTTCGCTTTCTCTTTAACCAACACCAAGGTACAGGCAAAAGGTCGTGACTTGACGATAAGCGCGTTATCAAATCGCTTGGGCCGTGTTGTAGCCTTTAGATAAAGCTCAGCGATAGATTGCCATTCATTACCGCCATCCAGCGAATATAAATGTGGCTTTCGCACACGTCCGACAATATGCCATCTCAATGCCTGCACTTCACGAAACCACGGCGATTTGTAGCCCGCATCAGTGACAATAATGGGCTGGCAGGTATCCGGTAAGAGCGTGTGCAATATCTCTAAAAAGTCTCTATGTGTAGTCGCTTTTGCACTGGCTTTTCTATCATGCACTTCCTGATAAAGGGTAATAGGCCGCCCTTTAACGACAATTGCGGCGCGAAGTAAAAAGTGCTTTTTGCACTTATCCAAATCTGACCAGTCAACGGCAATGACAGGATGTTTACAGGTACAAAATAACCGGCAAATCATTGCATAGATAAACGGTACTTCACGCTGGAGGTGACCATTAGATAACAGCCGGTCAGCCCGCTTAATACGGTGTTTCTCATAGGCATTGGAACGGATACCGCGCCCCATACTGGTCACAGTGGCCGAACCGCTCTCAATCAAGCTTCGCACACAGGCGACAACGGCCTGTTTGCGGGTTTTATGCATTTTATGGCTGACAAAAGAGACAAGATTGTTCAATATAGAGCGTGCATTCATGGTGTTTTCTGTGTTGGTTTTTTTT
>NZ_JAKRFA010000118.1:0-1225 GCF_022348305.1 Alteromonas sp. MmMcT2-2
ATCTACGCGGCGAGTTTTGTCAGGGTGCAGTGTCAGCCCATAACGCGTAAAGCGTTTGGTTAAGACTTGTTGAACACGATAACAATCCTCGTAATGTTCAAACACCATAACAAAATCGTCCGCAAACCGAGTCAAACTTGAACGCCCAAGCATGCGAGGTTTAACCGAATTGGCAAACCATTCATCCAATACATAGTGCAAATATATATTTGCTAGTAAAGGAGAAATAACACCGCCTTGTGGCGTCCCGATTACAGACTTCTTTAGTTTACTCCCATCCATCACACCGGCTTTTAGCCATTTGTCTATCATTTTACGAATAACGCCATCCGTCACTCGTTGGTCTAAAAAGTTTCTCAACTGAGTATGTTCAATAGTATCGAAATACTGCTGTATATCCACGTCTAGTACCCACTTACCCCCGTCATCCATGATGTGATTACGAAGACTTTGTAACGCTTGGTGTGCAGAGTAGCCCGGTCGAAAACCAAATGAACAATCATAGAACGTCTGTTCGTATACTGGCTCCAGTAGCATTACAACGGCACGTTGAACAAGCTTGTCTTCAAATGTGGGGATCCCGAGAGGACGCAACTTACCATCGCCCTTGGGAATATACACGCGACGAATAGCAGGTGCTCGATAGCGTCCAGACTTGACTCTTTCAAGCAATGATTGCAGATTTGCATCCAAGTGCTGTTCATAGTCACGTGCTGTTTCACCATCTATGCCGACTGCGCCATCTTTACGCGTGAGCCTATACGCTTCATATAGCCACTCAATATTCAGTAGATGATTGAGTGATGTGAACACGAGTTTCGGTTTCTCTTTAGCCAATTTGGCTATCTGTTGTTGTTTCGTTGACACAATCATCGGTTTCTGTGCACCTCTATGTTTCCCATCAACAGTTAAAAAGTTATGGTGCGCCCTTTCCTCGTTAGGGTCCTCCTGAGCAGAGTTCCCCCAAGTCAACAGTAATATGGCGCACTAAGACTTCCAGCATCTACTACCTAATCACTTATGGATTCGCTTTTAAGCTCCTGAGCGTGCTTCCTGTTCGCTCTGTCTGATTGGAAGCCATTACCAGACAGCCCGGCTTTGTTGATAGCTAGAGCCAAACGCTTAATAATACTCAGGTCAATACTGGATCTCACAGGTTCCTGAGAATTCCATCCTGTACCTTTGCCCCGGCCATAGATCCCGGTCGGACAATACATCTCTTACC
>NZ_JAKRFA010000119.1:0-1191 GCF_022348305.1 Alteromonas sp. MmMcT2-2
GTAATGCCGATCAGTTAAGAAAATTTTCATGATCGGTTGACCGATCTTTTTAAGGCTTCAAAATCCGATATCAGTCTCTGGTATCGGATTTTTTAATGTCTTTACTTACAAACCTCGATGAAACATTCAGCCATGCAGAAGATTTAAATGCCATCGATAAACTGATGTCGTTTGTTGACCCTGAACTTCTTCAGCAAGCCTATGAGCTATCAGGTGTGGCGACTGTCAGACGTCGCCGTTTGCCTTTAGATTCGGTAGTGTTAACCATTGTCGGCATGAGTCTTTTTCGTAACGATCCTGTCTGGGACATCGCGAATAAACTCAATGTTTCGCTTCCGGGTAAAAACCGCTTTGTTGCTCCGAGTGCAGTGGTACAAGCCCGCCAAAGGTTGGGTGATGATGCTGTCGGTCACGTCTTCAAATTGATGGCACAGCGGGCATTCACTGAATATGCCTTTGAACAGTGGTGTGGTTTAAATGTACTGGCGGTTGACGGCGTAATGTTCCGTGCTCAGGATACTGCTGAGAACCTTGATGCATTTGGTTGTGACCGGAATGCTAAGGGTGATAATCCGTACCCACAGGTACGCATGTGTAGTCTGATGGAAACGTCCAGCCACCTTCTGTTGGCCAGTGAATTTGACAGCCGGGATGTGGGAGAGATGTCTCTTGCACAGCGGCTTGTTCCTTCGGTTCCCGATAACTCTCTGACCCTTTTTGACAGAGGGTATTATTCGCTGGGGCTACTGTACTTGTGGATGACTAAAGGTGTTAATACGCACTGGATGCTCCCCGCCCGTAAAGATTTACAGTATACTGTGAGACATCAACTCAGCGAGGATGATGCTGTTATCACGCTTAAAACCTCTCCTCAAGCCAGGAAGAAATTTGATGGTTTACCCGAAACCATTGAAGCGAGACTGACCCGCTACAAAGTAGATGGAAAGTCTTACCGCGTGCTCAGTTCAATGGTCGATGCAATGCAGTTTCCCTACGAAGAAGTTGTCAATGTGTATGTTCAACGCTGGGAAATCGAACTGGGCTTCAGAGAAATGAAACAGACACTACATCAGGCAAAACTGACACTGCGCAGTAAGAAACCTGAGATGGTTCGACAGGAACTCTGGGGGCTGTTGGTAGCCTACAACCTGATTAGAATGATGATGCTGGATGCCGTAAAAGACATGCCGG
>NZ_JAKRFA010000120.1:0-1175 GCF_022348305.1 Alteromonas sp. MmMcT2-2
TAGCCTTGGTGATGAAGCGATGGAAGATGCGTTATATGAAATTGCTTCGATGCGTCAGTTTGCGCAACTGTCATTGGATAAAGCCATTCCAGACCGCACTACCATTATGAACTTCCGGCACTTGCTGGAAAAGCACAAGCTGACTCGCAAATTATTCAAAACGGTCAATCAATGGCTGTCCGACTGCGGTGTGATGATGACGCAGGGTACACTGGTGGATGCGACGATTATTGAAGCACCCAGCTCCACTAAAAATAAAAAGAATGAACGTGACCCGGACATGCATCAGACTAAAAAAGGCAATGAATGGCACTTCGGTATGAAAGCCCATATTGGTGTGGATGCCAAGAGCGGCGTTTTTCGAATTCCGCGTTCATCGCTAATAATGTTTCTTGCTTTGAGTTGTGGTAACGCCTGCATGTAATCTGTATCAGTCATTTCTGTTATTGCGCCTACTTGTAGCGGCCTGACATCTTATTTTGCCTGACCCGATTTTATCAGCATGTTCTGACCCACAATCATTGATTCTACCCTATGAGGCTGGCTCACTTTAATTAAGAATGGAACCACATTGATTAACACTGGGACTGATTTCATCGGCTTGGGCCCACTTTAATCGACTCTAAATTGGCAGTCCTGCTTCACGCATTTCAGCTGTCATTTCTTTCGCTCTATTTGGTTCTAGCCCTCCAGAGAATAATTTTCTTATTTCGGATGGGCGATAGCGGAATTGTTCAGCAATGACGCGCTCATTGTAACCATGCCTGATAAGTGTCGGTTCAATTTCATATATGCGGCTAGACAGTGTTTCCTCCAAAAGGTCAACATTGATAGGTTTTATACCGACTTTGTAAGCTTCTTCTAGGGCTAATGTTAGATGTTGTTCTACCTGAAGAGGCGTACTGAGATGTTCAGCTAGGGAAGATGCGAATAAGTCCTGAATGTGAGATCATAGCTGCATAGTAAATCACAGCCATTACCGCCCATGAGCCAACAGTTAACTTTTGCCGATAGTGAGTTTTCCAGCAAACGTCGCCAGACGAGAAAAGAGATTTTCTTATCCAGAATGGATAACCTGCTGCCGTGGTCTCAACTGCTGGAAGTGATTGAACCCTTTTATCCTAAAGCAGGCAATGGCAGACGTCCGTATGCGCTTGAGACCATGTTTCGCATTC
>NZ_JAKRFA010000013.1:0-99575 GCF_022348305.1 Alteromonas sp. MmMcT2-2
TACTTCAACGAGAAGCCGGATATACGGACGCAAACCATTTTAGTCAAAACAGCATGTTTACTCTTGCAATAATGGGGGAGACCATATACAGGCCCTAGAGCAGGGAAGGTAAGGTTAAGGAATTAACGCACTTTAATAAGTTTCGATTGAACTTTGCTCTTGCATCCCCATATAAAAATGACATTTCAAACTAATTGAGAACAAGTATGACAGTTGAGCGTGAAAATCGCATTGAAATTCCTGTGCTTGCCTTGCGGGACGTGGTTGTTTACCCGCATATGGTCATACCCCTATTTGTTGGGCGTGAGAAATCAATTCGTTGTCTAGAAGCGGCAATGGATAATGACAAACAAATTTTTCTAGTAGCACAAAAAGACGCTGGCGTAGATGAGCCTGAAGCGGACGACATCTATACCGTCGGTACTATTGCTACTATCCTACAACTTCTAAAGCTACCCGACGGTACGGTTAAAGTGCTGGTAGAAGGTAGTGTACGCGGTGAAATTGAAAGCTATAAGCAATCAGAGCCGTTCTTTGTTGCTAATGTAGACAAACTAACTGATGAAGAGATTGATGAGAGTGAACAAGAAGTGCTTATTCGCTCTGCGGTTTCTCAGTTTGAAGGCTATGTAAAGCTAAACAAAAAAATTCCACCAGAAGTACTGACATCACTAAATGGCATTGAAGATGCGCCTCGTTTAGCCGACACCATGGCTGCACATATGCCTCTTAAGCTTACTGAAAAGCAAAAAGTGTTAGAGATGCAGGGCGTCAATGAGCGTCTTGAATATCTGATGGCGCTGATGGAAGGCGAAATAGATTTGCTGCAGGTCGAAAAGAAAATTCGTACCCGCGTTAAAAAGCAAATGGAAAAGAGCCAGCGCGAGTACTACTTGAATGAGCAGATGAAGGCTATTCAGAAGGAGTTGGGTGAACTGGATGACGCACCTGATGAATTTGAAGCGTTATCTAAAAAGATAGCCGACGCTAAAATGCCTAAAGAAGCGGAAGATAAAGCGAAAGCTGAACTTCAAAAGCTTAAGATGATGTCACCAATGTCTGCAGAAGCTACCGTGCTTCGAAGTTACATTGAATGGCTGACTAACGTGCCGTGGAACAAGCGCTCGCCGGTTAAGAAAGATCTTTCCCGCGCAGAAGGTGTGCTCAACGAAGACCACTACGGCCTTGAGAAAGTGAAAGAGCGCATTCTTGAGTATTTAGCCGTTCAGCAGCGTGTTAAGAAGCTAAAAGGCCCAATTCTGTGTCTTGTTGGTCCTCCAGGTGTAGGTAAAACTTCATTAGGCCAGTCGATAGCTAAAGCGACAGGTCGCAAATATGTGCGTATGGCACTAGGTGGCGTACGTGACGAAGCTGAAATCCGTGGTCACCGTCGTACTTACATTGGTTCATTGCCAGGTAAGCTAGTTCAAAAAATGGCGAAAGTAGGGGTTAAAAACCCGCTCTTCTTACTTGATGAAATCGATAAGATGTCATCAGATATGCGAGGCGACCCTGCGTCAGCGCTGCTTGAAGTACTAGATCCAGAGCAAAACAATAGCTTTAGTGATCATTATCTGGAAGTCGACTACGACCTGTCAGACGTTATGTTCGTAGCCACCTCTAACAGCATGAATATTCCAGGCCCATTACTTGACCGTATGGAAGTGATTCGTCTATCTGGCTACACAGAAGATGAAAAACTCAACATTGCAAAGAACCATTTAATTGGTAAGCAAATGGAACGCAATGGGCTTAAAGCGAAGGAGTTGGAAATTACCGATTCTGCCGTTATCGGTATGATTCGATACTATACCCGTGAAGCCGGGGTTCGTAGCTTAGAGCGCGAAGTGTCGAAAGTATGCCGTAAAGCGGTAAAAGATATCTTGCTTAAGAAGAGCAAAGACAAAGTAGTCGTAACGCAGGATAACCTTAAAGATTACCTTGGCGTTCAACGCTTTGACTACGGTAAAGCCGATAAAGACAATCAAATTGGCCAAGTTACAGGACTTGCTTGGACGCAGGTAGGTGGTGACTTACTGACCATTGAAACAACGTCGGTTCCGGGCAAAGGCAAAATGACATCAACGGGTTCGTTAGGTGATGTCATGCAAGAGTCTATTAAGGCTGCTATGACGGTGGTAAGAAGTCGTGCAGAAAAGCTTCGCATAAACGATGACTTCTACGAGAAACGTGATATTCACGTGCACGTACCTGAAGGTGCTACGCCGAAAGATGGCCCTAGCGCAGGTATTGCTATGTGTACTGCACTTGTTTCGTCACTTACGGGTAACCCTGTGAAGTGCGATGTAGCCATGACCGGTGAAATCACCCTACGTGGTGAGGTGCTTGCAATTGGTGGACTTAAAGAAAAACTATTAGCTGCGCATCGAGGCGGCATTAAAACTGTCGTTATTCCAAAAGATAACGAGCGTGATTTGGAAGAAATTCCAGACAACGTGAAGAAAGATTTATCAATCCATCCGGTTAAGTGGATTGATGAAGTTCTTGATATTGCACTGCAGGAACCTGTAGAAAGCGTCAAGGTGGTTAAAAAATAACTGAATCGACTGGCTACAATCCTTTGTTTTTAAAGGCGTGTAGCCGTTTTTTTGCTATAAAATTGCAATAATTGAACAAAAAATGTGCATTGAGCGAAAGAAAACCTGATTTTTTTAAAATTAGGGCTTTCAAGTCGCAAAAGTTGTGTTACCTTTAAGTGGTATTCGCTTGAAGCCTTGCCACAAAAGGGATTGCAGCGATTCATTAATAAAGTTAATTATTTGTGACTGAAGCTTGATGTTAACAATCAAGCTTGCTATAACGTTCAAGCAAAATCGTTTTGGACAAACAGTATAATAACAATCGAAGGGGATCATAATTGTGAACAAGTCTCAACTTATCGACCAAATCGCTGCTGGTGCAGACATTTCTAAAGCAGCTGCTGGCCGCGCTCTTGACGCATTCACTGACTCAGTAACTGCGGCGCTTAAAGACGGCGACCAAGTTGCACTAGTAGGCTTTGGTACTTTCTCAGTTCGCGAACGTTCAGCTCGCAGTGGCCGCAACCCACAAACTGGTGAGACTATTCAGATTTCAGCAGCGAAAGTTCCATCTTTCAAAGCTGGTAAAGCACTGAAAGACGCTTGTAACTAAGCACAAAAATTATAGAAAAAGGCGATGGCTAGTCCATCGCCTTTTTTATTTCTAAAACAAAGAATTCAATATTGGGGTCAGAGTAATGACTCTGACCCCAATATTTTAAGAGTAGAAATAACCCTACGAGGCTTGATGAGTTTTATACATGTCCTCGCAACGTTCGAACTTAACGAAAGACAGTACAAATAGTGTGTTTTGGTCGTTTATATTCGGCAGCATTGGGTTATAATCAGCGCTTATTTTATCTCGCACTCACGGATTTGTGATGGTTTGAGGTAACTGTAGTAAGCAACGGAGTTGAAGAACAATCATGCTAGAAAGAATCAGAGAAGGTTCTCAAGGCCCATGGGCGATGGCGATTATCGCGCTTATCGTTTTAAGTTTCGTATTCGCAGGTGTAGGTAGCTACCTCACATCATCAGGTACTACTGCAGTAGCTACTGTTAATGGCGAAGAAATTTCGGCACAAGAACTAGAGCGTGCATATCAGAATCAGCGTGCACAAATGGAGTCACAATACGGCGAAAGCATCGCACAGCTTTTCTCTAGTGAGCAATACCTCGCAGATTTCAGAAGAAATGTACTGGACAGACTTATTGCTGAAAAACTAATTCAGCAACAAGCGACGGACATGGGATTGCGCGTAAGTGATAAACAAATTCGCGAAACCATAACACAAATGCCTGAATTCCAGTTTGGTGGTCAGTTCGATAACGAACGTTTCCAAGCCATTCTTCGTCAAAACGGTTTTCAAGTAGCCGATTTCCGTGATTATCTGCGCGTTCAAATGACACAAAACCAGTTGGCTGCAGCGCTAACGAATTCTTCATTTGCGTTGGACGGTGAAGTACAGCAAGCGAATGCGCTACAGCGCCAAACTCGTGATGCGAAATACGTGCTAGTGAGCTCTGATGAATTTGCCGGCTCAATTGAAGTGACAGATGCGGATGTTGAAGCTTTTTATAATAACAACATCGCCTCTTTCGATACTGACGAGCAGGTTAAACTTGCTTACGTTAAGTTAAGTGTCGATGACTTGAAAGATCGCGTTTCGGTTGATGAAGAAGCGGTTCGCACGTACTACGAAAATAACCTGGGAAGCTACGGCAAAGAAGAAGAGCGACGTGTTTCTCATATTCTTATCGAAGCGGGCGATGATGCCGATGCAGCGAAAGCAAAAGCAGAATCATTAAAAGCAGAACTCGACAACGGTGCAAACTTTGCGGCTCTTGCAGAAGCAAACTCTGATGACACATTCTCTGCCGAAAACGGTGGTGACCTAGACTTCATTACGCCAGAAATGATGGATCCAGCGTTTGATGAAGCAGCTTTTGCTTTACAAAATGTTGGCGATGTATCCGACGTAGTTGAAACCGAGTTTGGTTTTCACATCATCAAGTTGACAGACTTAAAAGAAGCACAAGTTAAATCTTTCGATGAAGTAGCGGGTGAGATTCGCGATACGCTTCTTTATGACGCAGCTATGGAAAAGTACTTTGAGCTTCAAAATACGTTAGCTGAAATTGCGTTTGAAGTACCTGATACGTTAGAAGATGCAGCGAACGCGGTTGATTTGCCTGTGCAAGAGTCAGTGGTATTTAGTCGCAACACCGCACCCGCTGATCTAAGCTTCCCTGGTTTACTAGACGTTGCTTTCTCTTCTGAACTTATTGATGAAGGGCTTAATAGCGATATTATAGAACTAGACGACGAAACCGTTGTTGTTGCGCGTGTTATTGAGCATCAGCCTCAGCGTACTCAATCTCTTGAAGAAGTACGCGAAGGCATCGAAGCCTCTGTTAAGGCTGAAAAGTCAAAAGAAGCTGCAGAAGCTTGGGCGTTTGATATCGCACAAAAAGTGCGTGCTGGAGAAAGCGTTGAAAGCGAGCTAGCTGAAAAGTCTGTGTCTTGGGAGACAGCAGCTGCTGTTCCGAGAGCGGGCGGTACACTTGCACGTGCACTCGTTGACACGCTTTTCTCTCTTGCCCTTGAAGGCGAAGATAAAGTTGATGTTGCAACAACGGTAAACGGTGACGTTGCTGTTGTTATGCTTGAAAACGTTAACGCAGCACCAGAGCTTGAGAATGAGTTGGGTGAAAGCCTGAAGCAGCGCCTTGCTCAGGTACAAGGCCAGCGCGTTTATCAACAATATATTGATGCGCTTCGCGCAAATGCAGAAGTGACTATCTCACAGACGCTATAAGCACTGCTGCATAAAAGCTGTCGCTGCGACTAACAGTGACACCGGCAAATACTAAAAAGCCAGCCTCTTTCATAGATGCTGGCTTTTTTTTACAACACAGTGATTGGCTATTTATTTGAAGTGCGTTAGTTCGTTAAGAACAGCATCAGTGTATAAAATGCCGCAATAACACCAGATAACACAAATATGTACAGAAACCCTTGCTTGCCTTGCTCCAGAGTGTATTTATTGGCTTGTAAATAGCCAAACCAGAGTAGTGACAAAATAAGGGGTATTAAAACAATGATTTTTAACACAGTAATGCCTTTCTTTAAGTTATGTTCTAGTTATAACAACGCGCGTTGATTTAGACAAATCTTAACGAGCCAGTCCTAGTCGCCAACTCATCCATTGTCGCCTTCCTTGTTGTCATCCTTTATTATTTTTAACTTCAGGTTACCTTGTCCGCTGTCATGGCATTGTCGTAAATCTGTTATTGCCGTGTCACTTTACATTTGTGTAATAGACCCACGTTTCATAAAGGTTTCTTATGCATGTCAATTCAGCCTTTACCTTCCATAGCGCCAGCTCGCAGTATTTATTTTGCCGAAGTGCTTATGGCAAGAGCGTCGATTACCCCACAGGACGCTGGTTGCCAAAGTTACCTGATATACAAGCTCGAAAAGCTCGGTTTCTTTTGTGAGAAATACACAATTAATGGAGTGAGCAACCTCATCGCCAGGTGGGGGCAGGGCACGAATCACTTTGCATTTAGCGGCCATACTGATGTTGTGCCCCCAGGTCCTCTTGATAAGTGGAAGTCACCGCCTTTTAGTCCCGTAATTAGCAAAAATAAATTATATGGACGTGGTGCTGCCGATATGAAAACAGGCATCGCAGCCATGCTAGCGGCAACAGAGCGAACCATTGCCTCGTTAGATAAGGAAAAGGTCTCTTTCTGGTGGCTAATCACCAGTGATGAAGAAGGGGAGGCGGAGTGGGGCTCTAAATGGATAGCTGAATATTTGGCATCTAAAAATGTCCAGCTTGATATGTGCCTAGTCGGTGAACCTTCTGCATCTGCATCAACCGGCGATACAATTAAGATTGGCCGCAGGGGCTCACTTTCCGGCACTATCCATATTGCAGGAAAGCAAGGTCACGTGGCTTATTCAAAGACAGCGGTAAATGCTATCCACAAAGCGAGTAACGTGATTAATGCGCTAACACAGTACCCATTTGACAAGGGGAGTGATGATTTCCCTGGTACTACGCTTCAAATAACACATATGGACACGGGAAGCTTCACAGATAACATAGTGCCTAGTGCTGTTCGTATAGAGTTTAATGTCAGATATTCGTGGCAGTTTAATCAAAACAGTTTATCGGTATTGCTGCGCAGTATTATCAATAGCATTGATACAGAAGCCAAAGTTAGCTTTTCAAGACCCTGTGAAGCTTACTTGAGCAAGCCTAAGAGTAATGCGGAGCATTGCTTAATTGCATGCGTAGAAAAAGCGATAAAGGGCGCTACAGGGCGTTACCCTGTTATCAGTACATCTGGTGGTACTTCTGACGGGCGTTTTTTTGCTAGTGAGCACACACAAGTGGTTGAAGTGGGTGTGCCAAACACCACCATTCACCAAATAAACGAACACATTCATGTGTCTGATTTGCTCACTCTTGAAGATATTTATACCGACATTCTTAAGTATGTTGGCGAGCGATAACGACTTCTGAAATTTTCAGTAAAGCGGAAGGCCGTAGAATGAGAAAGGGAGCGTTTGTCAGAAGCTCCCTCTTCGCTTAGGCTGTGGCTTTAAGCTGAATATCGGTTAGATAGCGTTTGCGCTTTTTCTCAGTAAGTGTTTGCATGTCAACCACCACCAGTCCGTCGATACAGTCGTTAAAATCTGGGTCGACATTAAAGCCTAAAAATGCCACCCCGCCGTCTTTAGCCACTTCAGAATACTGCTTATACAGCGTTGGTACGTTTACGCCCATGTTAGCCAGTAAATGCTTTAGCTGCGTAAATTCTGCCTTGTAATCGTTACCTGTAAATTGATGTAACGCGTCGTTCGCCATTTGATAAGGTCGCTTGCAGGTCGCTTCGCCAAACTTGGCAGGGAAGTACGTGGAATAGAATTGTACCAATAAATCTTTAGCGGGTTCAGGGTAGGCATTACTGAGTGACACCGCACCAAACAGATAGCGATACTTTGGGTAGCGGCTTAAAAATGCCCCGATACCAAACCACAAATAATCTAAACTACGCTTTCCCCAATAGCGAGGCTGGACAAAGCTTCGCCCTAGCTCTAAGCCTTCTTTGAAGAGTTTATCGTTGTCCTTACCGTAATTAAATAAGGTGGCAGAGTAGAGTCCGGTAGGGTGGTCTGGCGCTGTCAAAAGCTCAGCATCGCCAAAGCGGTAGGCCCCCACAATTTCTAAATCGTTGTCATCCCAAAGTACAAGGTGATAATAGTGGGAGTCGTACTGATCGATGTCTCTACGCTTGTTGGTACCTTCGCCCACGGCTCGAAACGCCACTTCGCGCAGGCGGCCAATCTCTCGCATAATCGGTGAACAGCTTTTGTGTTGGTATAGGTAAATAGATTTTCCGTCGCCAGTTTCACCTAAATGTTCGCAGTCTCGCATAGCGCGGGCCAGTTCTTTTCTGTCTTCTGGCATGGCAATAGAAGCCTGGGTTTCAAATACGCCTTTCTTGTTACTGCCAATACGATACAGATGGCGCTTAAACAGCTTTACCTGCTCTTTTAGCGGTATATTGGTTTGCTGGTACGCTTCAAATGGAATAAGTTCGCCAATGCGCATAGGTAAATGCTTCTTACGCTGTTTGAACATCTCTTTAACGAGCAGCGCGGTGGCTAATGGCTTGTATACCATGGACACGCCGTAAAAAAGCGGGCTATTTTTCGCGTCTATATAAACCGGCAATATCGGTGCTTTTGCTTGCTTTGCAATGCGTAAAAAACCTGTGTGCCATCTGGTGTCGCGAACACCTTGTGGGCGTAATCGAGAAACTTCACCGGCTGGGAAAATCAGTATGGCGCCGTCGCTGTTAAGGTGTTTTTGAATTGCCGATAAATGCTGTTTTGGTGTGCCTCCCTGCATATTGTTTACAGGTAACAGCATATCGTGAAGCGGTTCAATGGCCATAAGCATTTCATTGGCGACCACTTTCAAGTCGTGACGTACTTCACTAACCAGCTTTATAAGCGCAAGTGCGTCGAGTGAGCCAATCGGATGGTTAGCAATAATCACCACTCTACCTTCACTTGGAATGCGTTCTTTTTCTACATCGCGGGTGGAGTAGCTGATATTAAAATATTCCAGCACTTGCTCTACGAAATCGATATCTTCGTAATGCGGATATGCTTCACCAAATTCGGTAATTTCACGTTCGTGAAGAAGGTGCCTTAAGACGAATGACAGCGACTTAAATAGAATGGGGTTATTTGCTACTTGAGGGTAATGCTTGTTCAGTACGTCGTTTACAGTAAACATAGAACCTGTTTCTCTTCCGGTTTTGGCGAACAATAGCAGGGCAATGTGACGCTTTTCACACAGTTTCATGGCAGTTATTTGACAGTGTTAAAAAGTTGTAACTATGACCTGTTAACCTATGATGTGGGGCACAGGTCAGCAGGCCCTAACCTTTATGGATGGGTTTGGAATTCACCTGTTGCTTGGTGAGTAGTAAAAGTCAGGGGCCGTTACAGCCCCATTTGTGTAATGCCAGCTATGCTGCTTCTGAGCGAGAGGTTTTGGTTGTAATAGACGTTACGGTAGCTGACTCTAATGAATCAAGGTAACGAATAAGAGATAAGCTACCGTTCACGTCTTCTGACAGTGCACTGCAGTTTTCTATCCAGTCCCCATCATTAATGTAGTGAATGCCGTTTTCAAAGCTGCTTTCAGGGTGATGAATATGGCCACACACAACACCGTCGAGCCCCATTTCATCGGCGCGCCTGCAGCATGCTTCTCGATAACGGGAGATGGCTTCATTCGCTCCCTTAATGTGTTTTTTAATATAGCCCGCAAGTGACCAGTATTCTCGCTTGCGCCACGCGCGTAGGCGATTAAACTCTCTATTTAGAAAAAGCAAAAGGTCGTAACCTTTATCGCCAATCCACGCATGGAATTTGCCCATAGTTACATCGCCATCGAACTGATCGCCATGTAAGACTAAATAACGCTTCCCTTGTGCTGTGGTGTGAACCAACTCTCGCTCTATTTCTATATCACCGAAGGCCATACCAGAATAAGACTGAATTGGTTCATCGTGGTTGCCGGGTAAGTACACCACACGCGTGCCGTCTTGGCTCATTTGCATGAATTTGTGCATGACTTGATTATGCGCCTGTGGCCAGCGAAATTGCTTGGTCATTTGCCACATATCAACAATATCACCCACCAAATAGAGGGTGTCTACAGTGATGCTATCAAGAAAGGAAAGTAAGTATTCAGCTTTGCAGTCGCGATTTCCCAAATGGATATCAGAAAGCCAAAGTGTTCGATAGTGTGTCTTTTTCATAGCGGTTTCCCAAAGCGATGCCTTGGATCGTCACTATAGGTTTGCAAATTGACACTACCGTGACGCTTGCTTGACCATTGTGTTACAGCAACACAAATACGGGCTATAACCCTAATGCCAGTCAGTTAAGCTGACTGGCTTTTTTCTTTGTGGGGTATTTAGTCGGCCTTTTCCTCACAACTCGTGGATAATACCTGTCAGGTCGTTTGTCAGGTAACTTCATCATCCTCAACGATTCCATCAGGTATTCATAGTGGACGGGCAGTTTGGTCACTGTGTCTGGGATGGTGGTCAGGAAGAAAACGATGATATGCCTCATGCATAGACCGAAGCTAAGCCGTGAGGGAGATAGCTCCGGCATATCTTTTACGGCATCAAGCATCATCATTCTAATCAGATTGTAGGCGAGTAATAGTCCCCACAGTTCCTGACGCACCATCTCAGATTTCTTGCTGCGAAGCGTCAGCTTTGCCTGATGTAACGTCTGTTTCATTTCCCTGAAGCCCAGTTCTATTTCCCAGCGTTGAACGTACACATCGGCAATCTCTTCGTAGGGGAACTGCATAGCATCGACCATTGAACTAAGCACGCGGTAGGTCTTTCCGTTTACTTCGTAGCTGGTCAGTCTCGCTTCGATGGTTTCAGGTAAACCATCAAACTTCTTCCGCGCCTGAGGCGAGGTCTTGAGGGTGACTACAGCATCATGTTCTCTTAGTTGATGTTTCACTATGTACTGTAAATCTTTACGGGCGGGCAGCATCCAGTGCGTATTAACACCTTTGGTCATCCACAGGTGCAGTAATCCCAGCGAGTAATATCCTCTGTCGAAGAGGGTTAGAGAGTTATCAGGGACTGAAGGAATAAGCCGCTCTGCAAGAGACATCTCTCCGACATCACGGCCGTCAAATTCACTGGCCAAAAGAAGGTGGCTAGACGTTTCCATCAGACTACACATGCGTACCTGCGGGTACGGGTTATCGCCCATCACATTCCGGTCACATCCGAATGCGGCAAGGTTCTCAGTGGTATCCTGGGCACGGAACATCACACCATCAACCGCCAGTACATTTAAACCACACCACTGTTCAAAGGCATACTCACCAAATGCCCGCTGTGCCATCAGCTTAAAGACATGACCGACAGCTTCTTCGCCCAGTCGCTGCCGGGCCTGCACCACTGCGCTGGGAGCAACAAACCTGTTTTTACCAGGTAACGAGATATCCAGTTTATTCGCGATATCCCAGACCGGATCACTACGAAACAGACTCATACCAACAATAGTAAATACGACCGAATCCAAAGGTAAGCGGCGACGTCTGACGGTCGCTACCCCCGATAAAGCATAAGCTTGCTGAAGAAGCTCAGGGTCAATTAAAGACATCAGTTTATTAATAGCATTCAAATCTTCTGCATGAGCAAATGTATCATCAAGGTTTGTAAGCAAAGACATAAAAAAATCCGATACCAGAGACTGATATCGGATTTTGAAGCCTTAAAACGATCGGTCAACCGATCAGGAAAATATTCTTAACTGATCGGCATTAGGCTATAACCCCAACTTATTCGCCACTGCTAAAAGCTTCTCTCGCATCCATACATTCACTAAGTATTCATCGGCGTGTTTGTGCCAATACATGTGTACGGGGAGTGGGAGGACGTCAAATGGAAGGGGCAGAATTTCGATAGCGAATTTATTACTGAATTGTTGGGCAAAGTGCGTTGGCGGCTTTCGTAATGCCGCCCTGATCGTAGACCGCATGCAGCACAACAAACAAATTTAGGTCTAATTTTCCATGCATATCATTTATGGGTTTCCATAATAAGGCATCATTTTTATTTATTATTAAACAGAGTACACTGGCTTAAATGTTAATAAAAGATTTCTTTTATAGAGGCTTCTTTTGTAAGGGGCGTGTGCATGCAGGCATCTGTACTTACCGAGGTGTTGTTACCTCTAGCGTTGGCATTTGTTATGTTTGGTATGGGGCTAACGCTAACCCTTGCAGACTTTGCCCGACTACTTAAAGCACCTAAAGCAGTAATAACGGGTTTTATAGGGCAAATTATATTGCTGCCTATGTTGGCGCTAGGACTGTGCTTTGTTTTTGGTCTACCCGATTATATTGCGGTTGGTGTCATGGTTTTAGCGGCATGCCCAGGCGGAACGACCAGTAATTTAATCAGCCACATTGCAAAAGCAAGTCTGGCCCTTTCAGTCAGCTTAACCGCTATTTCTACCATCGCTTGCGTTTTCTCAACGCCCTTCATCATTCAATTTGCTCTTGATTACTTTGTAAAAGAAAACGCGCCAGACTTTTCTATTATTCAAACAGTGATCGGGCTGGTTGGTATATCAATTGTACCGGTCATTTTAGGCATGACCATTCGTCGCTTTAACAGCAGGTTTGCTACTAAAACTGAAAGCTTCTTCCGGCAGTTTTCTATGTACTTCATGTTGCTTATGATTGTGGGCGTGTTGGTTTCAGAAAGAAACAATTTAGCCGCGTCCTTTGAAAGCGCGTTTTTGGTTTGCTTAACGTTAAATTTATCATCGGTATTGTTAGGGCTCGGGCTTGCTAAGCTTTCAAACCTAGCATTTAAAGACTCGCTCACGCTGGCCATTGAAATAGGCGTGCAAAACGCGGCGCTTGCAATGCTGATATGTATTACCTTTTTAGATGCGCCTGATTACGCGATTGCACCTGGTGTATATGGCGTAGCAATGTACATCGGGCCCGCACTATTGGCCCTGTGGGCAAAACGAAAAATGCGTGACGAAGAGCCATCAGTGCCACTGCAAAAGACGGAATCAGTTTGATTGGATTGATAAGGCGGTCAATTAGAGAGAATAGTGAAGTACTGATTAGCGCTTAACACAATAAAGCGCAACTAAACATAAACGCCGATACAAGAATAATGAAACAAGAACAGTTAGGAAACACATCATGCGCGTATTGATTACCGGTGGCTCTACCGGCTTAGGTCAGGCCATTGCCCTTAAGTGGGCGGAAAAGTGGGCAGGCAAAGACGAGGGGTTAGATATTTGCATTGCCGATATTAACCAAGAAAGAGGCGATGAAACAGTAAATACGCTATCCGCCCAAGGTGCCAATGCGTTTTACATCCATTGCGATATAACCTCTGAAAATGATGTTCAAACGTTAGCGAACACCTTAGAAAATCGCTGGGGCGGTGTTGATATCGTATTTAACAATGCGGGTGTTGCTTCTGGTGGCAGCCTTTTAGATGAGAGCATTGAGCAGTGGCAGTGGGTGTTTGATATTAATGTGTTAGGCATGGTGAGAGTCAGTCGTGCACTCTTACCGTTAATGCGAGAGCAAGGCGGTGGCTATTTCATTAATATTGCATCGCAAGCGGGGCTAACGCCTATTCCTTATATGGGAAGTTATAACGCGGTTAAAGCTGCAGTCGTGTCGTTTTCTGAAACCATGAAGTTGGAATTAGCACCTGACAATATTGACGTTAGTGTAGTTTGTCCAAGCTTCTTCAAAACGAATTTAGATGAGTCGATGCGAAGCAGCAACCCAGCGTCGCACAAAATGCTCAACAAGTTCTTTGCCAAAGCAGACATGACGAAAGAAGACGTGGCTGAGTCCATATTTCAGCAAGTCGATAAAAAGCAGTTTCTTATTCTTACCCATAAACTGGGTAAACGCGCTTTCCTGTTAAAGAAGCTGCTGCCAACCCAGCGTTATATCAAAAATATGCTCAATCAAACGAAGATGATGAAGCGTGCAATGGAAAAGCAAATTTAAAGCAAAATTAGGTAAAACGGAAACGCGCTCACCTGTGTTTGTCGCCAAGCTATCTGAAGATAATTGTCGAGCTGCTCTTGTACAGGCACAAACAGAAGTATCTTCTAGCCAAAGATTGTGAGTTAGCACTTTGAATAGGCCCTTTGAAACAGAATTACAAGAAGATTGAGATATGCAACAACAGGTCGTAGATAAAGCTGACAGCGTACGTGCAGGCGAAGAGCTAGACGTGAACGCTGTACACAATTGGCTTAAGGAAAATATTAGTGCCTCCAGTCCATCATTGAAGGCCATGATACAAAGTAGCGATAGCTTGCCTCAAGTCACCCAGTATTCTGGGGGCGCTTCTAATTGGACGTACTGCTTGGACTATCAAGGCAGTAAACAAAACCAGAGCGAGCAAACGTCGTTAATTTTGCGAAGGGCACCGGCAGGTACTAAAGCGAAAGGTGCTCACGATATGGGGCGGGAGTACCGGTTACAGCATGCGTTAAAACCTGTTTACCGCTATGTGCCAGAAATGCTTGGACTTTGTGAAGACGAGAGCGTTATAGGCACAGAGTTTTATGTAATGGAGAAGTTTACCGGCGTGATACCACGTAAGAACTTACCCAAAGGCTTAAACACGTCTGAGCAGCAAACCAAACAACTCTGCACTAATGTACTTGATAGCTTAATCGAGCTTCATAAAGTGGATTATAAGAAAGCGGGGCTTGAGCACTTAGGTAAAGGTGCTGGCTACATAGAACGCCAAATAAGCGGGTGGAGCGAACGCTATAGTAAAGCAAAAACCTGGAATGTCCCCTCGGGTAAAAAAATAATGCGCTGGCTAGAAAACCACATGCCCGCTAATGAACGCATTTGTATTACCCACAATGACTTCCGATTCGACAACGTGGTGTTAAAGCCAGATAACTATACGCAAATTATTGGTGTGTTGGACTGGGAACTGGCGACCTTGGGGGACCCGCTTATGGACTTGGGTAATACCTTGGCGTATTGGGTACAACCGGATGATGACTTTTTGGCCCAATCAACGCGCCGCCAGCCTACTCACTTACCCGGTATGCTAACTCGAAAGCAGGTGGTTGCGTACTACTGCAAAGAGATGGAAATAGATGTAGATGATTTTACCTTTTACGAGGTATACGGGCTTTTCCGTTTAGCCGGTATTGCCCAGCAAATCTACTATCGATACCACCACAAGCAAACCAATAATCCAGCGTTTAAAAACTTTTGGATCTTCATTCATTACTTAATGTGGCGTTGTAATAAGGCCATAAAAGCATCAGGAAAACGATAATGACAACAAGACGCAATATTCTGATCACAGGCGCGAGTTCAGGCCTAGGCAAGGGAATGGCGATTGAGTTTGCCAAACAGGGTTGTAACCTAGCCCTATGCGCAAGACGCTTTGAGAATTTAGAAAAATTGAAAGACGAATTGCATTCAATTAACCCAAACATTGATGTGTATATTCGCTCGCTGGATGTCAATGATCACGATGCGGTTTTTGAAGTATTCGACGCATTCAAAGCCGACATGGGAACCCTTGATAGAGTCATTGTAAACGCAGGCATGGGCAAGGGCGCGTCTATTGGCACTGGGTATTTCCACGCTAACAAGCAAACGGCGGTGACTAACTTTGTGTCGGCGCTAGCACAATGTGAAGCGGCAATGGCTATCTTTAGGGCACAAAATAGTGGTCATCTTGTGACGATTTCATCTATAAGCGCGGTGCGCGGGTTTAGACGCGCCATGACTGTATACGCGGCAACAAAAGCAGGGCTTACATCAATGACCGAAGGCATTCGAATGGATGTAATGAATACGCCAATTAACGTCACCTGTATTCACCCCGGTTTTATTCGCAGCGAAATAAACGAAAAAGTAGAGAAAGTACCGTTTATTGTTGATACCGATGTGGGCTGTCGTGCGATGGTCAATGCAATCAATAAAGAAAAAGCGAATGCGTTTGTGCCAAGCTGGCCTTGGGCCATCCTTCACTGGATCATGCGTATTGCACCGGCAAGCTCAATAAGAAAAATGAGCTGATAAGCGGATAGCTGGGATGTGAATACACCGCAAAGACTGTAACAGAGCTCGCCTAGTGGTGGGCTTTATGCCTTTAAGTCTAAATTTGAAATCAGTAACCCATGCTAATTAGCGTCGATTACAGATACAAAAAAAGCGCCGAAGGGCGCTTTTTTAACTACTAATCGTAAAGATTAACCTAGTGCTTTGATTTGTGCAGCTAGACGGCTCTTATGACGAGCAGCTTTGTTCTTGTGAATCAAGCCTTTAGTAGCCATTCTGTCAAGTACTGGAGTAGCAGCAGTAAGTGCAGCTTGTGCCGCTTCTTTGTCACCGCTTGCAATTGCAGCGATAACTTTCTTGATGCTTGTACGAGTCATTGAACGACGGCTAGCGTTGTGCTGACGACGCTTTTCGGCTTGGATTGCACGCTTCTTAGCAGACTTAATGTTAGCCAAGGTGTAACTCCCAAAATAAATTCATGTCAAAAACGAGGGTGCGGATTGTGCCTACCAAACGCCCAAATGTCAAACGATTTAAAACTTAAATCGTTCCGCGTTAAAACGCGCAAGCTATTGAACACAAAGTATGCTCAACACGTTGCACATTCTTTGCGACATTTCTCTGCGACATTTTTTGAAAGAGATTCGTAGTGATATTCTTTCAAGACATTTTAGCGATAGACATGCATAAACGACAGCACCCCATACCGGGCGCGGATTATAACAAGAAAGTTGTTAAAGATGCACAACTATTTTGAAGAAATCGTTTCGCCTGCGATAGCCTTTAGTTATTATGGCTCGCTTGCAACCTAGCGTTGCCGCTTTGCGGTTAGCAGACGCCTTTGACTATCTTTCAAATGGCTGATGCTATTCAGCCTATTCTTTACCTCTTATTGGAAGTGTGACGTGTCACGGAAGTTAATAAAATCTGGTCTTATCGTCAGTATTATGACCTTGGTCTCGCGAGTATTAGGCTTGGTACGTGATGTTGTTGTTGCCAAGCTTATGGGCGATGGAGCAGCCGCTGACGTATTTTTCTTTGCTAACAAAATTCCTAATTTTCTTCGTCGTCTATTCGCTGAAGGTGCATTTGCACAAGCGTTTATTCCGGTATTAACCGAAGTCCACGAGAACGACGATAAAAAGCAGCTTAGAGAGTTCGTTGCAAAAGTCAGCGGTACATTAGGCGCTATTGTTTTTGTAGTTTCTATTATAGGGGTAATAGCATCTCCTGTTTTGGCGGCTTTATTTGGTACAGGCTGGTTTGTGGCGTGGCTCGAAGGGGACGAGGCCGGAGATAAGTTTGTGCTCGCGTCGACCATGTTAAAAATTACCTTTCCTTATTTGGCGTTTATCTCTCTGACTGGGTTGGCAGGGGCGATACTCAATACGCTCAATAAGTTTGCGGTTGCTGCCTTTACCCCTGTTTTACTTAACGTATGCATTATTGCATGCGCAATATACTTAGCACCTACGCTGGAGCAACCCGCATACGCGCTAGCGTGGGGTGTGTTTATCGGCGGTATCGTACAGTTCTTGTTTCAACTACCGTTTTTGTTCAGGGCAGGGCTCTTGGTAAAGCCAAAGTGGGGCTGGCATGACGAAAACGTGGTAAAAGTACGCACCCTGATGATCCCTGCCTTATTCGGTGTGTCAGTAGGGCAAATCAATTTGTTGTTTGATACCTTCATCGCCAGCTTTTTAGTTACCGGTTCTATTAGCTGGTTATACTATTCAGACAGGCTGCTTGAATTTCCCCTAGGGTTGTTTGGTATTGCCATCGCAACAGTCATTTTACCTACGCTATCCCGAAACCACGTCAGTAATAACCCCAAAGCGTTTGCTGCGAATATCGATTGGGCGTTTCGCATGGTGTGTTTATTGGGCATACCTGCTGCAGTGGGACTTGGCGTGATGGCAAGGCCTATTTTGACCGTTATTTTTCAGCGCGGCGCGTTTACTGCTGAAACCGCTATTATGGCGTCTTACTCGCTTACCGCGTACTCGTTTGGCTTGCTCAGCTTTATGCTGGTAAAAATTCTCGCGCCAGGGTTTTATTCCCGCCAAGACACCAAGACGCCAGTGAAATTTGGTATTTGGTGTATGGTCGCAAACATGGTGTTTAACCTTATTTTAGCGATTCCGTTTGGTTATGTAGGGCTTGCTGTCGCTACCAGTATGTCAGCTACGCTTAACGCCGCTTTGCTTTATATAACACTGCATAGACAAGGTGTATTTGCGTTAAGCCGCACATCGGTTTTGTTTATTGCCCGTGTGGTTATTGCAAGTGCTGCCATGGGCGGGCTTATTTATTATCGCGATCAAGGCTTAGCTTTCTTTGAATTGTCTCTTCCCGCCCAAATGTTAGAGGTAGGAATAACCATTTCGCTGTCGGTTATATTGTTTGTGACCACCATGGTGGTGCTGGGCATGCGACCCAGACATTTCAGAAGCGGCGGCGATTAGTATTCAATAGATGCGAAATAGAGCATGGAGCCAGAATGGCCCGTGTGCTTGGTATTGTGCTCGCGGTCGGCTATAATCGCGAGCTTTGATTTTCTAGCAGTTAAAAGGTAGTGGCTAACAGTGGAATTTATCCGCGGGCTAAACAATGTAAAACCGCACCATAAAGGGTGTGTGCTCACTATTGGCAAGTTCGACGGCGTACACCGTGGTCATCAAGCTGTGTTGGCTAACGTGCTTGAAAAAGCGAGATCGCTATCACTTCCTGCCACCGTAATGGTGTTCGAACCTCAGCCTGAAGAAGTCTTTATGCCTGATAAAGCACCAGCGCGTATAAGCCCTCTTCGCGAAAAGTACGAGTTGCTGCGCCAACAAGGTGTCGACAGGCTGCTTGCTGTGCGATTTAATGCGGAGTTTGCTAAGCAAAGTGCCGATACCTTCGTCCACGATTTACTGGTGGACAAACTGGGTGTTAAATTTCTTGTTGTTGGCGACGATTTCCGTTTTGGCAATGGCCGCAAAGGGGATTTCGAAATGCTTGAGGCGGCAGGTCGCCAATACGGTTTCGAAGTAGTAAGTACCCACAGTTTTACCATGCATGCCCATCGAATAAGCTCTACCGCGGTGCGAGAAGCGTTGGCTGACAGCGACTTTGGTCTGTCTACCGAAATGCTAGGGCGCCCGTTTGCTATTCACGGTAGGGTGGTTCACGGCGAGAAAAAAGGTCGTACCATTGGTTTTCCCACCGCGAATGTCATGCTAAAACGCCAAAAAACGCCAATTCACGGCGTGTTCGCAGTTCGTGTCGACGTAGATGGTAAACACTATAACGGCGTTGCGAACATTGGTACCCGTCCTACTGTTAACGGGGTAAGAAACCAGTTAGAAGTCCATATTTTTGATTTGTCATCTGACCTTTACGGCAAGCCCATTACGGTGTTTCCGATGGCAAAAATAAGAGATGAAATTAAATTTGATTCTTTTGAGGCGTTGAAAAATCAAATTCAAGCAGATGCAGCACAAGCGCGTCTGTTATTAGCATAGTTAAACGTGATAAAGTCACGAAAAGTTTCTGCGCGTATTAATTTTATTGAGCTTGATTTTTTAAACGTGGATCCTTGTTCGCGAAACGCGTAAGTAAGTCACTGTGCTAGAACATATAATGTCAGCCTTGCGCTAGTAAGAGCGACACACAGTTTTACGTTGAACCTTTTACATTCAGCGTTTTAATTTAAACATCGCAAAATGAATATCGCCTTCACAATGTGTTAGTGCATTGGGTGAAAATTAAGGTAACCGGATAATACAATTTTATGAGTGATTACAAAGCCACACTGAACCTTCCAGAAACTGCGTTCCCGATGCGCGGTAACCTTGCTCAGCGCGAGCCGAAAATGCTTAAAGACTGGCAGGAAAGAGGGGTATACAGCAAAATTCGTGAAGCGAAAAAAGGCAAAAAGCCATTTATTCTTCACGATGGCCCTCCTTATGCAAATGGCGATATTCACATTGGTCACGCGGTTAACAAAATTCTTAAAGACATTATTGTAAAGTCAAAAAACCTTTCTGACTTCGATTCTCCGTACGTTCCTGGATGGGACTGTCACGGTTTGCCGATTGAATTGATGGTAGAAAAGAAAGTTGGTAAGCCAGGTAAGAAAGTTACTGCGGCTGAATTTCGCCAGAAGTGTCGCGAATACGCACAAAAGCAAATTGACGGCCAAATGGCTGACTTTAAACGCTTAGGTGTGTTTGGTGAATGGGATAACCCATACAAAACGATGGACTTCAAATCTGAAGCCGACATCATTCGCGCATTAAGTAAAATTGTAGACTCGGGTCACTTAGAAAAGGGCTTCAAACCTGTTCATTGGTGTACAGATTGTGGTTCGGCACTCGCTGAAGCAGAAGTTGAATACAAAGACAAAGTATCACCGGCTATCGACGTTAAGTTCCCAGTAGCTGATGTGGCTGCTATTGCAGAAGCGTTTGGTGTGTCTGAAGGTGATTTAACCACACACAAAGCAGGTGTAGTTATTTGGACTACCACACCGTGGACACTGCCAGCCAACCGTGCAATCAGCTTACACCCAGAGCTTACCTATGCGATTGTTGAAGTTCAGCCTTCAAATGAATGGCTAGTGGTAGCGCAGGACCTGCTTGAAAGCTGCATGAACCGTTACGGCGTTGAAGATTTCCGCGAAGTGGCAACCTGTACTGGTGCTGCGCTTGATAAGCTTAAAGTTAATCACCCATTCTTAGACCTTGAAGTTCCGTTAATTCTAGGCGACCACGTTACGACTGAGTCTGGTACAGGTTGTGTACACACAGCGCCAGCTCATGGTGTTGACGACTTTAACGTGGGCAAGCAATACGATATCGAAGTGTACAATCCGGTAGGCAACAATGGCGTGTACCTTGAAAACACACCGCTGTTTGCAGGTCAGTTTGTATTTAAAGCCAACGATGAAATTATCGAAACGGTTAAAGAGAAGGGTAACCTTGTCCTAAACGTAAAATACGAGCACAGCTACCCGCATTGCTGGCGCCACAAAACGCCAATCATCTTCCGCGCTACGCCTCAGTGGTTTGTCAGCATGGATAAAAAAGGCCTTCGCGCTGAATCACTTGAACAAATTAAGCAAACCAAATGGATCCCGGACTGGGGCCAAAACCGCATTGAGAAGATGGTTGAAGGTCGTCCAGACTGGTGTATCTCACGTCAACGTACGTGGGGCGTGCCTATTCCTTTGTATGTGCACAAACTTACCGGTGAAATCCACCCAGAGTCTGCGGCGTTAATGGAAAAGGTGGCACAAGAAGTTGAAGCTAAAGGCATTCAAGCGTGGTGGGATCTCGATGATGCAGCCCTGCTTGGTAGCGAATTAGACAACTATGAAAAAGTGACCGATACCCTAGACGTTTGGTTTGACTCAGGCGTGACGCATTACTTCGTTGTAGACCGTCGCGATGATATCCCGGCCTCTGCCGATTTATATCTTGAAGGTTCAGACCAACACCGCGGTTGGTTTATGTCTTCGCTTATGTCATCAACTGCCATGCACGGTCACGCGCCTTATAAAGAAGTGCTAACACACGGCTTTACGGTAGATGCCCACGGCAGAAAAATGTCGAAGTCGGTAGGTAACGTTGTGGCGCCTCAGGAAGTGACTAACAAATTAGGCGCAGACATCCTTCGTCTATGGGTAGCATCTACTGACTATCGCGGCGAGATTGCGGTATCGGATGAAATTTTAAAGCGTGCTGCAGATGGCTACCGCCGCGTACGTAACACTGCACGCTTCTTGCTAGCAAACCTGAACGGTTTCTCGGTTGAAGATGCGGTTGCAGAAGAAGATATGGTCGCGCTTGACCGCTGGGTTGTTGCTCGTGCTAAGGCACTTCAAGAAGAGCTTATCGAAGCGTATGACAACTACGACTTGCTGGTAGTGTCACAGAAGCTTACGCACTTCTGCTCAATTGAGCTGGGCTCATTCTATTTAGACGTGATTAAAGACCGCCAGTACACAGCTAAAGCAGATGGGCTAGCCCGTCGTTCATGCCAAACGGCCATGTATCATATCATTGAAGCATTGGTTCGCTGGATGGCGCCTATTACCAGTTTTACTGCACAAGAAATCTGGGAAACGTTACCAGGTGAGCGCAGCGAGTTTGTATTCACTGAAACTTGGTACGAAGGGTTTAATAACTTCACGCAAAGCGATACGTTTAACGATGCCTTATGGCATCAAGTACTAAGCGTAAAAGACGCCGCAAACCAGGCGATGGAGCAGGCGCGTAAAGATGGCGAGCTAGGTGGCTCACTAGAAGCGAGCATTTCGCTTTATGCTACTGAGTCGTTGTACAACGTACTTGCAAAGCTTGAAGACGAGCTACGCTTCGTACTTATTACCTCAGGCGTTACGCTAACGAAAGTTGACAGTGCACCGTCTGATGCGAAAGCTACAGACGTTGAAGGTTTATGGTTGAGCGTTGATAAAGCAAGCGGTGAAAAGTGTGTTCGCTGCTGGCATCACCGTGAAGATGTAGGCTCACATGAAGGTCACGAAGAGCTTTGTGGTCGCTGTGTGACAAACATTGATGGTGATGGAGAAGAACGCCACTATGCTTAAGCTTTTTCGCGATACAGGCTTGCGTTTTTTGTGGATAAGCGCAATTGCGTTTATCCTCGACCAATGGAGTAAGTACACGGTTATCGACAGCATGTCGTTGTATCAGTCGATACAGGTATTGCCGTTTTTTAACTTTACTTACGTACATAATTACGGCGCCGCATTTAGTTTTTTAGAAAATGCAGGTGGTTGGCAGCGCTGGTTCTTCACTGCCATTGCTGTCGTGGTAAGTGTAGTGATTTTGTGGTGGCTGAAGCAGTCACCCCGTTCGCAAAAAATGCTGCCCGTTGCGTTTGCCTTTATTCTAGGTGGTGCATTAGGTAACGTTTACGACCGTTTAGTCCATGGTTATGTCATCGACTTCTTAGATTTTTACGTAAACAATTACCACTGGCCAGCGTTTAACATTGCTGACAGCGCAATATTTATAGGCGCTGCCTTACTTATTATCGACATGTTTAAAAATGGCGACAAAAAAAGTGAAGGGAACGGTGCAGACGCGCGAGCCAGTGCCGCTGACAATAGCGAAACCATTAAGTAGTATTCGGAAAGGTTATGACAGACTCATTGATAATTGGTGCTGACAACGAAGTTATTCTTCACTTTGATTTAAAGCTAGAAGATGGCTCTGCCGCTGACAGTACTCGTGTAAACAACAAACCTGCCAAAATGGTGATGGGTGACGGTAGCCTTACGCCGAATTTTGAAGCGTGTTTACTTGGGCTTAAAAAAGGTGACAAAAAGTCATTTAAATTAGGCCCTGAAGATGCATTCGGCCAGTCTGATCCGAATAATATTCACTATATGGATAGAAGCCGCTTTGGTGCAGATTTACAGGTTGAGGAAGGCATGATTTTAGCGTTTGCTCAGCCTGACGGTTCAGAGATTCCGGGGATTATTCGAAGTGCTGCTGGAGATTCTGTTACGGTAGACTTCAATCACCCGCTAGCAGGGCAAACGGTTATCTTTGACGTTGAAATTATTGATGTTAAACCTGGCGTGTCAGCACAAGGTGGAAACTAGTTATGCAAATTCATTTAGCTAACCCTCGTGGCTTCTGCGCGGGCGTTGATAGAGCTATCACCATCGTTGAACGCGCGCTTGAAATGTTCGAGCCGCCCATTTATGTACGCCACGAAGTGGTACACAATAAATTTGTGGTAGATGGGCTACGTGAGCGTGGTGCGCTATTTGTTGATGAGCTTCACGAAGTACCAGACGACAGCATAGTAATATTTTCTGCCCATGGCGTATCGCAAGCGGTAAGAAAAGAAGCGGAAAATCGCGGTTTAAAGGTCTTTGATGCCACGTGCCCCTTAGTGACGAAAGTACATATGGAAGTTACCCGCGCTAGCAAAACGGGCACTGAATGTGTCTTGATTGGTCATGCTGGTCACCCTGAAGTAGAGGGCACCATGGGGCAGTACAGCAATGAAGATGGCGGTATTTATTTAGTTGAATCTGAAGCTGATGTGGCAACGCTTGAAGTTAAAGATCCGACCAATCTTTATTATTGCAGCCAAACTACGCTGTCTGTTGATGATACCGCCGATGTTATTGACGCACTTCGCGCTAAGTTCCCCAAAATCAATGGTCCGAGAAAAGACGACATTTGCTATGCCACGCAGAATCGCCAAGACGCGGTGCGTGACCTAGCCCAAGATTGTCAGGTTTTACTGGTTGTTGGGGCACAGAATAGCTCAAACTCGAACCGTCTTCGCGAGTTGGCTGAAAAAATTGGCGCAAAAGCGTATTTGATTGCTGACGCTAATTGCATTCAAGAGGAATGGCTAGAAGGTGTAGAGCATATTGGCGTTACTGCAGGCGCGTCTGCACCGGAAGTGTTAGTGCAAGGTGTGGTAAACAAGCTCAAAGCGTGGGGTGCTGTTTCAGCTTCTGAGCGTGCTGGACGCGAAGAGAATGTGGAATTTGCTGTACCTAAAGAGCTGCGTGTTAAACAGGTCGTTTAATTTATCCGCACTATCAAAATAAAAAAACACCGCACTTAGTTGCGGTGTTTTTTTATGCTTTTGTCTACTGGAAATTCAACAAGTTGCGAATGGATAATAATACCTTTAGAACTGGGTATTTTAACATGAACAGGCTACACGGTTCGGCTTTAAGGTAGCACCTTTTATGCCGTAAACGTACATTGTAAAGCGGTGTTATAGCACGCTAACCATTTAGAGCCTGCTACTTTAAAGATAAAGTGGTTGAACAGTCTGCCTTGTACTTGCTTGCTAGAACAGGTCACAGAAAATTATACGTTTTAATAACCATTGATACCCAGTGTTATACGCTTTTGTCTTACTATACTACATTGGTGATAACACCAATTTGAATGTTAGGTATATGGCAAAAAAAGATGATTGCTGAAAAGGTGATAATGAAGCGAGTGAAGGGAAGTCATATTCGCGCACAACGCGGTGCAGGTCTTATAGAGATCTTAATCACCTTATTTATATTAGCTGTGGGCTTACTGGGTGTTGCTGCGCTCCAGTTTACGGGCTCTTTTGCCAATAAAGACGCAATAAGCCGAACTCAGGCCGAAATGGTGGCAGCACAAGTTGCAGAACGATTGAGAGCCGCCGCTCGCCCAGCAACAGTGGGAGACGGCATGGTAGTCAACAATGCGTACTTCTCTAGCGATACCTATAATTTTGCCACGTTAAGTTGTTCTGGCTCGTCTCATCCTTATCACTGCTACTGTCTGGCAAGGCCGGCAGGGATCCCAAATTGCGAAGGCCAGGCTTGTACTGAAGCACAGATGGCTGAGTACGATGGTTGGGCGCTATCGTGTTCAGCGGTACAAACCAATCCTCAAACTAAAGTGTCGGTATCGTGTGACGACAACAATACGGCAGATATTTACAGCTGTAGTGCAGGTTCTCGTGTAGAAGTGTTGTTGACGTGGCCTGTCGCTTCTTCGGGAAATCAGACCTATACGCTTAATGCGCGATGTAACGAATCTGAAGGTGACAGTAACGCATGTGTGTTTAAGGACATTACATTATGAATGCACGTCGCCACCGCCCACAGCAGGGTTTCTCCCTTGTCGAGTTAATGATTACGTTAACGCTGGGGTTAGTGATATCAGGCGCGATTATTCAAGTGCTCGTCAGTAGTAGTGTGACGAATAAGCTCAATCAAGCCGTGGCTCAAGTACAAGAGTCAGGCCGCTTTATCATGGCTCGCCTCTCAGCAGAATTCTATGAAGTCGGCCGTTATGATCAGATAGTCGCGGATGTGGATACATCCGTTGATATCGTTGCCGAAGCGGCCTATGTGGAAAATCACCCCATCGCTGTAGCAGGGGATTTCGCTACCAACGCGACACTAGGCAGCATACAAACCTCTAGTGGCGGCAGTGATAAGCTGGTTGTGAGCCTACTAAGTGACGAAGATTGTACTGGAAACCAGCACGGCTATGGCGGTCTCGAGTTTCACGTTGTTAATCACTACTTTGTAAGCGGCAGTACACTTAAGTGCACAGGATATGATGGTCGTGTACTTCGTGGCCTAAAGGTGCAGACAGTGTCGCCCCTTACCGTAACATTGCTCGATAACGTCGAAAGTTTCCAAGTGCAGTTCGGCGTTTCAAGCAGCATTACCAATTCTCAAGGGCAAGCTGTTTCGTATGTAACCGCAGATGAAATTGAAGATTTAAGGGCGCTTAATCAACAAGTTGTATCACTGCGCTGGGCGCTAATGCTTAAAAGCTATCAAAATGAAGTGAGACAAACACAGTCTCAGAAATATGCGCTGTTAAACGAAGCATCTAAAACGATGGACACGGCCCATTATTATCAAGTGTTCTCAAAAACGTTGGCACTTCGAAATATGAAAAATTTTGTCAGGAGTTCGCGATGAAACAACAAGGCTTAGTGATGGTATTCGCACTTCTTGTGTTGCTTTCAATCACTGTTTTAGGGGTAAGCGCGGTAACCAGTAGCTTGTCTCAGTCTAAAATGGCAGTGTCTATGCAGCAAAGTGGTTTGGCTTTTGATGCTGCTGAAGCAGCGATCGCGGGCGTTTTCTTTGAATCTGAAGATGAAACCCTACTTACCGACCCGAATAAGACAGATCCGCTCTCGGAAGCTCGGCAGGGTAACGTGTTTGACCCTGAAGCAGATTCAATGAGCTGTTTCGATGACGGGGAGTGGACTGACAGATACATGACTGAAGGCGGCCTTGCTGTTGGTGACAGACATGTGGTGGATGGCACGTATCAAAGTGAGGCCTCGTCAAAGAGTTGGTCGCGCACTGCCTTTATCAGAGAGCAGGCTTGTCGAGGCTCGAGTAACGTGATTGGTGGAAGCAACGTCAATTGCCATGTATTCATTATCAGAGGATGTGGGAAAGTGGCGGGTAAATCTTCTGTTGTGGCGAACAGCTTGGCTGCCTCTGTATTTGGCCCTGCGTCTCAATAGGTATTAATATGAAGAAACTCTCGACTTACCTTGCCTCTATTACACTATTTAGCTGTATCGGTTTCTCTGCGTTTGGTGACGACCTCGATATTTACCTAGGCAACGCAAATAACGCCGTAACCTATAACCCGAATGTGCTGTTTATCATGGACTCATCGGGAAGTATGGGATCGTACGATAACACCAGCCAAACTCGAATGTTGCGCGTACAGAATGCACTAAAAGAAGCGCTCGGTTCGGCGACCAATATTAACGCAGGTTTGATGCGTTTTTCGGATTACGGTGGCCCAATCCTCTATCCGGTTCGCAATATAGATGAAGCGGTAAGACCTGAAATTATCATTTCAACCAACGACGACGATCACGACGCACATGAAATAGACGGTAGCGTTACCACTGACAGCAATGACCTTGTATTAAGCAGCGGTACCCAAACCGTAACCTCTGGTCTGCGTTTTACCGAGTTAAACATACCTCAAGGCGCGACAATCGTTAATGCCAGTATTAGGTTTACTTCAGAAAAATTCAATGTGGCGGGTACATCCCTTGTTATATCAGCTGAAGCATCGGCATCAAGTACAGCCTTTGCTTCGTCTTCGAACAATTTGAGTGCGCGAACGAAGACCGCGGCTAACGTTGAGTGGGCAACCGACAATAGCTTTCCCGCCTCAGGCGAGGTGATAACCACACCTGACATAAGTGCAGTCATTCAAGAAGTCGTCGATTTATCGGCATGGTGTGGCGGCAAGAACCTTAATATTTTAATAGAAGGCTCTAGCACCGATTCAGCAAGCTCTCGTGAGGTAAGAGCCAGTGACGTAGGCCAAAGTGGTGCGCCACAGTTGGTGGTAACTTATGATGACTCTACCGCTACGGGCTGTGTTCAAGGCGAAGCAATTTATCAAGTAGCCAGTTCACGAGATAACTTGGAAGAGAACGTAAACGGCTACCCGAATACCGGTAGTGAACTGACCTTCCACCCATCTTACAATGATTACATAGGCGTTCGATTTCGCAATGTGAACATTCCTCAAGGGGCTGTAGTAACAGAAGCGTATCTTGAGTTTACTGCTTACAGTACGGTGACCTATGGTAACCCGAGTATGCGTATTAGGGGCGTAGCTGATGATGATGCGTCTGATTTTCATCCAGACCGTCGTAACCGCTTACGAAATTTGCCTAAAACATCGGGTATTACTTGGTCCATGCCTGATTTTTACAACAATTATACCTACCGTACGCCTGACGTGAGCAACATTGTTAAGCAAATTGTTGATCGTTCAGGGTGGCAGTCAGGTAACGATATGGCATTTGTTCTTGATGATTTTGTGTCGTACCGCGGTGCGCATACGTATAACAACTCGCCATCTAAAGCACCGAAGCTTATTGTGAAGTTTAACGGCTCGGCGACACCTGGCGCTTCAGCAACGGTCCGTGAACATTTGATCAGCAAAATAGATGAGCTTAGCGCCAACGGTCTAACCCCTATAGTAGACACATTGTTGGAAGCGGCTAACTATTATGGCGGTAGAGACGTAGATTATGGGCGAAAACGTGGGGAAAGTGACGTTAGCAGCTCTGTGCGAAGAAGTACTCGTGTGAGCCACAGAAGCTCTTATATAGGTGCAGATTCAATTTTGCCTTCGGGATGCTCGGAAGACAACTTGTCAGACAGCGCCTGTATCACTGAGCAGATCCCAACACCGGCAAGTTACATTTCACCGGTGTCTGACCTACAGTGCCAAACGAACAACCACATTGTTTTATTGTCCGACGGTGAAGCGAACAACAACCACAGTGTTTCGAAAATTCAGACGTTACTTGGTAAAAGCTGTACCGGAAGTAGCGGTGAGAAGTGCGGCCTAGATTTAGTGAGAAATATCAGTGAAGCGTCAACGTCAGTAATAGGCCCAAGGGTTATTACACACACCATCGGGTTTGCGGCGAACAATAACGCCAACAACTTCCTTAATCAGCTTGCTTTGCAAAGTGGTGGTGGTTTCTATCAGGCTGATAACAGTACGGATTTGCTCGAGGCGTTTAATACTATTTTGCGTTCTGTAAAAGATATTAATGCAACCTTTGTGTCGCCTGGTGTGGCGGTTAACCAGCTAAACCGTCTAACCCATAGAGATGAATTATACTTCGCATTGTTTAAGCCGAGCGAGGGGGCGATTTGGCCAGGGAACCTTAAACGTTATCGCTTAAGTGGTGATGAAATTCTCGACAAAAACAGCCTAAACGCGGTGGATAGCGTTACGGGATTCTTTGCTGAAAATGCACACAGCTATTGGTCAACCCTTGCTGACGGTAGCGAGGTAAGTGAAGGTGGTGCAGCCAGTCGCTTGGACGGGAACCGAAATATATACGTGTTTAATGATACGGGCAGCATTGTAAGAAGTGCCAATGAATTACACGAAAACAATACGAATATAACGAATGCTGATCTTGCCATTCAGGATGAAACTGATGCGAATGCACTAAGAGATGCCATCTTAAAGTGGACTCGAGGCGTGGACGTAAAAGACAGTAACGGCGATGGAAGTACAACTGACTATCGCTCTCAAATGGGCGATCCCATTCACTCTCAGCCTATAATTGTTAACTACGGTACTGACGACTCGGCCATTTTTGTCGCCACCAACCAAGGAATGTTGCATTCATTCGACACTTCAACAGGCGAAGAGAACTTTGCCATCATGCCTAAAACATTGCTGCAGAATCTACATCATTTTTATAAAGACACATCATCGCTAGAGCACAAATATGGCTTAGATGGTGACATGATTCTAAGAACAGTTGGAGACAACAAGTACCTTTATGTTGGTATGCGCAGGGGGGGACGTAATTATTATGTCTTTGATGTGACGCAAAAGACCTCACCCACGCTGAAATTCAAAATTGAAGGCGGGGCGGGGACGCTGGCAAAGTTGGGCCAGACGTGGTCGAGACCAACAATCACTAAAGTGAACATGGGCGGACAAGTTAAAAATGTCATGATTGTTGGCGGTGGCTACGATGACGCACAAGATGATCGTGCTATTCGAGCAAATGATGTCGTTGGCAATGCTGTGTTTATGTTCGACGCTGATACTGGCAGCCTCTTGTGGCATGCAAGTAATGAAGATGCGGATTTAAACTTAACGAATATGACATACAGCGTTCCAGGGCGAATTTCAGTTATTGATAGGGATAACGATGGGTTTGCGGACCATATGTATGTGGCCGATATGGGCGGCCAGTTATTCAGGTTAGACATCTATAATGGAAATTCAGGTACGAATTTTATAAAAGGCGCGCGCATTGCCGACTTCGGTGGCGACACAGCAGAAACCAACCGACATTTCTACTATGGGCCAGACGTAACAGAGATAGCGCTAGGCGATGAGTTGTATTATGGCATAGCCCTTGGCAGTGGATGGCGTGCATCTCCGCTAGATACCGTAGTTGAAGACAACTTTTATATGCTTAAAGACAGCGGCGTATTTAACCGTGATGTAAATGGGAATTACACATTTATGCAAACGGTTTATGAGAGTGGAATGTACAACGCCACGAGTCATGCCTTAAATAGTAGTGACGAGGGGGAGCGCGAGTTGGCTTCACAGGACTTTGCTAACAAGGCTGGGTGGTATTTGAATTTAACCACTAACGGTGAAAAGGTACTGTCTTCTCCGCTAATTATCGATTACAAGGTGTTCTTTACGACCTATGTTCCGGCGGCGAGTAGTACCAGTGCATGTGCTCCGCCCACGGGTAATAGTCGCGCTTATTTAGTCAGTATGTTTAATGGCAACGCCGTCACAGATGTAAATAATGACGGAGAAGTTAACGACGCTGACCGCTCAGCAGAATTAAAACAAACTGGCATCGCACCAGAGACCAAAATTCTTATAGAAGATATTGTGAGCCCAGTGGTTTGCTTGGGTACTGAATGTGTCTCAGCAGTGATCGACGTTGATGAAGATGGCAACGACGAGGCATGTACTAACGCATTTGAGTGTTTAGCTGAAAATATTTACGGAAGATTCGAGCGAATTCAGCGTGGTAGTTGGCACTCAGAAACAGAGAGGGAATAATTGTGAAGCATAAAAAAACAGAGAGCGGATTTTCATTAATTGAGCTTATGATAGTTGTGGCGATAGTGGGCATTATTGCCGCCATTGCATACCCTTCTTACCAAGGTGTTATTGCCGATGGATACCGCGGCACAGGGCAGGCTGACTTGTTGGGGTTCGCATCTGCAATGGAACGTCATCACAGTGGTTCTTTCAGTTATGAAGGTGCGGCAAGTGGTGGCGCAAACACCGGCGCGCCAGCCGTTTTTTCTACTTATTCTCCGTCTTCTGAGCCCCAAGTAAATCGCCGTTATAATTTAACTATACAAGCGGCCAGCGCAACAGCTTATGAGTTGAGGGCAACGCCAGTCAGCGGCACAGGTCAAGCATCAGATGGCACGTTGTTTTACTTCAGTGATGGGAGAAAGGGTTGGGATAAAAATAACAATGGATCCCTTGAGTCCGATGAATATTGCTGGTCATGTTAATTATTAATACTGGTAGATATTCGTTAACCGATTAATGCCACAGGTCGTTTTGACGCCTTAAAAAAACGTGGCGTTGATGTGCTATTGGGCTGAAATTACCAGTAATGACGGTTCACCAAATATTGCAATGTCATCCCAACGTTGGTCAACCGGGTCGTTAACCAGGGTGAGTCGGTCCGAATTCAATGAGCCATTGTGCTCAGCGTTTTCATCCAAAGTCACTTGAAAGAGAAGCCTAGAATCAATGTGAGTGGCAAGTAGATAGGTGGTAGTGCTTGTTAAAATAAGCAGTGTCAGCAACACTTCAATTAAAATACTTCCTGTATTTTTCAATTTAGGCATCTTTGAGGATCCTCTATTTCTGGTTTTTCGTTTACCTAATATTCAGCTCAATCGTTTGTTGAGTTATTCCTATACCATGAACCCGGGATAGGGATAATTTTAGCGAGTGTAGTGTGCGATTGAAGGTTTTTTAGCACCGTGGTGGACGGTGTTAATGACCCATCAAGACTCGTGTTCAAGGGGTGGTTGGAAACGTAAGCGCCTTTTATAGATGCCCCAGGCGAAACATGCAAAGTGTGCGTATATGGCGTGGTGGAAAGCATAACTATCAAACCATGGAATTGCGTATCGGCGTGAAGTGAAAGGTCGCCATCCACTATCAGTAGCATTAAAGGCTGGTTTTCGTCTGAGTGTGCTATATCTTCGTTATCCAATTGGCAATCTCCCTCTATCCAGAAAATACTGGCAGGCGGAAGGTCCACACAATCCTGTTTGGCAACGCTTTGAGGAAAATACGTCGCACTCAGGTGCTCTATGCTTCGATTAAAAAGCCATTCGGTAAGCTGATTGTCCCATGATAATTGTTGAGTTGAAGTAGGTAGCCTTAACAGTGACGGGTAGCGCAGAAATTTAGCTGTGTAAATCGTATTACTTTCGTCTTGGGAAACCCGCACTTCAAAGTGTTGCAAAGACTGCTGTTCTTCACCAACTAAATCGGTCTGCTCAATAAGTATCGTTGCATTGGATATGTCTATCCTATTCAACGTTTGCGAGGCCGAATGACTTCGTAACAACGTGGCGATTTCTTTGACTTGCTGCATGGATGTAACATGCGCCTTCTCGGTTTCCCGCTTTGTCTTTTCAATCGTATAAAATTGTTGAACCTGCTGTGATGTACTTATAGCTGAGAAGGTAATAGCGCTTAATAATATGGCCACAATTCCCAACACGGCGATGCCTTGCTGAAAGCGAAGCGGTGCAGTAGGGCGTGTAGGTACAACCCCTCCATGGCTTGTTTTGAACTCAGTTTTTCTGTTGCCTCTTTGAGGCCACTGCATTTCGGTATTAGTCGTAGGCATTGACAGCCTCAACTATGAACGTTCTGGCGCTTTTGACGGTAGGATCAACTTTACTGTGCAACTCTATTTCAATTTCATAGGCACTTCCCCAGCTACTGCTGTGCCTTCGGTTAACCGTGAATTTGGTGGCAACGGTAGTTTGCGTATCGGTTAAGTCGTACCAACCGCTTTGTATACAGGAATGTCCCGCTACTCGGTACTCGATGGCATTGTCGTGCAATCGGTATCCAAAAAACTCCCCCTGAGCCTGCGATACCACGCCGTCCTTGTTCTTATCATAAGAAAAGGTAACACAGCTATTTTCAGGTTCATTTGCGCGGTGGCCAGTGGTTACTTCGAATACCGTATTTTCGATTGTGGTCGCACCGAAAGGTGATAGGGTGTTAGGGGAGTAAACAAAACCCGCTTTGCTTAGGTGTTGTGTAATTGTACTTTGTAGCGCACGTATGTCGTCTTCTACGCTGGTAGCGTGTTGAATTGATGAGTGTGCAATGTGCGACCGCGCCGCTTGAGTTGCAACGGCTGAAATCACTATACTTGCCAAGCCACAGGCCACCAGCAGTTCGGTGAGACTATATCCACAATACGGCTTGATTGCGCCACGACGCATTACATGTTTTAGCATGGCGCTATTCCAGAAATAGACTGAACGCTACATAGCTTTATTCGCCCCAATGTATTAATAACTAACTTTGCCCTGAAGCGCTGGCTTGAAAGCGTTAGCGTCGTATTACTGGCAAAATTGAGGGTACCGTTTTTATTGAACGCGACAATCTTGTCCTCATTATTGGTTGTGCTCAATTCTGTATTCCACCGCGAAGGCAGTGACAAGAAACTCGACTCAGTCAAGGCACAGCTTGGGCGGGTGGCGCAAGAGCACGAGTCTTCTTCGCTCACGAGTACACAGCTATTGTGTTCAATTTGCGCAATCAGGAACATGTTCTTTTTGTTTATTAGTGCTTTCATTCTCGCCTGTTTTGCGAGTGAGGCTATTCCGGTGGCAGCATGTTTAAAGGCATTTCGCTCATTCCATGCATCAAATGAAGGAATAGCAATTAACGATAGGAGACTGATTACTGCCAGTACAACTAGCATTTCTAAAAGCGTAAACCCATTCAATCTCCGTTGTGGAATGCTTAGCTTGTTGTTGGATGTGTAAGCGTGAAAAGCCATGCGTAAGTCCAGTTACCCTGCTTAATTCATATTGGTAATCTCAATGTACTGAAATTCAATTAGAGAGATAGCTGTACCATGGAAGGGAATTATAAAGCGTACATACAACATCATCTGACTGAAGGGTTTTCGCTTGTAGAAATACTGGTTGCAACGGCTATAGCAGGCATATTGTGCGTTGCGACTACGTCGGCAATTACCGCTAGCAAACAACTAAGTCAGCTCAACAAGGTCAAAGCGTACCTTCTGTCTGCCCAAGCAATTCAGTCGCGAAGTTGGCTACTCACAGGCGAGTACGTAACGCACGATGCGTTGCCACCCTCTGGAATAGCCAGCGTACGCATCTCACAAACCATCAGCGACACGGGAATGTATGAAATTAGTGCTACACTGACATCTAGAGCATCTACGGACAGCTGTAGAGTAATAAAAATACGTGAAGACGCACTGACGCCCACAGAATGTTGGTAAGAAAATGCTCGAAACTTAACGATACGAAAAGTGAACGGTTAGCTACAGCTTAACTCATTACCTTCTAAGTCTTCTTTTTTGCCGTTGTCATCACTGTCTACGGCAACAGATATTCTTCCGTAAAGCGATAATAAAAGTGCTGATGCATAGTTTGCATCGTTGTTATTGGGACATAAGGTGATGGTTGCGGCGCGGTCTATTCCGCCTTGTTCGTCGAAGATAAGGCTGCCGGTTATACCGGAGATGGTATTGGCATTACTTAGTGGATCGCTTGCTACAATTAAGACCTCATTGTTATCCCGGCCGCCGTTTCCATTTGCATCTATAAACACCATTTTTGCATTGCGCCAACTCGACGTGCAGGCTGTATAGTTTTGCGTAGGGCAGAGCACTACGTTTGTTTGTTCGTCTACCGCAGAAAAGCGAGCGCGTTGAACCACTGCACTTAAATTGTTTAAGTCAGAGGTAATTCTATTTTTGATTACGATATTTTGAATGCCAGGCGCAACTGTGGTGAGAATAATGGCAAGAATAGCGACGGCAACAAGCATTTCTAGAAGGGTTAGTCCTTGCTGTCTCGACATTATGGATAGTCGTGCTGTAAGCCTAGTGTTTGTCATAAACGGTATTCGATTCCACGCGTTGCTATAAAGAGAAACAGGCGAGTTTGCTTTTGCGCCGCCTTTCTCCAATGTAATGTTGTAGCGCCATAATTTTACGCTACTTACTCATATTTTAGGGTAAACTAATTTGAGTTGGCAAAGGTATGTTTTACCGCGCAACCGCATATTTGGCCATACGCCTTACGTTTACTGGCTTGTCGTTCTGCTGTGCTTGAATCTCAACTTAATAATAAATAAATTGCTGACCTTAAGTGCTGCACAACTGTAATACCAGAAGAGTAAATCCAAATAGATGCGCGGATACCACTAACATCTGCGGTCAGATTGTCGTAGAATCAAGTTCCAGGACGCCCCAAAAATACGTGGATATAATGATGCAAAAACAAGCAGTTATTGATGAAATGAAAGTGCTGCCTGAAATTGACGTAGAGTACGAAGTCGCACGTCGAGTCTCGTTCATAAAAAAGCAGTTACTTACTTCTGGTTTAAATTCGCTGGTACTGGGTATTAGTGGCGGCATTGATTCATGCACATTGGGTCGGTTAGCTCAATTAGCAGTAAATGAATTAAACGATGAGCACCACGAAAAATACCAATTTATCGCGGTTCGTTTACCTTATGATACCCAAGCCGATGAAGACGATGCACAGAAATCTATCGACTTTATCCAGCCCTCTCATTCTCTTGCAGTGAATGTAAAACCTGGCGCAGATGCTATTCATGCGTCTACTTCACAAGCGCTTGCCAGTGCTAACCTTCTTCCCGACAATGAAGCGAAACAAGACTTTGTGAAGGGAAATGTTAAAGCACGTACCCGTATGGTTATCCAGTATGAAATTGCTGGGATGGTTGATGGCCTCGTTTTAGGTACCGATCATTCGGCTGAAAATATTACAGGGTTTTATACCAAGTATGGTGATGGTGCATGTGACCTTGCGCCGTTGTTTGGTCTCAGTAAGCGCCAAGTACGTGCAGTGGCAGCCCATTTGGGTGCACCACATAACGTCATCACTAAAGCGCCAACTGCTGACTTGGAAAGCCTGTCTCCGCAAAAAGCCGATGAGCAAGCATTGGGCATGTCTTACGACCAAATTGATGACTTTTTGGAAGGAAAGCCAGTTTCTGCGGAAGTGGAAGAGAAATTGCTCTATATTTATGAGCGTACACAGCATAAACGTGTACCAATTCCAACAATTTACGATGAGTTGTAGTCATGAAAAAAATTGAAGCTATCATTAAACCGTTCAAAATGGACGATGTTAGGGAAGCGCTAGCTGAAGTCGGTATCGCAGGGATGACAGTGTCAGAAGTGAAAGGGTTTGGTCGTCAAAAAGGCCATACTGAACTTTATCGCGGTGCTGAGTACCAAGTTGACTTCCTACCTAAGATCAAAATTGAGCTTGTATTAGACGATGACCGCGTTGAGCAAGCGGTTGAAGCTATTCAAACGTCAGCTAAGACAGGCAAGATTGGCGACGGGAAAATCTTCGTTTACAACGTTGAGACCGCCGTACGAATTCGTACCGGTGAACAAAACGAAGACGCGATTTAATTAAATGGTGTTTATTAAAAAAAGGAGCCAATGGCTCCTTTTTTAATATATTAAGTATTTATTAAAGCTTAATAGCAACGTGACTTAGTGGTCGTGACCACAACCGCCTTCACTGTGTACATGACCGTGCTCAAGCTCTTCTTTCGTTGCTTCTCGTACGTCAACAACAGTTACGTCAAAAGTTAGCGGAATACCGGCAAGAGGGTGGTTACCATCAACAACAACCTCTTCGTCAGTTGTTTCGATAATAATGACCGATTGCTCACCTTGTGGCGTAGTTGCGCGGAAAGACATACCCACTTCAACATCCATACCGTCAAACATTGAGCGTGGTACAGTTTGTACAAGTTCGTCAGCACGTTCACCGTAAGCTTTTTCAGGGTTTACTGAAACGTTGAAGCTATCTTCCTTCGATTTACCAATAAGTGCATCTTCTAGTCCTTCAATTAAGAAGCGACGGCCTAGTAGTACTACTAGTGGCGATTTCCCTTCTGAAGAGTCTAGCGTTGTGCCGTCTTCGGTAGATACGGTGTAGTGTAGCGTTACAACGCTGTCAGAAGTAATTGTCATAACAAATCCTATCTTGGCCCTTTAATAAAGGGCAATAAATGTAATGCAGTAAAAACTGCTTATCGACGTTTTTTCACAATATTGCTAGCTTTCTGCTCAATACTGTACGGCAAAGCATTAGGGTAACAGGTAATGGCGTTATTATCAGCCAATCTGTGTAAATCTTCGCTGGTGGTGTCGTTGTTGAGCACAGCAATAAACCAGGTTTCATTATCGAGCGACGCAACATTGAGTATTTTGCCCGCTACACGCCAATTTTCGCCCAACTGCTTTTCTAATGCATCGCCAGGTTTAATATCTACGTTACCTTCAAGCTTAAAGCTGTAGGCGGCGCGTTTGTTTTTACCCAGAAAGCGGGTTCGCGCAACCACCTCTTGCCCCATATAGCAGCCTTTATCAAAGTCGATACCGCCCAGCGCCTGCACATTAATCATTTGGGGCACGTATTCCGCCACTGCGTCGCCTTGCACTAAAGCGTGTACGCTTTGAATTTGTATAGCGTCAAACACGGTTTGGGGATAGCAAGAAAGGGTTTGCGCCTCTATTAACGAATTTATTTGCTTTGCGCCATTATCATCTAAAAGCACAATAATTCCTTTGCAGCTAGTGTTGGCAAAATAGGCAACGCCGTGTTCGCTCTCGACCTTTTCAAGTGAGCCATTGTCAGGAGTATCGCTCTCTAGAAGGCGTTCCACGTCGTTTTCTGAGAAAAGCTGGTTTAACGCCGCCTTTACTTCGTTAGTTTTCACTGCATCAAGCGAAATAAAGTAAGCACTGTATGTTTGTGTGTCGTCGAGAATATCAACCTTAGAGAACACACCATACTTATTAAGCTGTGCTAATGAACGACTACCCGCATCTTCATTGGTAACCAACAATAATTTGTTTTGGTGGCGAGTTACGTATCCAGTAGACCACGTTTTGCCTTTATTATCACAATGGGCGAAATGCCTGGCAGTATTTTCGGTTAGCTTATTAATGTTGACCGTAATCTGCCCTTGTAGGTAACTGTCGGCCTGTTCTCCTTCCAAAGAAATTATCATGGCGTTTGAAAGCTTGACCACAAATTTACTTGGAAGACTTTGTAATGATGCGATAGATGTCATATTCACCACTGTAAAATTCGCTGTATGTACTCAAGGTATGGTAAAACCATCAATATTCAAGGGCAATACATGGGAATGTGCGCAGATTAAGTTCTATTTAGTTTGCCTATCTGACCAAAAGAGCAGTGATCCCCACGCATAGGGCATGGTATTATTGTTAGAGAATAAAAAACGGTATGAAAGACATATGTTTGAACCAAAAAGATTAGCGCGATTAAAGTGGGCGTGTCGCAGAGGCATGCTAGAATTAGACGTACTTTTACTTCCTTTTGTGGAAGAAGCCTTCAATTCTTTAAGTTATGAAGATCAAGAAACATTTGAACGTTTACTTACCAGTGATGACCCTGATTTGTTTGCATGGATCATGGGACACCAGAAGTGCGAAGATCCTGAACTAGCCGCCATGGTGGCGACTATCGTCAACCGTGTCAAAGTATAGAATTTGTATTACGCACAATAGGTTTAGAAGGTTATTTGGGGAAGTAGGTGTTGCTGTTTGCCTTTTCGCAGCATTGTGCAGCCTTTCTCAATACTTGTGGTATTGGCTGAGCTTCTCAAAATTGATAGCGCTTGTTGCCGTTGCAACTACGTTAGTTATTTTCTGGCGTCTTTATGACGCGTTTAGTAACAAAATTTCTGCTACTCAATACGTTCTCTCTTTGACCAGCGATGGTATTATCCGGGTCGTTGACGACAGTACGCTCCCACTGGATGTGCAAAGCATACCAAAAGGTAGCTTGTTAGTTGATGCTCAGGCCGACGGCACATCAATGAGCATTCATCATTCATCCCAGCTCTTTACATGGGGGCTGTGTATCAATGTGCTGCGCCAAAAACGCAGATGGTTTGAAAAAGATCATAGCCATCTCGCTTGGATCTTAAAAGGTGAGTGCTGCGAAGCAGACTATCGCCGGTTGGCTAGAGCCATTATCTTGGCCCGAAAAGCAACGCCTTAAAGGAATTAAAAAGATGTTTCGTGAGTATACCAAAGCGTTATTTAAACGCGTTGACGCCAGGCAGCTTATGCAGTTTAAACCGCCTACGTTGCCTCAGCGCATCTATACCAAAACGCTCAATGTCGACAATGTGCACTACGCTTCTTTTTGTCAGGAAGTTGACTGGCCGGCAAATGAGCATGCCCATCCACTTTATTTGCAGATGCTTTCCTTACCATTGCAAATGCAGTGCTTGCTTGACAAACAAAGCCCATTTCCATTGCTTGGCCTTATCCACGCAGCTAACAAAGTATCGGTAATAGACCATTGCGATTTAAGCGAACCCTTTGAATGTCGCGTGCGCTTTCACGATGTAAGACCGCATAACCGAGGTTGGGAAGTGGATGTGATGTTAGAGGCGCTGCAGGCAGGTAACCTGGTTTACAGGGCGATAAGTAGTTATTTAGTGAAGGTGAAAGCCGTTCATGTAGCTCCACTTGGTGCTAAAAGTGACTTACATGACGATTGTGAATTAGAGAATAGGGCGCTCATCGGCGAAATCAGTGCTTCGGCTAATACAGGTCGCCGCTATGCAAAGCTTTCTGGCGACTATAACCCTATTCACTTGTCTGCAATATCTGCTAAAGCATTTGGGTTTAAACAGCCTATAGCGCACGGCATGTGGACATTGTCACGCGCTGTGTCGGCGTTTGTAAGTCAACAAGACTTCAGACAATCTATGAGCATAAAAGAAGTAAACTGCCGCTTTAGAAAACCCGTGTTTTTACCTTGTGATATTCATATTCAACAACACTGTAAAACAGATAATAGTGTGCTAATAGACGTTACCGATAGTAATGACAGCCTTGTGCACTTATCTGCTAGTTTAGCGTTTAATCAGGCCTAAATTAACGTTCAATCAGGCGCAGATAAGCAAAAGGTAAGCGGGAGATAACTATTAAAAAAGGCGCATTAACATTAGCGCCTTCTTTAGACTGATACAGATCTTACTTTATGCACTAATCGGCATCGGCGAAGCTGTCTTGGGTAATTAGCGAGCCAACGTCAGCGCCTGACAGCTGTTTTCTGGGAATAAGTATTGTAGGAACGGGGTTGTCTAACTGTTCAGGGTAGTCCAAATTAAAGTGTAACCCTCTGCTTTCCTTTCGCTCCATCGCACATCGCACAATGAGTTCTGCAACCGTAACAAGGTTTCGAAGCTCTAGCAGGTTATTACTCACCCTGAAGTGTGAGTAATACTCAGTAATCTCTTGCTCTAATAGCTTAATGCGGCGCATGGCCCGTTCAAGGCGCTTATCCGTGCGTACAATACCTACGTAATCCCACATAAACAGCCTAAGTTCGTGCCAGTTATGTTGAATGATGACTTCTTCGTCAGAGTTAGACACTTGGCTCTCATCCCAAGGCGCAATAGACTCTTCACAGTCTGCACTTGGAAGATTTTTAATAATATCTTCCGCTGCAGCGCTGGCAAAAACCACACATTCAAGTAAAGAGTTCGATGCCATGCGGTTGGCGCCATGCAGACCTGTGTAGGCCACTTCACCGATTGCGTATACATTATTCAAGTCGGTTTTGGCATTAAAGTCGGTCATCACTCCGCCGCAGCTGTAGTGCGCAGCGGGCACGACTGGGATAGGTTCACGGGTTATATCGATACCAAGCGAGCGGCACTTACGATAAATATTAGGGAAGTGCTTAACGATAAAGTCAGCAGGCTTATGACTGATATCCAAGTACATGCAGTCAGCGCCCAATCGCTTCATTTCATAGTCGATTGCGCGAGCGACTACGTCGCGCGGCGCAAGATCGCCACGCTCATCAAATTTGTGCATAAAGCGGGTACCGTCGGCGTGGCAGAGGTTTGCGCCTTCGCCGCGCAGCGCTTCTGTAATCAAGAAGTTACGTGCCTGCGGGTGGAATAAGCAAGTCGGATGAAATTGATTGAATTCCATATTGGCCACGCGGCAACCCGCTCGCCATGCCATGGCAATGCCGTCACCGCTCGACACATCGGGGTTCGATGTATACTGGTATACCTTGCTACCACCGCCAGTCGCTAGCGCAACGAAAGGGGCGCGAATTACTTCAACGTGCTCTTGTTGTCTATTCCAAACATAAGCACCCACCACGCTGTTCTTTTCTTCCTTTGAAGGAATGAGATCAATGGCGTTATAGCGCTCAAATATGTGAATGTTTGGATGGGTCGATACCGCGTCGTTTAATGTAATTTGAAGCGCTTCGCCTGTGGCATCTGCAGCGTGAAGAATTCGCCGGTGGCTGTGTCCGCCCTCGCGGGTAAGATGAAAGCGCTCCTCACCAGATTCACTTTTTTCTGTATCAAACGGTACACCGTAACTGATAAGCCACTCAAGTGACGCCTTTGCTCGTTCTGCAGTAAATCTTACGGCAGGCTCTTCGCAAAGCCCAGCGCCTGCAGTAAGCGTGTCTTTTACGTGTGCGTCTATGGAGTCTTGTTCATCGAATACTGCGGCAATACCACCTTGTGCATAGCGGGTAGAGCCTTCATTGCGGTCACTTTTACTGAGTACAATAACCTGACAATGGTCGGCAAGCTTAAGCGCTAAGCTCAATCCTGCCGCGCCACTCCCAATAATCAATACGTCACAACGGTGTTCTATTGCATTTGATGTGGAAGTTAGTGAAGACGATACAGATTTCATGTATTTTTATATCAATTCAAACGAGCAAAGGTTCGGCAAGTCTAAAGGATGAGTAGCAAAACACAATCATTCTTGCCCCCTAGCCTAAGCATTTTTTTAAATATTTAATGCTTTTACAGAACTTTTGTAAAAAGAACGCGTCTATACACATGCTTGTTAGAGCTATTGTGTAGTTGAAGTAGGGAGTAATGGCTCGAATGAGCGAGCAGATAACCGACCAACAACTGGTCGAAAAAGTACAGCGTGGCGATAAAAATGCGTTCAACTTGTTGGTAACTCGTTACCAACATAAAGTGATGCATCTCGTTTCTCGCTATGTGAAAAATACCGGTGACGTTGCTGATGTAACGCAAGAAGCGTTCATTAAAGCCTACCGTGCCTTACCTAATTTTCGTGGCGACAGTGCATTTTATACTTGGCTTTATCGCATTGCGGTAAACAGTGCCAAGAACTATCTTGTATCTCAAGGTCGCAAGCCGCCTGCAAGCGATGTCGATGCTGACGAAGCAGATTTCTACGAAGGTAGTGATGCATTACAAGAGCAATCTACACCCGAGCGAAGCCTGTTATCTGAGGAAATTGAAGAAACCCTGTTTAAGGTAGTTGAGAAGCTGCCGGACGATTTACGTATGGCGATAACGCTGCGTGAAATTGAAGGGTTGAGCTATGAAGAAATCGCGAACGTAATGTCGTGTCCTGTGGGTACGGTGAGATCCCGTATTTTTAGGGCTCGCGAGGCGATTGATAAAGTTATTCAACCGTTGTTAGAAAATTAAAAAGAAATAAAATCAAAAAAAGATGAACTTTCTTTTTTCCACGATGACTAACAGCTGTGTTAGGGTAGTTAACGATCACTTTGATCTGGAAATGAATATATGACGCAACAGCAAGAAAAATTGTCCGCATTCATGGATGGTGAGATAGAAGGCAATGACATCATCGATGCGATTAAGCAAGATGAAGCGCTTCAGGCCAAATGGCAACGTTACCATGTGTATCGCGGTGCAATGCGAAAAGAAGCAAGTGTTGCTCCACAGTTGGACATCACCGCAAGCGTAGCAGCTGCGCTTGAAAACGAGCCAGCTATAGTCGCACCTAAACGCTCGCGCTGGCAGTCGATACCATTGATTGGCAATGTCGTTCCTTTTGCGAAGCAGTCAGGCCAGTTTGCAGTAGCTGCGTCGGTGGCAGTGGCAGTTATCTTTGGTGTTCAATACACTAATCAAGAAGCGCCTACCGAGCCATTTATGACAGCGCCAACGATTGCTCCTCAAGGTGGATTGTCTCCAGTGAGTTTGGAACAAACCAGAACGTTACCACGTAACGACATGAATGAAATGCTTGAGAAGAAGCGCAAAATTAATGCATTGATTGCTGATCATGAGCAGCAAATAAAGCTTAAGCAAGCGCAAGAGGACGAAGGTGAAAGCGAAACAAGTGGACCAGAGCGCCCATAAGTTATCGCAGCCAGTCAACATTAGTTGGAATGTGCTTTCGCAAGTAAATTGCGACTGACATACATTTCATATTTTAATCATACCAGCATATACTGCTGGTATGTTTGTTTTAAGGCGGGAAAAATGCGCTGTAGTTCTATCCTTGCACTTTTTTTCATTTCGGGCGCGGCTATTCAGCCCACTGTTGCCCAAACCACTTCGCTGAGCGAAGAAACGAAAGCTCCTATTATCCCAGTCCAAAACGTGAATGATGGCGACGTTAAATTAGACGCTAACCCAGAATCAAACACGAGAGCTGGCCCACTAGATGAAGCCGATCAAGAAGAAGCAGTGCGAGAAGACGTGATTCAAGAGCAACTTGAACAAAGTCGAAGCGAGCAAAATGCATCTGCTTCTCGCACACGAGAGCCTCAATCGGCCAATCAGTGGCTAGCTGAACTTCAAAACATTATAACCAATGCCAATTTCCAAGTGTCTTTTGTGCAAACTATTGCAGGAAAGGAAACCGTTCCATATTTATGGCGCCACGGGATAATGGAAGATGGTTCTGAATTAGAGCAGTTAAATCTTCAAAATGGACCAGGCCGCGAGCTTATTCGTGTGAACGATGTGGTGAGTGTATTTGAGCCAGATGTACAACCCTATAGCTTGCGTTCAAAGCATATCAACGGTCCAATACCAAGTGTATTATTGTATCATCCTGAACAGCTTGCCGAAGCCTATGAGTTCGTCGCTGTGGGAAGAGCGCGGGTGGCAGGACGTTCAGCGCAACAAATTCGAATAGTCAGCCGAGATAACACGCGATTTGGTTATCAACTGTGGCTGGATGAGTCGTCTGGTATGTTGCTCAAACTGAACATGCTTGATTTGCAAGGGGCGCTATTAGAGCAGATTCAGGTCACGGCCTTTGCGATATCGCCAGAGCCTGCTGATTATTTCTCACGAATTAATTCTGCGTCGTTACCCGCGCCCATGGCGCTGAGCAACACGCCAAATCGTGCACACAAATGGGATGTCACCTATTTGCCGGCTGGCATGCGAGAAATAAAGCAAGATACAAGACGATTGGCCTTAACAGGACAGATTGTAGAATATAAACTCTTTTCAGATGGATTGGTTGACGTATCTGTGTATGTTCAGCCTGCGGAAGATGCGTTAGGTGAAACGCTGGCGCTGCGCAATGAAGTGAGTACGTTCTTAACGTTGACAGACGGCAAAGCCCAGGTGACAGTGGTGGGAGAAATACCTTTGCAAACCGCTAACGCTATTGCTACGTCTTTACGCCCCGTCAGCAGTGTAAGTGAATAACCGCTTAATTGAGTAACAATGATAAGAGAAACCGCCACCGTAGTTGCCGTTAATGGTGATACGGTCACCGTAGAAGCAGCGATTAAATCGACCTGTAACGCATGCCAAGCACAAAGTGATTGTGGTACCGGCGTTATTTCTCGTGCGCTTGCACCGAAAACGCAGCAGTTGACGCTGCGTACTCCCATGCCTGTGCGGGTTGGCCAAGAAGTGACTGTAGGCATACCGGAAGCAGGTATTTTAAGTGCATCGGCTTGGTTGTATTTGCTACCGCTTATAGCGTTTATCGGGGCATATTCGGTGTCGATATCATTACTTAGTAGTAACGGATTTACTCACGAGTTATGGGCCATGCTGCCAAGTGGGTTAGTAACCTTCTTTACCTATAAGCTAATTGCTTACAAGTTGCGTCGTGTAGAACGTACGAAATATCAACCTGTCCTATTGGGTCAACAAGAGCACAGTGCAGTAGAACATTGATTTTTTGAAGGGCTTTACGCTGCTCAATGGTTTAATACAGGACTGCTCCATACGAGGCCGTTTTATACGAGGCCAATTTATACGAGATTATAGTGTTAACTCACGCTCATCAATGTAGCCAAGTTTTGAGATAGGCCGAGGAAGTCACGTCAGGTTGCCACTTCCATTCGTTATGTTTCTTGAAAGTAATAAATTTTCCACCACGCCAATTCGCTTTTCGCGCCAGAAATGGGTAAAATCCGCACGCGCTGCGTATAACCCTTTAAGCAAGGCAAGCAGCATTTTTTGTTTAATGAATTTTTCTGCAGGTAATTTCCAGCATTATGCAACAATCGCACATTCGTAACTTCAGTATTATCGCCCACATCGACCACGGTAAGTCTACGCTGTCAGACCGTCTAATCCAGCATTGTGGAGGGCTAACAGACCGTGAAATGGCTGAACAGGTTCTCGACTCAATGGACCTGGAAAAAGAGCGCGGTATTACTATCAAAGCGCAAAGCGTAACGCTGAACTACGAAGCGCGCGACGGTGAAACTTATCAGCTTAACTTCATCGACACTCCCGGACACGTTGACTTTACCTATGAAGTATCTCGTTCTCTTGCTGCCTGTGAAGGTGCGCTTTTGGTTGTTGATGCAGGTCAGGGCGTAGAAGCACAGACATTGGCAAACTGCTATACCGCCATCGAGATGGATATGGAAGTGGTGCCTGTACTAAATAAAATCGACCTGCCTCAGGCTGAACCAGACCGCGTTGCAGAAGAAATTGAAGATATTGTTGGTATCGATGCGCTGGACGCTGTGCGCTGCTCAGCAAAAACCGGTATCGGTATTGAAGATGTACTTGAAGTTATTGTAAATAAAATTCCGCCGCCAGAAGGTGACCGCGAAGCGCCACTTAAGGCGTTGATTATCGATTCTTGGTTTGACAACTATCAAGGCGTTGTTTCACTGGTACGTATTGTCGAAGGCCAGTTGACTAAGAAAGACAAAATTCAAATTATGTCAAACGGTCAAACGCATCAGGTTGACAAAATTGGTGTATTTACGCCTAAGCCACTCGATACAGGCACATTAAGAGCCGGTGAAGTAGGCTTTATCATTGCAGGGATTAAAGATATCCAAGGCGCGCCTGTGGGCGACACCATTACCTTGGCTCGCGAGCCAGCTGATGCAATGCTGCCGGGCTTTAAAAAGGTTAAACCTCAGGTTTATGCCGGTATTTTCCCAATAAGCTCAGACGATTATGAAGATTTCCGTGACGCCCTGGCGAAATTAAGCCTGAACGACGCTTCACTATTCTATGAGCCAGAAAGCTCTGCAGCGCTAGGTTTTGGATTCCGTATTGGTTTCCTTGGCATGCTGCACATGGAAATCATTCAAGAGCGTTTAGAGCGTGAATATGACTTGGGTCTTATCACTACTGCGCCTACCGTAATATACGAAGTAGAAACGACCAAGGGCGAAACCCTTACCGTAGATAGCCCAGCTAAATTGCCTCCGGTAAATGATATCGCTGAAATTCGTGAGCCTATGGTTGAAGCCAATATTCTTGTGCCACAAGAGTATCTAGGCAACGTAATTACACTTTGCGTTGAAAAGCGCGGTATGCAAACCAACATGACATACCACGGTAAGCAAGTGGCGGTAACTTATGAACTGCCAATGGCAGAAGTGGTGCTCGATTTCTTCGACCGTTTGAAATCTACGAGCCGTGGTTTTGCATCGCTTGATTACAACTTTAAGCGTTTCCAGACATCAGACATGGTGCGTGTTGATATTCTAATTAACGGTGAACGTGTAGACGCGTTAGCGGTAATTACGCACAGAGAAAACTCTCAAGGCCGTGGTCGTGAGCTGGTCGAAAAGCTTCGCGAGCTTATTCCACGACAAATGTTCGATATCGCTATTCAGGCGGCTATCGGTAACCATATTGTTGCAAGAAGTACAGTTAAACAGCTACGTAAAAACGTAATCGCGAAGTGTTACGGCGGTGACGTAAGCCGTAAGAAGAAACTACTTCAAAAGCAGAAAGAAGGTAAAAAGCGAATGAAGCAAGTGGGTAATGTTGAATTGCCACAAGATGCGTTCCTTGCAGTATTGAAGGTGGGCAAATAATGGCGAATTACTTCTCCTTGATTTTGGTGGCACTCACCTTAATAACAGGATTAATCTGGCTAGTGGATAGCCTAGTGTTTGCACCAAAGCGAAAAGCACGTTTACAGGCTGCGGCAACCGCAGAAGGAGCGGGCTATGGAGAAGATCCTCAACTGCCGTACCTTGTTGATACTTCGCAACAGATTTTTCCTGTTATTGCTTTCGTATTGGTATTACGTTCGTTTTTATATGAACCATTTCAAATTCCTTCAGGCTCAATGATGCCCACTCTCTTAGTGGGTGACTTCATTTTGGTTGAAAAGTTTGCCTATGGCGTGAAAGACCCGGTTTTCAGAAGTAAGCTTATTGAAACTGGCGTTCCAGAGCGTGGTGATGTGGTGGTTTTCAAGTACCCTGAAGAGCCTTCAATAGACTACATTAAGCGCGTGATCGGTTTACCGGGCGATACTGTGGTTTATCAAAACAAACAGGTTTATATCAAACCGAAGTGTGAGACTGGCAACAACTGTCCTAAATTGAAAGCCGTACCGCTGACGTTCCAAGAGCGTGGTGAGTTCGTACAGGACATGGCGCAGCTTATGCGTTACACCGAAGATTTAGGCACAGTAGAGCACGACATTTTGCGCCACCCAGTACGCGAGATTTCGCCGGTTAATTTTTATACCCAGCCTGGAACGCGCAGCAATGAGTGGATTGTGCCAGAAGGTCAGTATTTCGTGCTAGGCGATAACCGTGACAACAGCCGCGACAGCCGTTTTTGGGGTTTTGTGCCAGATGCAAACTTGGTTGGAAAAGCGGTGGCGATTTGGATTTCATTTGAATTTGAGCGCAGCCCGTCAGACTTCCTTCCAACTTGGGTACCAACAGGTGTTCGATTTGAGCGAGCAGGTGGCATTCATTAATGCAGGGAATTGATAAATATCGTCGTCTGTACAAGGCGATAGGCTACACATTTACCAATGAAGCTCTATTGGAACAAGCACTTACTCATCGCAGTGCGGCTAAACAGCACAATGAGCGACTAGAATTTCTGGGTGACGCTATTTTAGGCATGATTGTTGGGGAAACGCTGTTTAAGCGATTCCCAACTGTGCCAGAAGGCAAACTCACACGAATGCGCTCTACTTTGGTTAAAGGAGACACACTGGCAGAACTTGCAAAGGAAGCCAGTGTGGGTGAACTACTTAACTTAGGGCCCGGTGAGCTCAAAAGCGGTGGTCATCGCAGAAGTTCGATTTTAGCCGATGCAGTTGAAGCTATTTTAGGGGCTATTTACCTCGATTCCGGTATGGACGAGGTTCGAGGCGTTATAGACCGTTTATGGGAAACCCGCATAAACAAACTAGACCCTAATGCCCACCCTAAAGACAGCAAAACTCGTCTTCAAGAGTTTTTACAAGGTCGTAAACAAGCGCTGCCAACCTATGAAGTGCTATCTATTTCAGGGAAAGATCATGCTCAGACTTTTGAAGTTAGCTGTCAGGTAGAAAGCTTACCAGAAGCGGTAGTGGCGTCTGGCAATAGCCGCCGAAAAGCAGAACAAGAAGCTGCTCGTTTAACATTGGAGAAGCTTGATGACAACGCATGATGAATCGAATTTGCCAGAAATGCCTGATATTCAAACTCGCTGTGGCCTAGTTGCCATAGTAGGTCGCCCTAATGTGGGTAAATCGACCTTGCTCAATCGCTTGCTAGGTCAAAAAGTAAGCATTACGTCGCGTAAGCCGCAAACCACGCGCCACCGCATTCTCGGTATAGACACCGATGGTGACTATCAAGCGATTTACGTTGATACCCCTGGACTTCACCAAGACGAAAAGCGCGCGATTAATCGCTACATGAACCGCGCGGCATCAAGCTCTTTGGCTGAGGTTGGTCTTGTGCTTTTCGTTGTTGAAGGCGATCGATTCAACGCCGAAGATGAAATGGTATTAAGTAAGGTTAAACAAGCAAACCTTCCTTGCTATCTCATCGTAAACAAGATGGATAAGGTTGAAGATAAAGAAAACTTTATGGTTCACCTTAAAAAGCTTGGCGAAAAGCACCCGTTTGAGCACATGATCCCTATCAGTGCTAAACAGGGCCGAATGGTTGACGAAATTAGAGAGTTAGTGGCCAAGTCGCTACCTAAAAGTGAGTTTTTCTTCCCGGAAGATTACATTACTGACCGCTCAAGCCGCTTTATGGCTGCTGAAATCATTCGCGAAAAGCTTATGCGCTTTACCGGCGATGAACTGCCTTACTCTACTACTGTGGAAATTGAGCAATTCAAAATGGCAGACAATGGTGTTTATCGTATCAGCGGTCTGATTTTGGTAGAGCGTGAAACCCAAAAACGCATGATCATCGGCAAAGGCGGAAAGCATTTGAAAACCATTGGTGAGCAAGCGCGTAAAGATATGGAAAACTTGTTCGACAACAAAGTATTTCTAGAACTTTGGGTGAAAGTGAAACAAGGCTGGGCAGACGATGAACGTGCTCTGCGCTCTCTAGGTTACGGAGACGACAGTAACTTCTAGTTCACGCTAATATTATCTTTATAACGCTAGTTAGCTGTAACTGGCGTTATATTAGCACGTTATATTAGCAAAGATAGTGAGTCAGCATTTTCGCCAAGTGGTGTAGCTGATGGCTTGTGGACAACTACCTCAGTTAGATGCGCTTATGTGAGCATTTACACGGTGGTTTATTTACTCGGTTTCAACATCTCTAGCAGGCACAACAACTTCTTTTTAGGAGCGGTATATGGCAATTTCAGATATGCGCAGGCAGTACTCAAAGGGCAGTTTGAGTGAGTCAGATATTACTTCAAGTCCATTTATCATGTTCGATAAATGGTTAAAAGACGCCATAGACGCCGGAATTCCTGATCCTACTGCAATGACGGTTGCCACCGTCGATGCCAACGGCCAACCCTCTCAGCGTATTGTTTTGTTAAAAGATGTCAGTGAAAAGGGCTTTGTGTTTTTCACTAACTTAGGCAGCCGTAAGGCACAAGAGTTAGCGGTAAACCCTAAAGTGTCGTGCCACTTTCCCTGGTTTTTTATGGAGCGTCAGGTTCGCGTATGTGGCAGCGTTGAAAAGCTTTCTGTTTCTGAGAATGCTGCTTATTTCTTTTCGCGACCGAAAGACAGTCAGCTAGCAGCGTACGCGTCAAAACAAAGCAAACCTATTGGCAGCAGGGAGCTTCTACTGACCCAGTTTAAGCAGTTAAAAGATAAGTTTGCTAACAAAGAGCTTCCCGTGCCGGACTTTTGGGGCGGTTTCAGGATCGTGCCTCATCAAATTGAGTTTTGGCAAGGTGGAGAAGATAGGCTACATGACCGCTTTGAATACAACAAAACTGAAGATGGCGCGTGGGTAACACAGCGCCTTATGCCGTAGGGAATACGTTCACCTTTCGTTCCCGCTAAAGTACTTCACTAGAATGTGAGCCCGTTTAACTATTGAGCTTGTAGATAGCGTGCGGCGAGATAAGTAACAAGGAGGCATCGAAACCGTGATTGATAGTCATTGCCATCTCGACTTACTTGCACAAAAGAAAGATCTTAGAGTTGCATTAGAAAGCGCCAAAGCCGCAGGGCTTACCCGCATCATGGCGCCTAGCATTACCCCCGAATCTTGGCAGGCGTTACAAGCGCTCAATGAACGCTATGAAAGCCTTTTATCTATTGATACTGCGCTTGGACTCCATCCTTATTTTTTAACTGGCAGTGAGCTTGAAAAGCCAGAGCAAACACTCAAGAAGAGTCTTCGTCAACTTGAGGACGCTACGGCTAACTTGCACCCTTCGGTAAAAGCCGTGGGGGAAACAGGTATCGATGGGCATATAAGCGTGCCATTAGCGCTTCAAAAGGAAGCGCTACATAACCATTTGAAACTTGCCGATAAAGTATCGTTACCCGTAATTTTACATCACAGAAAAAGTCATCACCTGCTAGTTGAAGCATTGAAGCAAACCAAATACCAAGGTATAGGCGTTGTACATGCTTTTTCAGGAAGTATTGAAGCGGCCAAAGGGTATATTGAAAGAGGGTTTTACCTAGGTATAGGCGGTACGATTACCTATGAGCGTGCTCAAAAAACACGAAACACCCTTGGGTTTTTGTTAGAACACCATTTTGATAAATTGCTTTTAGAAACGGATGCCCCGGATATGCCCATGTGCGGTAGACAAGGAGAAGCAAACGAACCTCGTTATTTATCAGATGTCGTTGATGTTATAAGCGACCGCTATGGCATGTCACATAAAGAAATAGTGTCCACCACCACAGCGAACTACACTCGACTATTTAATATTGATGCTGGAAGTGAAGCATAGACTTCCAAACTAGCTATCTAGCGCTTCTCTTTATTTCTTTTTGATTCGATTACCTGAATAAACCATGGACGAGATTTATAAAAGGCCCGGGTTAGGTAAATACCTAGCATGAGCGCTAAAAAGACGAGAATACACGCAATAAGAGCAAGCTGGTAACGCAATGTCAGTGGACTCTCGAGGACAGCCTGCGTGTTCATGTGAATATTCACATAACCTAGTAAATTTTCATTATCGTCAGTGATAACGCCAACATAGGTTAGCGGCGTTACACTTTGCGACTGACTCATCGACACCACACTGGCAATTTGAGGCAAAGGAGCAATATACCTCCCGTCCTTATCAAACACAGACAAGGCAAGAATGTGTGGCTCGTCGACCAAAATAGAGGCGACACTTTCAATATACTCCCGTTGAGTGAGAGTATCAGATAGCGCGGAATCTACATTGTTCTCAGTTTCCTGATTCGAAAGTGCGTCAGCGATAAAGGCAGGTTGTAGCAGTTTTGCATACTGCCTTGCTATGCTCTCACCAGAGAAGCGAGTTTGCACGGTAAGCCAGTCGTTTTGGTATTGTTGGAATAACAGAAGCAATACCACTATCAAAGCAAACACCGCACTCACTACTATTGTGTGGAACAATCGCTTTAGAACTGTGTACAACGAATGCGAGTCATTCTTTGTTTGTGAAGCTGCTTTGCTTAGCCCGTCTACCAATTCGCTTTTCCATAAAGTCACGAGGGTTGCCTAACAGTAGGATAATTCGAAATAATTTAAAAGGAGATATTTTATTAGTTAGCCTAATTGGTTAGCATTAGAGCACCATTTGCCAATCACCGCAGTTTCTGTGTGCGTTATGAAAGACACTCTTCTTAATAATATCGATAATGACGATATCCATTTAGCTTCTTTTTTGTCTCATGTAGTTAGCAATAGTCACAACGACAGTGCGTATTCACATACGTTAACCGTTATTGGTCAAGCTGTAACACCTTATCTACTGCACAGCGTTTTAATTAAACTCAACGATGTGTTTACTCCTTCTAGCGCTGCTTTCCATCATTTACACAAGCAAATGGGGGATGATGTAATAGAAATTAGAGGTGCTTTGCAAAACACTGAGCTTGAGCAGATTAAGCCACTGCTGGGCGACGTATCCAAGGCATATAATGTTGATGTTGGTTTGCAGGGCTCTCGCCCCTCATTGTCTGAGCCAGGACTACTGGTCATGGACATGGATAGCACTGTCATCGCGATTGAATGTATCGATGAAATAGCTAAATTGGCGGGTGTTGGCGAGCAGGTGGCAGAAGTTACCGCTAAGGCAATGCGTGGAGAAATTGCGTTTAATGATAGCTTAACGCATAGAGTGGCCTGCTTGGAAGGTGTGCCAGTTAGTCACCTTAATCAAATTCGTGACAGCATACCTATCATGCCCGGCATTCAAGCCTTGCTTACTCACTTGAAACAGCATAATTGGAAATTAGCGATCGCCTCAGGTGGGTTCACCTTTTTCGCTGACCACCTAAAAGCAAGGCTTGGACTCGATTTTGCCATTTCTAACACGCTTGCGGTGAAAAACGAGCAGCTGACTGGAAAAGTAGAGGGTGAAATTGTCAATGCAGACGTTAAGGCGCGAACCGTAAACGCCCTTGCCGAGAAGTGGCAAATTTCAGCCAAACAAACCGTTGCTATGGGGGATGGGGCTAACGATTTGGTCATGATGGCTGAATCAGCGCTAGGCGTGGCGTGTCACGGTAAGCCACTGGTTAATGAAAAGGCGGATGTGGCAATCCGCATTGGCAGTTTACATAGCCTTCTGTATTTTCTAGACAAGTAGTTAACGAGAGTCTGTAATACAAGCGCTAGTTTTGGGAAAATAAAACTAGCGCTTCACACTTTATCGATTACCTTTCACCGGCCACAAGTTTCCAAAATCTTGTGATTAAAATCCTCCCGTGATGGGTTTTAACCTTCGGGCTCATTTAAATTGATAGGCTTTGCGATTTCACTACGCGTTGCGCGCAATGGCCTTAGGTTGAACCGCACTTTTTAACGTTTTATTTGCCGTGATGTCTTCCACTGTAAAGCCGTATCTTATAAGTACTTCATCTGTGACATCGACTAGATGAGAGCACGCTGCAATACTCCACATTTTCTTCTCTAGCTCACGGGCCCGGTGCATGGCGTACATGGTGACGTAATTGATTTCCGTTTGCAGCATGGTCATGTCTGGCTTGCCGGTTGTGGTTAGCATGACATGAATAGCTACGAACTGGCCGCGAACCATAGCTTCTCTAATAAACGCTCGGCGCTGCTCGTTATTTTCGAATTTATCGGAATAGCGAGGAATGATCGCCATTCGCGGCTCTTTTTGTGATGCATCGAATGAGATAAATAATTCCTGTCGCAACGGCATATTTTCAAGCTTAACGGCCTTAATGCCACTTTGTACAAAAGGTATATCTTGTTTTCGGTCTCTAAAGAGAAACTCTAAATTCACTTGCCCACGTTCGGCGTATTGCGTGGTTAGGGTGGTTATGCGTTCGTCCTGCTTTCCGACAATACAAGCCTGTGGAGTGTAGCGAACACCTTCCTTACTCATTAAGAAGGATAGGGAAGTAGCGTTTCGCGCATTAATACAACGAAGCGCCTGTCCCATGCCTGGTACTTCTTCTTCGTCGTTCTCTACTTTAAGGCTGCCTTTGTTCTTTTTAATCAGTTCTTCAAAGAAGTTTCTAGCACTTTTGCCTTCGTCGCCCGGCATAGTTTTTAAATGAAGAATGTTCTTGTCGACGTTGTGATAAATGATTTCGTATTGCAAATGCATGACATCAAAGGAACTGGCAATTTCTTGCAGACGAGGGAAAGCGACTTCTACTTTGCCCTCTAAATTACCTTTATATTCTTTGCTCAACTCTATACGAAGTCCAAGTCCATGCACCGAAATATCTTCGCTGATCCCTTTGTGCACCAGTTCTTCATCATTGAAGCGAGCTTCAATTTGGGTTCTCAGCTGATAGCGACTTTCAATGCGTTGCTCTTCATATTTAAACCTGACAACCTGAACATTCGAAGGAGCGCGATTGCGCGGATGCCCAAAATTTCGCAGATGAGAGAGGTTTTCTCGATTAAACTTAAACTCGTTGTAGGTCTCTTGCCCTGTTACTGAGGTTACATCGGTTACGTGTGCCAAGAATCGCAGGTTTTTCAGCTTTGACATTAGTCGAGCTGATGGCGGAGTGTTTAGTTTTTTAACTTTATTACCTACAGAATCCGGAATGGAAAGTGGGATATGGGCCTGCTCAGGGTCAACCTCTGTTAAGGTTATTTTAAATACCCGCCAACTCGCTTTTTTAGAGCCAAACCCTAAAAATACTCGGGTTAGTACGTCTTTTTGCAAGAGTTCCTCGTAAGACGCTGAGTAAAAGTAGACCTTGTCGTTCTGCAAATGAGTAAAACTAAATACGAAAATCTCTCTTACTTCTTCTGACTTCTGCAATAAGCGCATAAGCCTTTCCTGGGTGAGTAAGAAGTTCAATCGACAGTTATCGTCTTCGTCTTGCCAATACTGCACGGTTTCGCGGTTCACTTCGTTAACCATAGCAAACCGGGGAACCAGCGTTTTATTAATGACGTCTATATACACCGGCAGCGTGGGGCTACGCGGCGAAAAGTACTGCTCACAAATCTTACTGGTAATCGCCTCAATCGTATTGCTCATATTAACTTTATATCGGCGTTTATTGCCGTGTATAAAGCTTTCTAAGAATTTGTCGAATGCGGGGCTTGGCTTTTCTTTATCTCGTTGCAAGGCAAGATAGTTAACATCGTTTTTAGTTATTATCTTTACGAGCTTATATGCAATGCCATTCTTTTTGTCCATGGCAAATTCATTCTCTAAGCCCCTAAAGAATATAAACAGCGTTTCTCCTTTTTTGAAAAACGCGTCTTTAGAGAGTTTTACCTGTAAGCCTTCAAGAGATATATCAACACTCAAACCGCGCATTGATTGATTGGCGCTATTAAATAATTCTACCGCCACAGCGAAGTTCATGCGTTCAGTGTTGCGCTGTCTGTAATCAAGCAGGTTTACGGTAGGAACTTTAAACTGCTCCAATACTGCTGAGCGCTTTTTGAGTTCAGGATTTTCTTTATCAGCGCGTTCTTGTGCGAGTTCTTTTTCGCGCATTAAGCGAAAGTTGTTTTCGGTGTTTTGTACCGCTTCGTAAACACCGTAAGTATATCGGCCAAATACCCTCAACTGCTCTTCAAACTTGTCAACAGCGACGTCATCCATGTAATGGCTACGTCCTTCGTGTACATATTTATTGCACTTTCCGTCAACATGACCACGCAAGTCTATGGTGCGCATACAGGGTTTGGCTAGGCGTTTCACTTCCATTTTGATGAGGAAGCGCTTTTCTTTCGGCACATCAGATGCAGTTTGAAGCAATACCTGGTTAAACTCAGGCTCATTAACCATGGGCTTTAGCTGTTCAATAATATCAGCATATTGCTTTAAATCTTGACTCATGAATGCGCAACTTTGTTGTTTAGTATCATTATTTTAGTTGTTATCGGCAAATCAGCAAAACTCATTAACCCGTAAAGTCGTTATACTTTTGTACCGTTTTACTGGAGGAGAACTGACCTTAGGTTTGTGCTTATTTCACCGTTGTTAAGTGTTAGAATACTCTTTTTAAGCAATGGATAAAACTGGAATATGGCAAAACGTAAAACTGCTTATGTGTGTTCTGACTGCGGTGCAGAGTTCCCTCGCTGGCAAGGTCAATGCTCGGAGTGTAAAGCGTGGAATACGATAAGTGAGTTTGTGGTTGCAAGTGCCAAAAGTGTCGCACGCCAAACCACGTCAGGCTATGCTGGGCAAACCGCTGCCAAAATTGAGACATTAAATGCAATAGATCTCGAATCACTACCGCGATTCTCGTCAACATTTAAAGAGCTAGATAGAGTGTTAGGGGGCGGAATAGTCCCTGGGGCAGCTATGTTAATTGGTGGCTCGCCAGGTGCAGGCAAGAGTACGCTTCTGCTTCAAGTAATGTGTCAGATGGCAAAAAGTGAAACCGCGCTTTATGTCACGGGGGAAGAGTCGCTTCAGCAAGTCGCCATGCGAGCAAAGCGCTTAAATCTACCTGACGACAAGCTGATGATGTTAGCCGAAACAAACGTGGAAACTATCTGCGATTTAGCCCTTACGAAAAAGCCTAAAATTATGGTTATCGACTCTATTCAGGTGATGCACGTGTCAGACGTTCAGTCTGCGCCAGGCAGTGTGTCGCAAGTACGAGAAAGCGCGGCGTATTTAACGCGCTTTGCCAAGCAAAATCATATTGCTATGTTCATTGTTGGCCATGTAACAAAAGACGGTAACTTGGCGGGTCCGAAAGTTCTTGAGCACTGTATCGACAGCTCTATGATGCTGGAAGGAGAAAGTGATGGTCGCTACCGTACGCTTCGAAGTCATAAAAACCGCTTTGGTGCGGTAAATGAGCTTGGCGTATTTGCCATGACAGAAAAAGGCCTTAAAGAAGTAAGCAACCCATCGGCCATATTCTTAAGTCGAGGTGACAATGAAACGCCAGGGTCTAGCGTTATGGTTATTTGGGAGGGCACCCGCCCGTTACTTGTAGAAATTCAGGCGTTGGTAGACTATTCGCAGATGTCGAACCCAAGGCGAATCGCTGTAGGGTTGGATCAGAACCGTTTGTCTATGCTGCTCGCGGTTTTGCATCGCCATGGCAATGTGCAAATGAACGATCAAGACGTTTTTGTCAACGTGGTAGGCGGTGTAAGAGTATCAGAGACCAGTGCAGACTTAGCCTTATTATTGGCCATGATTTCAAGCTTTAGAAATCGCTCGCTGCCCAGAGATTTAATTGTATTCGGCGAAGTCGGGCTAGCCGGCGAGATTCGCCCGGTTCCTAACGGAACGGAACGCATTATCGAGGCGGCGAAACATGGTTTTAAGCGGGCGATCGTGCCAAAAGCCAATGCGCCTAAACAAGCCATTAATGGTATGAAAGTGGTGCCGGTAGCGCGCTTATCTGAGGCGTTAGACGCGCTTGAGTAATGCGAAAGGCTCAACATTTAAGTAAAGTGTTGACGGTGCCTGTTAAATTGAAAGGCCCATTTAATAGGCCTTTCCTGCATTAAACGAGTGAAACGCGTTTTTTAAAGGTTAATGTGGCGCCTGATAAACCGCATTAACTAATGCATTCAGGTCTTTCTCTTCAATACTGGCGTCGTCGCTGTTTAAGGTAATTAAACGGCGAAGAGCGCTAATGCTGTCTACATCCATTCGTTCAACTTTACAGCCTAATGAAACCCGTTCTTTTCTACTGTCGGCATGACGATACAACTGCGAAATAGAGAGGGTTATTACAGGACTGTCTTCATTTGCTTGGAAGGTAGCAGTATAAGGGTCGTGACTGTCGAAGGGTAATTGTGACAACGCCGTTTCGGTAGCTTGAAGTTTAATGCCTTGAAGCGATACGTCGCTGACTACCACATCAATACTAACGTCATTGTGTGCCAGTGTGCCATTTACATTCAGAGATACCCGTTGGAATTGGCGCTTATCTGTCATTACTCAAATACCTAATGTTTGTCTACGACCTCAGTATTGGCCAATTTGCGTGGGTTCGCAATGAAAAGCGAACAAATAAAAAAGCCGCTATCAGCGATAGCGGCTTTAGGCGTAAAGCAGAGATACAGATCTTACATCTCTGAATTTGTGTTATTTAGACATACGCTTATATTTAAGGCGGTGCGGTTCAACCACATCTTGTCCAAATTCTTGCTTCAACCAGCTTTCGTAGTCTGAGTAGTTACCTTCGAAGAAGTTGATGTTACCTTCATCGCGGTAATCCATAATGTGTGTTGCTACACGGTCTAGGAACCAACGGTCGTGCGAGATAACCATGGCACAGCCTGGGAACTCCAACAGCGCGTTTTCCAAGGCGCGAAGTGTTTCTACGTCTAGGTCGTTGGTTGGCTCATCCAGTAGCAATACGTTACCGCCTGCTTTAAGCAGTTTCGCAAGGTGAACACGGTTACGCTCACCACCTGACAAGTCTTTGATGAACTTCTGCTGGTCGGTGCCTTTAAAGTTAAAACGGCTGCAGTAGGCGCGGCTGTTAATTTCAAAGTTACCAATGCGAATAATGTCTTGTTCGTCAGAAATTTCTTTCCACACGGTGTTGTTTTCGTTCATGTGGTCGCGGAACTGTTCTACCGCAGCAATTTGAACGGTTTCACCTAAATCGATGGTGCCTGAATCAGGTTGCTCAGCACCGGTAAGCATTCTGAACAAGGTTGATTTACCCGCGCCGTTAGGGCCTACGATACCTACAATGGCACCCTTTGGTACTTTAAACGTTAAGTCGTCGATAAGTACGCGATCGCCATACGACTTTTTAAGGTTGCTTACTTCAATAACCTTGTCACCTAAGCGTTCACCTGGTGGAATGAAAAGCTCATTGGTTTCATTACGCTTTTGGTAATCGCTGGTAGATAGTTCTTCAAAGCGGGCCATACGAGCTTTACTTTTAGCATGACGTCCTTTCGGGTTTGAGCGTACCCACTCAAGTTCCTGTTTCATGCTCTTCATACGCGCCGTTTCGGTACGCTCTTCTTGCTCAAGTCGGTTTTCTTTTTGCTCCAACCAAGAAGAGTAGTTACCTTCCCACGGAATACCTTCACCACGGTCAAGTTCTAAAATCCAACCTGCAACGTTATCAAGGAAGTATCTATCGTGGGTAATAGCGACTACCGTACCTTCATAATCGTGAAGGAAACGCTCTAGCCATGCGACTGATTCTGCGTCTAAGTGGTTAGTGGGTTCGTCTAGAAGCAACATTTCAGGCTTTTCTAGAAGTAGGCGGCACAGCGCTACACGGCGGCGTTCACCACCAGATAGTTTGCTAACGTCCGCATCCCACGCTGGAAGGCGAAGGGCATCAGCAGCACGCTCTAATGCATTTTCTAAGTTGTGGCCATCTTTGGCTTGAATAATAGCTTCTAACTCGCCCTGCTCTTTAGCAAGGGCGTCAAAATCAGCGTCTGCTTCTGCATAAGCTGCATATACTTCATCTAGGCGAGTTAATGCGTGTTTAACGTCGGCGACGGCTTCTTCTATATTGCCGCGAACATCTTTTGTTTCATCAAGCTGAGGCTCTTGTGGAAGGTAGCCCACTTTTAAGCCCGGTTGAGGACGCGCTTCACCTTCGATGTCGGTATCTACGCCGGCCATAATGCGAAGTAAGGTAGATTTACCTGCACCGTTTAGACCTAGCACACCAATTTTGGCGCCTGGGAAAAAGCTAAGTGAGATATTTTTTAGAATGTGTCTGTTTGGTGGGACGATTTTGCCCACGCGATGCATACTGTAAACGTATTGCGCCATGCTCTATCCTCGCTGAATAAGCGGTGAAAAATAAAAAAGTGATTGTGGTCTATTCTACTCGTAACAGGGTAGTTTGTGCCAGTTACTTACGCTTAGTGTATTTGTGCTTGGCGATATTTTAATCACTCATGCCAAAAAGATCGATTTATGCATCGGTTGGCGAGTTGATTTAAGGTAAACTTGTTTTTATAAGCATGAGTAAACATGGGCTTTAGGGTGAGCTAGCAAACAGCAATAAAGAACCCAAAGCGATAGACTCAACACTATTCATATCTCTGAACAGGTAATTATGATGACCGCTATGAGTAAACGCACATACAGTCTGGAAGAGCTTGCCAAACATGTAAGTGGGGAAGTGCAGGGCGATGGAAACATTACTATCTCTGCAGTAGGTACGTTATCCGGTGCAGCATCGCACCAAATTTCGTTTCTAACAAATCCTAAATACAAGCCGCAGTTAAAAGATACTCAGGCTGGTGCGGTAATTCTGCACAAAAACTTAAAAGATGATAGCCCAGTTCCAGCGTTGGTTGTGGCAAACCCTCATGCAGCGTTCGCCCTTATCGCTCAGTTGTTTGATACTACTCCAGCGGTAGCGACAGGTATTGCTGAGACAGCGGTTATTGCGCCATCTGCCCGCATCGGCAGTGATGTATCGCTAGGCCACAATGTAATCATTGAAGAGAACGTGGTTTTAGGCGATAGAGTTACTGTAGGCGCGAATACGGTTATTCGCAGAGGTACCCATATTGGTGAAGGCTGTACCATTCACCCGAACGTAACTATCTATCATGACGTTGTGATTGGTAAGCGCGTGACAATTCATAGCCAAACAGTTATTGGTGCGGCAGGCTTTGGTTACGCAAATGATAAAGGCGTTTGGATCCCTATTCCACAAACAGGGTCGGTTCGCATTGGTGACGACAGTCAGATTGGCGCAAGCAGCAGCATTGACCGCGGCGCCATGGAAGATACGATTTTAGGCACTAACGTTATTATCGATAACCAAGTACAAATTGGCCACAACTGTATTATTGGTGATCACTCTTGTATTTGCGGCGCTACAGGTATTGCTGGTAGCTGTCATATCGGCAAGCACGTTATTATCGGTGGTGGAGTGGGCATTAATGGCCATATTAGCATTTGCGATAATGTTCAGGTGACTGGCTATACCATGATTGTACAAGATATCACTGAACCGGGTGTTTATTCTTCTGGCCAGCCAGCACAAACCAACCGTGACTGGCGCAAAAATACGGTTCGCCTTGCCAAAATTGGTAGTTTATTTGACCGTGTTAAAGCCCTGGAAAAACAGGTCTGATCTCGCGCTGGCGCAGGTATTTCGTTAAACCTGCGCCATTTATATTAATTTGGTCACAAAGCGGTATACAAGCCCCCGAAAATGACTAGAATATGGCTCGAATTTGAGCAATCAGTGCGTAACGCCATATAAAAACCGCAGTTAAGGAGCCCCCATGTTTTCTCGCGAAATGAATATAGCCGACTTCGATCCTGAATTAGCCGATGCAATGTCTAAAGAGGTTGAGCGTCAAGAACATCACATAGAGCTAATTGCCTCTGAGAACTACTGTAGCCCACGTGTAATGGAAGCACAGGGTTCGCAGCTTACTAACAAGTACGCGGAAGGCTACCCAGGCAAGCGTTACTACGGTGGTTGTGAGCACGTAGACGTTGTTGAACAACTTGCTATCGATCGTGCAAAAGCACTATTTGGTGCAGACTACGCGAACGTTCAACCGCACGCTGGTTCACAAGCTAACTCTGCCGTATTCATGGCACTACTTGACGCAGGCGATACGGTATTGGGAATGAGCCTTTCTGAAGGTGGTCACCTTACTCACGGTTCACACGTAAACTTCTCTGGTAAAACCTACAATGCTGTTCAGTATGGTCTGAACAAAGAAACCGGTGAAATCGATTACGCTCAGGTTGAGGCACTTGCTAAAGAGCACAAGCCGAAAATGATTATCGGTGGTTTCTCTGCGTATTCTGGCATTGTTGATTGGGCAAAATTCCGTGAAATCGCTGATAGCGTTGGCGCTTACTTGCTCGTAGATATGGCGCACGTAGCAGGACTTGTAGCAGCGGGCGTTTATCCAAACCCGCTTCCCCATGCTCACGTGGTAACAACGACTACTCATAAAACCCTTGCTGGCCCACGTAGTGGTTTAATCCTTTCTTCATGCGGCGATGAAGCGATTTACAAAAAGTTAAACAGCTCTGTATTCCCAGGCAACCAAGGTGGCCCTCTTTGCCACGTGATCGCAGCTAAAGCGGTTGCATTCAAAGAAGCACTACAGCCAGAATTTAAAGCGTATCAGCAGCAGGTTGTTGCAAATGCGAAAGCTATGGTTTCTGTAATGCAAGAGCGCGGTTATAACATCGTTTCTGGCGGTACTGACAACCACTTGTTCCTTCTTGACCTTATCGACAAGGACATCACCGGTAAAGATGCTGACGCAGCACTTGGTGCCGCAAATATTACGGTAAACAAAAACTCAGTGCCAAATGACCCGCGTTCACCGTTTGTAACCAGTGGTCTTCGTATTGGTAGCCCAGCGATTACTCGCCGTGGTTTCAAAGAAGAACAAGCTAAGCAAGTTGCAACATGGATTTGCGACATTCTAGATAACATGGGCGATGAGTCTGTTATCAAACGTGTTCAAGACGAAGTGGTTGCACTTTGCGCACAATTCCCTGTTTATAAATAAATAGGTTTGTGTTTTATTGCGTACTTTGGTACTAATGCTGGACTAACTAGTCTAGGTTTAATTTAGATACCTAAGTACGCAATATTTAAGGATTATTCATGTTTTGCCCGTTTTGTTCAGAACAAGAAACAAAAGTCATTGATTCTCGTTTGGTTGCAGAAGGGCAACAGGTGCGTAGACGCCGTGAATGTATGGTGTGTCACGAGCGCTTCACGACCTTTGAAAGTGCTGAGCTCGTGATGCCTCGCGTTATTAAACGCGATGGTTCTCGTGAACCGTTTAACGAGGATAAACTTCGTGCAGGCTTGCAACGCGCACTCGAAAAGCGCCCTGTGAGCACAGAAAAAGTTGAACAATGTATCCTCTCACTTAAGTCACAGTTGCGCGCAACCGGTGAACGTGAAGTGAGCAGTGAACTGCTCGGCAACCTAATTATGAAAGCCCTCAAAGAACTCGATAAAGTTGCTTATGTCCGGTTCGCCTCCGTTTATCGCTCTTTCGAAGATATTCGTGAATTCGGAGAAGAGATTGCGCGATTAGGAGATTAAGTCGGCGACCTCTCAAACATCAGGCACTTAGGGCTACAACAGGAATCCAAGTGAACCACGATACGGTTAAAAACGATTATTTTTGGATGGCAAAAGCCATTCAGCTTGCCCAACAAGGGCGTTTTACCACTTCTCCTAACCCTCGCGTAGGCTGTGTAATTGTTGACGAAAACAATCATTTGCTCGGTCAGGGATATCACATTCAAGCTGGTACACCCCATGCCGAAGTGCATGCATTAAGACAAGCATCTAACGCACGTCCGCAAGGCGCAAAGGGCGCGACGGCATACGTTACACTTGAACCTTGTAGTCATTTTGGTCGCACACCGCCTTGCGCTGTTGCCTTGGTAGAAGCAAAGGTAGCGCGTGTTGTTATTGCTATGACCGACCCGAATCCAAACGTATGCGGTAACGGTATTAGCATTCTGCAGGAAGCAGGCATCGAAGTGGTAAGCGAAGTGATGGCTGCTGAGGCCGCAGCGCTAAACCCCGGGTTTATTAAACGCATGCTTACTGGTAAGCCCTTTGTTCGCGTGAAATTAGGCATTAGCCTAGATGGAAAAATAGCCCTTCAAAATGGGGTGAGTCAGTGGATTACTGGTGCAGAAGCAAGGCGGGATGTGCAACAGTATCGTGCACAAAGTTGCGTGGTGCTCACAGGCTCAGGTACGGTGAAAGCCGATAACCCTAGTTTGTTGGTTAGAGAACAAGAAGCACAGTTCACTAATTATCCTCTGGAACACATTCGTCAACCTGCCCGTGTTGTTATCGATGGCAAAAGCGCGCTTAGTCGAGGCTACGCATTGTTTAATGACGGCAACCTAACCTTAACTGCTACATCGCAAGCCCACCCAGATACGGCAACACAGCACTATCTTTCGGTAGATGAAAAAGACGGTAAACTCAATTTACATTCACTTATGTCAGCACTAGGCGATAAGCAATATAATGAAGTGTGGGTGGAAGCAGGCCCTGGCCTTGCCGGTGCATTATTGCAAGAAGGGCTGGTGGATGAACTTATATGCTACCAAGCGCCTAAGCTTTTAGGTGATAAGGGAGTCAGTATGGTTAATTTACCCGCGTTCACGTCGCTAAATGAATGTATTTCGCTTTCGCTTATTGAAAATCGTCAAGTGGGTAACGATATTAAGCTTATCTTCCGTCCTGATGTTAGCAACACCCGTGGTTAACGCGATTAAAGAGGAACTTTATGTTTACTGGAATTATTCAAGCGCTAGGTACAATTAAGAAGCTTGATAACCGTGGCAACGATATTCGACTTACCGTTTCATCGCCTACGCTTGATATGTCTGATGTCGCACTCGGCGACAGTATTGCGACCAATGGTGTTTGCTTAACAGTTACTGATATGGGCCCCGATTATTATTGTGCAGATGTGTCGGCAGAGACCATCAAATTAACAGGCTTTGCACATTACAGCGCAGGCTCTACGGTGAATCTTGAGAAAGCGATGCGTCCAAGCGACCGTTTAGGCGGACATATCGTTTCCGGTCACGTTGATGGTGTAGGCGAGGTTACACAAATCATTAAGCACTCAGACTACGTAGAGTTCTGGGTAAAAGCGCCAGAAGCCTTGGCTAAATATATTGCGCATAAAGGTAGTATCACCGTTGATGGTATCAGCTTAACTGTTAACGAAGTTAATGGCGCAGAATTTATGCTTTGGATCATTCCTCATACATTGCAAGAAACCATTATGGGGAGCTATAAGGTGGGCACAGCGGTGAACTTAGAGGTTGATGTTATTGCGCGCTATTTAGAGCGACTGATGTTGGGCGACAAAGCCGCCGAACCAAAAAGCAAAGGCATTGACATGGCATTTCTTGCCGAGAACGGATTTTTAAGAAAATAACCCTACAAGAAGCACACAACATGGCATTTAACACTACACAAGAAATAATTGAAGACATTCGCCAAGGTAAAATGGTTATCTTGATGGATGACGAAGACAGGGAAAATGAAGGCGATCTGATAATGGCGGCAGAGCATGTGACGCCTGAAGCCATTAACTTTATGGTAACCCACGCTCGCGGTTTAGTGTGTTTACCAATGACGCAAGAGCGCTGTCGCACCCTGAATCTTCCGCTTATGGTGGATAAAAACGAAGCACAGTTTTCTACCAACTTCACTGTGTCTATTGAAGCGGCAACCGGCGTGACCACAGGCATTTCGGCGGCAGATCGCGCAACAACCATTAAAGCTGCTGTAGCGAAAGACGCGAAAGCGACAGACATTGTACAGCCGGGACATATTTTTCCGCTAATTGCTAAAGACGGTGGCGTGTTAAACCGCGCAGGTCACACAGAAGCCGGTGTAGATTTACCGCGTTTGGCAGGGTTAGAGCCTGCTGGGGTTATTGTAGAAATCCTCAATGAAGACGGCACGATGGCCCGTCGTCCAGAACTAGAAAAGTTTGCTGAAAAACATAATCTTAAAATCGGCACCATTGCTGATTTAATTGAATATCGCAATCTCAACGAAACCACCATTCAAAAGGTCGCTCAATGCAATATGCCAACCGAGTATGGCGACTTCGAGCTTCACACGTTTAAAGACAGCATCGACAACCAACTTCATTTCGCACTTAAAAAAGGCGAAATTAAAGAAGATGAGCCGACACTTGTACGTGTACACCTTCACAATACGTTTAGTGATCTTCTTGGATCTACCCGCGGTATTCATCGCTCGATGACGCTTGCAGATGGCATGCGCAAAATTTCAGAAGACGGTGGCGTATTGGTGTTATTAGGTAAAGAAGAGCATATTGAAAGTCAGGTACGCCGCTTTGCCGCAGAAGACCGAGGCGAGCGCCCGACTGGCGCTGACTGGCAGGGATCGTCACGCACTATTGGTGTAGGCAGTCAAATTCTAGCATCAATGGGCGTACACAAAATGCGTCTTCTTAGTAAACCAATTAAATATCACGCACTTTCAGGTTACGGCCTTGAAGTAGTGGAGTACGTGCACGACTAGTGCTTAGCATTAGGGCGGAGCTTAAGTGGAGAGGGTTTGCGACGAGCACTCCCTTCCCACATTGAGTCAAGCTAACGTACCCGTTTACGAATAGTTGAAGTTAAAGAAACAATCGATTTAGTTTGGGCGCAGTTGTGGTATACTTCGCGCCGTTTTTTCTCGAGGAATGAATCCATGCAGGTAATTGAAGGTAATATCAGAGCAACCGGTAAGAAATTTGCTATCGTTGTATCACGCTTTAATAGCTTTGTAGTTGAAAGCTTACTTGAAGGTGCACTAGATACACTAGAGCGTCACGGTGAAGTGAGTGATGACGATATCACGTTAGTACGTGTACCTGGTGCTTACGAGTTACCTGTAGTAGCTAAGAAATTAGCTGAGAAAAAGTCATTTGACGCCATCATCGCACTAGGTGCGGTTATTCGTGGTGGTACGCCACACTTTGATTTTGTAGCAGGCGAATGCAACAAAGGTCTTGCGCAAGTTTCTCTTGAATACGGTGTACCCGTATCATTTGGCGTAATTACAACAGATTCAATTGAACAGGCTATCGAGCGTTCAGGAACCAAAGCGGGCAACAAAGGTGCAGAAGCTGCACTTGGTGCGCTGGAAATGGTTAACGTTATCGATGCTGTTGAAAAGCTTTAAGGTAAACATTAAGTGAAAGTTTCAGCTCGTCGTAAAGCCCGTGAACTCGCTCTGCAAGGCGTGTATTCATGGCAAATGAGTCACAACGATATTCAGCAGGTTGAACTGGCGCTAGCCACCAGTAACGACATGCAAAAGGTAGATATGGCGTATTTCCAAGCTCTGCTTCGCGGTGTTGCACACAACGCAAGTAAACTTGATGCGACCATCAAGCCTTACCTTGGCCGTTTGCCTGAAGAGTTAGACGCTATTGAAAAAGCAATCTTGCGCATTGCGACGCTGGAACTGACCGAGCGCATTGACGTCCCTTACCGCGTAATTATTAATGAGGCGATTGAGCTTGCTAAAGCATTTGGTGCTGAAGAAAGTCACAAGTTCATTAATGGTGCACTGGACAAAGCAGTGCGCACATTGCGCAAAGACGAGCGCGACTAACCTTACCGTGGCGGCATGGACTGCCGCTAAAAGGGTTTAAAAATTACCGTGAAAGAATTTGATCTTATCGGCCGCTACTTTTCAAACAGCGGCCACAAACGCAAAGACGTTGTTATTGGTATTGGTGATGACTGTGCTGTAACAACGGTTCCTGAAAACCAACAGCTTGCCGTTACCACAGATACCCTGGTTGCAGGTGTGCACTTTTTGAAAGACGCACCGGCGAAGTCTGTTGCGTATAAAACAGTGGCGGTAAACTTAAGCGATCTTGCCGCAATGGGCGCAGAGCCAGCGTGGATTAGTTTATCTCTGTCATTACCGGAAGTGGACGAAGCTTGGCTAGATGACTTTGTTTCGGGCCTCTATGAGCTAACTCAGTACTATTCTGTACAGCTTATCGGTGGAGATACGGTTAAAGGCCCAATGGCGTTCACGATTACAGCTCAAGGCTTTATACCGCCGGGTTCTGAGCTAACGCGTAGCGGCGCTAAGCCGGGTGATTGGCTTTATGTCACAGGAACGCTTGGTGACGCGGGTGCTGGTTTAGACATCCTGCAAAATAAGCTGAGTGTAAGTGGTGAAGCGAAAGACGTATTGGTAAATCGTCATTACTTCCCAACTCCTCGCGTAGCGGTGGGCACAGCTATCCGACGTATTGCAACGTCGTGCATTGATATCTCTGATGGTTTAATTTCAGATTTAGGTCATATCCTAAAAGCGTCTAATTGCGGTGCAAATGTTCATGTAGAGCGTTTACCGTTATCACGAGCATTAACAAGCGCGGTTACACCAGAGCAAGCTATCGAATACGCGCTGTCTGCAGGCGATGACTATGAGCTTATTTTCACCGTAAGTGAAGAGCAGCGCGGAAGTCTTGAAACCTCGTTGGCAAGCACAAACGTGAAAGCCACATGTATTGGCCAATTAACCGGTCATAACGGCACACTTTCATTGCTCAAAGACAACGAAAAGTACACACCTGTTAACGTGTCAGGTTACGAGCACGCCTTTTAGGCAGCCGATTTGTCCGACAAAAGCAATAAAAAGGAAAAAGCATGCAGGCTGAGTTTCGCGCTAGAGTGAGTATGAAAAATCCCGTGCATTTTCTCGCACTAGGCTTTGGCAGTGGACTTATTCCTTTCATGCCGGGAACCTTTGGCTCACTTGCTGCGTTGCCCCTACTTATTGCGTGTAGCCAGATTTCCCTAATTTCCTTTATCGCGCTTACGCTGATATTCTCAGTTGTAGGCATTTACCTGTGCGGTAAAACGGCTGACGATATGCAGGTTCACGATCATGGCTCTATTGTGTGGGATGAAATAGCGGGCATGTTTGTGACCTTTCTGTTTGTACCTATTTCAGCGTCCTCTTTACTTGTAGGCTTTGTTCTATTCAGGCTTTTCGATATCTTGAAGCCTTGGCCAATAGGTATCATAGATAAGCGCTTACACGGCGGTACAGGCATTATGCTTGATGATCTTATCGCTGGCGCCATGGCATGCGGTTGTCTACATTTACTAATAGCGTTTTGGCCTGCCGCATTGGCTTTGTTTTAATTCATTACGAATATTCGCCGCCATTTTGTTAGACTTACCTCAAAGGAAAGCCAGTTGACGGTGAGCAAACTATTTACGAAAAAGCCCGCAAAATAGCGGGCTTTTTAATGTCTTAGTGGTGATTTTAAAGCTCAATTAGTTAGCGCTTAAACTGCTAGCCGCTGCAATAATACCTTCAGCGTCAAGGCCGTGCTCTTTGTACATTTCCTGCTGAGTGCCTTGCAATACAAAGCTATCAGGCAGCCCTAACATCTTCACCGCTTTTAATACGCCATTTTGCTGCAAGTGTTCAAGCACCGCACTACCAGCTCCACCCATAATACAGCCGTCTTCCAACGTAATAAGTGCACTGTGCTCACTGGCAGCTTTTAATACTGCGTCGCCGTCTAACGGCTTAATGAAACGCATGTCGATAACGGTAGCGTCAATCGCCTCTGCAGCTTCAAGCGCGTAGGGCAGTAGGCAGCCAAAGTTTAAAATGGCGATACTTTCAGACTTGCCTTTTGATGATTCTCGACACGTACGAGATTTACCAATCTCAAGCTCTGTCATAGCTTCGTCAGGCGTGACACCCATGCCAGCACCGCGAGGGTAACGAACAGCAGCTGGTTTTTGTAGCTTGTGACCCGTGTAGAGCATTTGACGACATTCATTTTCATCTGAAGGAGCCATAACCACCATATTCGGAATACAGCGCAGGAAAGCGATATCAAACGCCCCCTGGTGAGTAGGGCCATCTGCGCCAACAATACCGGCTCTATCAATGGCAAACAATACGGGTAAGTCTTGAATCGCCACATCGTGAATGAGCTGGTCATAGGCGCGCTGCAGGAACGACGAATAAATAGCAACAACCGCATTCATACCGTCTTTGGCAAGGCCTGCGCCAAAGGTTACCGCGTGCTGTTCAGCAATCGCAACATCGAAATATTGCTCTGGGAAACGCTGAGAAAACTCTACCATGCCTGAACCTTCGCGCATGGCTGGCGTTACGGCCATTAGCTTAGGGTCTTGTGCCGCCATATCACACAGCCATTTCCCAAAGATTGCAGAGTAGGTAGGGGCTGAAGGCTTAGATTTTGGCAAAGCGTTGTCAGCAGGATTGAATTTTGGTACCGCGTGGAACTTGATAGGGTCTTCTTCAGCAACCGCGTAACCTTTACCTTTCTTGGTGACTACGTGAAGTAGCTGCGGGCCGTCAAACTTGCGCATATTGCGTAGCGTATCGACAACACCATTTACGTCGTGGCCATCGATAGGGCCAATGTAGTTAAAGCCAAGCTCTTCAAATATCGTGCCCGGGACAACCATGCCTTTAATGTGTTCTTCTGCACGGCTGGCAAACTCCTTAATAGGAGGTACATTGCTTAGCAGCTTTTTGCCGCCATCGCGTATAGAGTTGAAAAAGTTACCTGTAAGCAAGCGAGCTAAGTGACTGTTCAACGCACCTACGTTTTCAGAAATAGACATTTCGTTGTCGTTAAGTACAACTACCATGTCTTTCTTGATATCACCAGCGTGATTAAGGGCTTCAAACGCCATACCAGCGGTCATAGCACCGTCGCCAATTACCGCTACAACCTTTCTGTTTTTGCCTTCTTTTTCGGCAGCCACAGCCATGCCCAGCCCTGCACTAATCGATGTAGACGAATGACCGACTGCAAAGGTGTCGTAGTCGCTCTCAGGCGGCCATGGGAAAGGGTGCAGACCATTCTTTTGGCGAATGGTACTCATGCGCTCTGCACGACCTGTAAGGATTTTGTGCGGATAAGCTTGGTGACCTACATCCCACAGCAGTCGATCGAAGGGGGTGTCGTACACATAGTGCAAAGCGACGGTCAGTTCCACTGTGCCTAAACCAGATGCAAAGTGCCCACTGGTTTGGCTTACGCTGTTAAGTAAGTACTCACGCAACTCATCGGCGAGCTCGCGTAATTTGTCTTGGGGCAACTGCCTCAATTTATCGGGTGTTTGCGCAAGCGCAAGCGTTGGGTAATGTTGGAGATCTAAACTCATGTACTTATTATCTTTTTCAACATGGCGCGTGGCTAATGGTCGCGTTTTACCAAAAGCTCGCTAAACGCAATTAAACTGTCAGTATTGTAGGGTAAACGCGCCAATGCTTGAAGTGCATTATCGTGAAGCATTTCTAATTCTTGTTTAGCGCCTGTAATACCAAGTTTGGCTGGAAAGGTATTTTTCCCTAACGCTTCGTCTGACCCCGCGGGCTTACCTAATTTTTCGCTACTGCCTTCCACATCTAAAATATCGTCTTGAACTTGGAAAGCTAGCCCAATATCCGCGGCATAAGCCATTAAGTCAATTTTAGTTTGAGGCAGTAAGCCTTCACTAACAATGGCGACCATTTCTACGCAGGCTTTTAACAATGCACCGGTTTTCAATCTATGCAGCTGTTTTAGTTCTTCTAGCGAGATGGTTTTGCCGGTGCTGGCTAAATCGATAGCTTGCCCACCGCACATACCTATATAACCCGCACTTTTCGCAAGTACAGACAGTAACTGGCTACGCTTTGTTTCAGCATACGTGCTTAATGGCGCATCAGCTAACACTGTAAATGCAAGTGCCTGCAGCGCATCGCCAGCTAAAATAGCGGTAGCCTCATCAAAGGCAATATGGCAGGTTGGCATACCGCGGCGCAAGTCGTCGTCGTCCATGGCTGGTAAATCGTCGTGGACTAACGAGTAGGCGTGCACACATTCAATGGCCATACTAATAGCCATTTGGTCTTTTTTGGGCACGTCTAGGGTGTTACCTACTACTTGAACAAGTAGTGGCCGCATCCGTTTACCGCCAGCAAGTAAGGCGTGACGCATTGCGTCTTTCAAGCGCGGCGCGTAATCGGGTAATTCGTCAATTAATGTAAGAAGAGATGCATCAGTTTGCTGTTTAACTTGCTGATGCAAAGCAGAAAAATTCATAGATTGCCTGTTAGTTAAAAATGAACGATTTATGGCTGTTCACTTTCAGGAAGAGGGTGGAGCGTTTCTTCGCCTTGTTCACTGAGCAGTATCTTTACTTTTTGCTCGGCGTTTTCAAGAGATTGTTGGCCTTGGCGGGAAAGTGCTATACCGCGCTCAAATTTTTCTAGTGCTTTATTAAGAGGCAGATCACCGCTTTCCATTTCGTTAACGATAGCTTCTAGTTCTGATAAAGTTTCTTCAAAAGACGCTGATGCTTTTTCTGTCGTCATAAAAACACTCAATATAGTGGCCAAAATACGTATACCGCGCACATTAACCGAGGGTTGCACAAGGGTCAAATGGTTTGTCCGTATATCGCCTATATCACAGTAACATAGCTTTTTTTTCATCCAGTTCAAAAGGCAACATACAAGCAAATTGTGCTATATTCGATGCAGGGTTCACTAACCTTTCAGAAGTAACCGTGTTATTTACTGTGAAGGAAAAAGTAAGGCGCTGAAAAAAGCGCTAGGTATTTTAGTTTAGAAAAAAGACAAAGCTGCGCTTTTGCATAGAACCTACTTCATAATAAACAAATAAATGTGATATTTTTCAATAATGTCGTTTTAGTATTTCTATCTTTTGCCGATAGGGTATTTGTACACTAACAGCACTGACTGCGCATAAATGGGGAAGAGTGAGTGGATTTAGCAACCGTCATAGGTATGTTGGGCGCCATTGGTTTCATAGTTATGGCTATGATTCTGGGCGGCAGCTTGGGCATGTTCATCGACGTGCAATCAATACTTATTGTATTCGGGGGAACACTATTTGTTGTCCTATCTCAGTTTACGTTGGGCCAATTCTTCAGTGCGGGTAAAGTTGCTGGCAAAGCATTCATGTTCAAAATTGAAACGCCTGAAGAGCTTATCGAGAAGATTGTTGAAATGGCAGACGCTGCGCGAAAAGGCGGGTTTCTGGCACTAGAAGAAGCGGAAATTTCAAATGAGTTCATGCAAAAAGGTGTGGACATGCTGGTTGACGGCCACGACATTGAAGTGGTGAGAGAAACGTTAGCTAAAGATATTTCTATGACAACGGAAAGGCATGAGTTCGGCGCTTCTATATTTAAAGGAATGGGTGACGTAGCGCCTGCGATGGGTATGATTGGTACTTTGATCGGTCTGGTTGCCATGCTTTCAAACATGGATGACCCTAAAGCCATCGGCCCTGCCATGGCGGTAGCGCTATTAACCACGCTTTATGGTGCCTTTTTTGCCAACGTCGTGTGTTTGCCAATTGCCTTTAAACTGGCGGTAAGAGCTGGAGAAGAGAAGTTAAACCAGAGTCTTGTTCTTGACGGTATTGTGGGTATAGCCGACGGCCAGAACCCACGTGTTATCGAAGGGGTATTAAAGAACTACCTTGCGGCGAGTAAACGCGGAAGCGCAGAGGAAGAGTAATGGCCGAAGAAGAATGCCCAAAATGTCCCCCCGAGGGGCTTCCAGCCTGGATGGGAACCTTCGCAGACCTGATGTCGTTGCTTATGTGCTTCTTTGTACTGCTACTTTCGTTTTCGGAAATGGACGTACTGAAGTTTAAACAAATTGCGGGCTCTATGAAGTTTGCTTTTGGTGTGCAAAATAAAATTGAAGTAAAAGATATTCCAAAGGGTACCAGTGTTATTGCAATGGAGTTTCGACCTGGCAAGCCTGACCCTACGCCTATTGAGTCCATTCAGCAGCAAACCAACGAAATGACCCAACAAATGCTGGAATTTCAGGCTGGTAACGAAGACTCTGCCGGCGGAAGGCAGAAGCAGCGCGGCGAGCAGCGTGGCGGACAATCTCAACAAACGGCTACTGAGTCGTCTTCATCGGCTGAGCAAAGCACCGATCAGTCGCAAATGGCTGAACTGATGAAAAAAGTAGCGCAGCAATTAGAAAAACAAATTCTAGATGGTTCGGTGGAAATGGAATCGTTGGGTCAGCAGTTAACCATTCGAATTCGTGAGAACGGTTCCTTCTCGGCGGGCTCAGCCTTTTTGCAGCCCCAATTCCAACCGGTGTTGAGAAAAATCGGTACGCTGTTGGCGGATGTGCCTGGAGAAATCGAAATTTCAGGGCACAGTGACGGTCAGCATATTGCTAATGAACTCTATCGTTCTAATTGGGACTTGTCAGCGCAGCGCGCTGTAGCGGTCGCTGAAGCCATGCGGACCGCGCCAGGGTTTGACGAAAGTCGTATGTCGGTAGTGGGTAAGGCAGATACCGATCCAATTGTAGAAAATGCCACTACACCTTCAGACCGAGCGCAAAATCGTCGCGTTGAAATTAATATTAATCAGGGTAAGCCAATGCTGTCTAAGCCTATATCAGTTGTAGATGAGTAGTGCTTTGACCTAGTGTCAGCTTCAAACAAGAAAGCGGCGCCAAAAGGGCGCCGCTTTTTTTGTCACTACTATCGATAATTAGCGTTGTTAAACACGAGCCAAATCAAGTCTGTAATGAGGCTTTGAAATCACAAGTTGAACGGTACTGATTGTTCTTTCTAAAAAACCACCTTCACAATATTTCAGGTAGTAGGTCCACATTCGCATAAAACGCTCGTCATAACCGTCGTTTAAAAGCTCATCTTTTGCAGAAATAAATGCTTCATACCAATGGTTCAATGTTTTCGCATAGTCAATCCCGATGTCGTGTAAGTCACGAATCATCATATTAGTGTACTTTTTCAGGTGAGCGTTAAGCTGGTGCTGAGAAGGTAAAAATCCCCCCGGAAAGATATATTTCTGAATAAAGTCGACACTATTTGAATAGCTGTCGTAACGTCTGTCATCAATGGTTATTGACTGAAGCAGCATTAGGCCGTCGTCTTTTAAAAGTGACGAGCATTTCTCAAAGAAATTTCCTAAAAATTGTTTGCCTACAGCTTCAATCATCTCGATAGACACGAGCTTATCGTACTTGCCTTCAAGTAGGCGATAATCCTTTTTCAGCAAAGTGATTTTGCTTTCAAGTTCTTCTCGGGCAATCCATTCTTTTGCCCATGCATGCTGCTCTTCTGAAATGGTAGTGGTCGTTACGCGGCAACCATAATGCTTAGCAGCATAGACGGCTAGCCCGCCCCAGCCCGTGCCAATCTCTAGAAGATGATCGGTTTCGCTAAGCTGTAACTTGTCGCAAATGGCTTTGAGCTTGTAATTTTGTGCATCATTGAGAGTTGCATTCGGATCTGGGTATATGGCTGACGAATACATCATTGTTGGGTCAAGGAAGCGGGTATAAAGCTTATTACCCAGATCGTAATGCGCCTCGATATTTTTCTTGGCTTGGTCCTTTGTATTTCGACGTGCAAAGTGTTGAATCTTGTTGATGGGCATAGTCACCCATTTAAATTTATTCTCCCATTCGTCAAGGGTAGATAAATTCCTAGCAAACACTCTTACCACGGCTGTTACGTCGTCACTGTCCCATAACCCATCCATGAATGCTTCTCCGGCGCCCACACTTCCGCCAAGCAATAAGCGTCGATAGGCTTGTACATTCTTGATATTTACCGTTGCACGCAAATCGCTTTCGTCTGTGCCGAAACGCGCAACGACATCGCCGTTTTCTTGAATGGTTAAACTGCCAAAAGGCAGTTGTTTTAAGCATTGTAGGAATAGAGTTCTACACGCTTTATCTACAAAGGAGACCTCTGAGGTGGTCAGTAGTACAGATTCACCAAAAGACATTGTTATTGTTCCTGACTTTTTTCTGGGTGTGTATACAGTGGCGTTCGTTTAAGCAGTAGTTTAAGCGCGTGCCAATAAATTCCAGCCACAGTTTTTATTGTCATACTGGGTATACGTTTAAGTGCCGCAGATAGATTCGCATTATCTAAAGTAAATTTAGTCAAATTAATCCCTGCACTGAACTCTTTGTCGTCTCTTACACAATCCATCGCAAGTGACAGTCTAGCCGACGGCTGCGATATCGACCATTTGTAGGTCATATCCATTGGATTAAACGGGGAAACATGAAAAGCTTTTGGCGTATCGTCTTGAGTATCTAGATTTACAAGGTAGTGATGACGCTCATTCCACGGCGTGTTACTTACTTCGGCAAGCATATGTGTATACTTACCTTCGGCATTGCGTAGGTAATAGAAATTCACCGGGCTGAAATAAAGCCCCCACATACGCAGTTGTCCCAGCATAAAGACATCGCCTTGAAGCGTCTTCCCTCCGTTTAACTCTGTCATTCTGTCTATTACTGCCTGACCTAGAGGAAAAGAGGGATCACCTAAGTAGTCTTCACGCTTGAAACGCACTCTAGCCTTGTCGTATGCAGAGAAGCGTTTTAACGAACTGGACAAGATTTCGAGTTCGTTGCTCTCAAGCTTTAGCCAAAATAAATAAATGTCATAGTCAAATTTATGCTGGGTAGGCTTAAACCGTTGGTGATAAACCTTACCCTTGTAGATGGCACTTTCTATCACAGGGCTTCACCAAAGCGAGAACAAACATCAAGTGCGCTAGTTACGCCGTCTTCATGAAAACCGTTATACCAGTAGGCTCCACAAAAATGTAAGTTGTCTACGCCACAAATTTCATTTCTTCTTGCTTGGGCGTTGACCATGCTGGCACTGTATTGCGGATGTGCGTACTGATAGCTTCGAAGAATACTCTTTTGGTCTATTTCCGCCGTATTATTTAACGTTACACAGTAGGTGCTTTGTGCTTCAAGGCGTTGAAGAATATTCATGTTATAAGTGACAGAAGCGGGGCGGGCTTCCTCACTTGCGTCTTCTTTTAAGCTGTAATTCCAACTCGCCCAAGCTAATTTTCTTTTAGGCAGCTGTGAAATATCTTTGTGCATCACCACGTCGTTTTCTGCGTAAGGGATATTTCCAAGGATATCTCGATGCAGCGAAGTCGGTGAGTGAATCATTTTTAACGCTTGGCCACTGTGGCACGCAAATACCACATGATCATACATCGCAGCGTTGCCTGAAGAGTCGGTAACCTGCCACTTATCATCGCTTTTCGCTACCGACAGAACGGCCGTCGATAGTTTTATCTTAGACTCAAATGGTGCGATTAAAGGCGGAATGTATTGGCTTGACCCACCTTTAATTGTGTACCACTGAGGACGGTCGGTAATATTGAGCAAGCCATGGTTGTTGAAAAACTGCAAAAAGAACGTGAGTGGAAACTTTCTCGTTTGCTCTAAGCTGCTGGACCAAATTGCGGCGCACATAGGCAAGATATAATAACGTGCAAAGTCATCGCTGAGTTTTAATTCTCTAATGACGTCTTCTAACGTAAGTGAAGAAGTATCACGGTTTTCTGCGACCATCGCTTTACACGCTTTGTTAAACGTCAATATGTCTTTCACGATGCGCCAAAATTTAGGCCTCAGAATATTACGCCGCTGTGCAAATAAACTGTTTAAGTTATTGCCGTTGTATTCGAGGTTTGCCTTTTTACTCATTACAGAGAAGCTCATCTCTGTTGGTTGATACTCAACATTTAACTGATTAATGAGCTTTATAAAATTAGGGTAGGTCCAATCATTAAAAACGATAAAGCCTGTATCGATATGGTAAGTTTCCCCATTGTCGCTTATTTTCTTCGTTGCAGTATGACCACCTATATAGTCATTTGCTTCGTACACTGTGATGTCGTGCTGCCTATTTAGAAGGTGCGCGCAGGTCAAACCAGAAATACCTGTGCCAATGATGGCAATCTTATTGTTCATTCATCTTCTCTTATTGTTTTTCTCTCATTGCCAACGACAATCGCTTTTGCAGTGGGGTTGGCAGTATATGCATAAAGCGCAGAATAAAACCAAAGAACCGAGGGAAGAAAACTGTTTGTTTGTTGCCCTCTATTCCTTTAAGCATAGCGTCAGCGGCTTCTTCAGCGCTAATTTTCATTGGCATTTCAAAATCGTTTTTATCTGTGAGGGGCGTTTCTACAAATCCAGGAGACACCGCTTGCACTTTCACGCCTTTGTGGTGAAGGTCTACTTCTAATGATTTAGTAAAATAATGTAGGGCAGCTTTGCTCGCACCGTACGCTTGCGTTCGTGTGAAAGGGAGTAGGCGAGCCATGCTGTCAACAATCACAAGCTTGTCGCCTTGCTTAAGTCGTGGAAGAAGAGCGTCTACACAATGAACAACGCCAAAGAAATTAGGTTCGAATACGCGGCGAAACATGTCTGGCTCGAAGTCGTCGATATCTACATATTCGCAGGTACCAGCGTTGAGTACAGCAATGTCAAATTTAACCGTTGTTAGCGCCCGTCGAGTATCGTCAAGATCAGTGACATCGAACTGGCATGCGCTAATATTATTGTACTTACTTAGCTCGTTGAGTGTGTCTTCATTTCGACCACAGGCAATCACTTGATAACCGCTGTTTGCAGCAGTTATTGCTAATGCTTTACCAATACCCGATGTGGCGCCAGTAATTAGAATACTTTTCACTTTGCTAGCTTCCCTTTAATTTTTTTAACGACAAAACCTAGGATGGGTACGTGCTCATAGACCATTTCGCCCAAGTCGTAATAATCTTTGTGGTAAATAATGCTGTCATCGCTGACACCAAGTTGCGTGGTGCCATCTAGCGTAATTTGCTTATCACTATCTTTCAGCGTAAGGGTCATCGTCCAATTTGCGATATGGGTAACCTTTGAATGACTTGATGGATGCTCTTCTGTGCCATTGGGCGAGCAAGTAAAAATGTCCGCAATGTCGAACTTACAGCTTTCGGCTTGCGTCAATAAGTTGGAAAAATAGCGTTTTACTTCATCAATGCCATGGTGTGTAGTGATTGGGTCGATAAACAGTATGTCGTCGGCATAGATATGTTCTAGGTCGTCTGGAGAAATTTGACATATGTCTGTGTAAATTTTACAAAAGCGTCCAATGACGTCCATGGCCTTTCCTTAACTCATAATTCAAAATCAGATTTGCATATCGGTAATGTCGACGCTTAAAAAAATTCGCGGTTATTTTCACGTTCAAATTGCAAGTCTCTGATATGAAATCTGTTAATGTTTTATTTAAAAACTAAATTACATTAATCGTCGTGCTAAAGATCATGTTTTTCCATTTATATGTGAAAAATTTTCCCATTCGATCCTAATTGTTCTCACTTGCGTAATTATTTTCGTGTTTTCGGAAGTGCTGAGTATGAGTGTAGAACGTTTTCCTTTATTTCCTTTATCTGCGCACCTTCTGCCGGAAGGTAGAATGGCATTGCGTATTTTTGAGCCGCGATACGTGCGAATGGTCAAACAGGCATGTGCCGAAAATAAAGGCTTTGTGATGTGTATGCTTAATGCTAATGGTGACAAAAATTTGAATGAGCATATTCATAAAATAGGTACTTATGCGCAGGTTGTTGACTTCGACATGCTCGATGATGGGTTGCTTGGCATAAAGGTTGCTGGTTCTCATTTAGTTGAGGTGAGTAGCATAGAAGTTGAAAAAGATGGTCTTCGTACCGGTAGTTGCAAGGTGTTAGAACCTTGGCAGTGCGATTTGGCTCCTCAACAAATAGCGCCTATGGACGAGCGACTTAAAGAAATTTTTGGAAATTACGAAGAGTTGGCATCGCTTTATGAATCACCAAAGTTTGATTGCCCTAATTGGGTATTAAATCGGTGGTTAGAATTATTGCCAGTAGACGGCTCGCAAAAACAGCACTTTTTAGCGCAAAGAGAATGTACCAGTTTACTGAACTATCTCTCTGCATTAATTGCTTAGTCGTTGAGTCGGTTAAAGACATTACAAATTCGTAATCCAATATTAGCGATTTTCGCATACGTTTTAAGTCATAACGCCGTAGAATGATACAACCAAAACGGAAAAGCGGACGAATCTTATGTTAGTTGGAATTCCTTTGGAACAAAGCAACAGCACAATCAAGCCTAAAGAGTGTGCAACTGAAATGTCTGATTACCTTGTCGCGGTTGCAGACACCCGATGCAAGCGCTCATTTGCAAGAGTGTTCAACTATTTCGCGCCTCGGCTGCGCTCTTATGCACTCAAACAGATGGGTAATGAGGCACTGGCCATGGAACTGGTACAAGATACTATGTCAAATGTGTGGCAGAAAGCGCACCTGTTCAATGCAGAAAAAGGTTCTCCGTCAACGTGGATTTTCACAATTGCGCGTAACATCCGCTTTGATATGCTTCGAAAGCTGCGGAATAGGAAAGAGGATGTTTGTTCTGACGATTTATGGCCAGTTTTATGCGAGCAAACAGCCGATGCAAACGAGGCGCCACTCGACGAACAAGTTACTTTAGAGCAGATTGGCCATTTGTTCGAATCATTACCTGTAAAACAGAAAGCAGTGGTTGAAGCTATCTATATTGATGGCAAGTCACAACAAGAAGTCTCCGATGAGCTTTCAATTCCATTAGGTACAGTAAAGTCGCGGACACGTTTGGCACTTCAACGATTAAAGGTCATGTTAAACGATAATGATTAGGTTTCACCCAAGTGCCCAGCAACTTAAAGATTTTGTTGAGGGCACATTGTCACCTGCTATATCACTGATGGTCTCTGCACATTGTGACATGTGTGAAAAATGTCAGCGTTTTGTTGAAATTGAAACGGAAAGTCTTGCTGCTCAAATGGTTTCGAACGTCAATTCAACCGCAAGCGACAAAGCTGAAATGTCGCTTCAGTTTGGTGACATGCTATCCCAAATTACGCAGCTCCCATCATCGAAACAAAATAACACTTTGATGGAACAGCCCACAGCGTATCGTGAGCCCGTAAAGAAGCGGGCGGCCTTGCGGGCGCAGGCAAGTGTAAATACCATCGAGTTAGATGGAAGAGTATTCACTGTACCCAGAACGCTTCACCGCTACATTGATAAAACAGGTAACTGGTCAAGTTTGGTCGGGAAGCTGTGGCAGGCGCCAGTTGACCTTGGAAACCAAGGTGTAGCTAACTTTATCTTCATGGGAAGTGGCGGTAGTGTACCTGAGCATACGCACCGTGGTACGGAATATACATTAGTCATTGATGGTGAGTTCAGTGATGGGCTAAGTCGTTATGATACCGGCGACTTTATTTTCATGGATGGTGATAAAACGCACACGCCAAAATCCGAAGGTAAAGAAGGCTGCCTTGTATTTAGCATTGTCGATCAGCCATTGCACTTTACTTCGGGCCTTGCAAGATTGTTAAACCCTTTTAGTCACTTGTTTTTCCGCTAGTAATCTATCAAGCGAACGCAGTCAATATGTGACATCCAGATACAAAAAAACGCACAAATGTGCGTTTTTTTATTGGTTGCATAAAGCTCTAGCAAAACAGAATAGCCAAATCTAGCTAATAAATTCGCTGTCAGGGTAGTTAAGCTTTAGTGTCTTCATCGCATTGTTACGCAATTCATCTAGGCCAAGCTGCTCATAACTTGAAACCATGATTTCGAGTGCTTGTTGCACTTGAGTGGTATTCGGGAAGTGCTCTATAACATAGCGACCACGGTTTGCTGCAGCGACATAAGCCTGTCGTCTCATGTAGAAACGTGCAATAGCGATTTCATAGCGAGCCAAGCGGTCTTTAATATGAACCATGCGCTGCTTCGCATCTGCGGCATATTTGCTATCTGGATATTGTTGAATCAGTCTACGGAAATCTTCAAACGCAGCACGAGACTTCGACGGGTCTCTATCCGTGCGGTCAATATTCATTAACTCTTGGAAAAGGTTGCTATCTGATTCCATGTTAGTTAATCCACGCATGTAATACGCGTAATCAACATCTGAATGGTTTGGATTCAGACGAATAAATCTGTCGATAGTGGCAAGCGTTTCTTCGTTTTTACCTGACTTATAATAGCTATAAATAAGGTCTAGCTGTACCTGATGGGATAGGGGACCGAACGGGTAGCGCGAATCTAGCGCGCTTAACGTTTGTGCTGCAGCGCTGAAGTTACCTACTTCCATGCTCTGCTTTGCTCTGTCGTACAGTTGCTGCGCACCCATGTTAGCTAATACGGCTTTTTCTTCATTATCTGAAGAGCTACATCCTGCGACAGATACCATAGCACCCAATAAAACGGGGGCCAGTAGACGAAATGATTTCATAATAATTCTATTTTCCTGCTAAACAGTTTTAATACTTCGCTGTCTAAGCTCATGTGTTAAACAACAACACTTTAATTGCATTCTAACGTACTAACGATGAGAAAAACCATACAAAAACGTAAACAAGGCAGTGTACAGCGTGAATACTTGTTATAATACCCTTTTTTAAACGTAATCAATGGTGTTATGACACAGTCGCCGAACACAATACAATTAGAAGCTTCAACGGAAGCTGCGCATTTTGGTTTACGGTTAGATCAGGTTTTGGCTGATTTGTTCCCTGAATATTCTCGTTCTAAGCTAAAAACTTGGATCCAAGATGGGAATGTTGCTGTAAACGGTGAAGTAATCACCGTGCCTCGCCACAAAATGCAAATGGATGAACTTGTTACTGTACAGGCCGAAATGGATGTACAAGTAACGAGCGAAGCGCAAGACATCGCGTTAAACATTGTTTATGAAGATGAACACATCCTAGTCATAAACAAACCTGCTGATTTGGTTGTGCATCCAGGTGCAGGAAACCCAAGCGGTACCGTGCTAAATGCCTTGTTAAATCATTGTCCAGAGATAGACAAAGTTCCACGTGCGGGCATTGTCCATCGCCTTGACAAAGACACGACGGGGTTAATGGTCGTAGCAAAAACAATTCCTGCTCAAACGCATCTTGTTGACCAACTTCAACGTCGGGAAATGAGTCGTGAATACGAAGCCGTTGCCTTAGGTACGATGGTAGCTGGTGGTATTGTAGATGCGCCTATTGGTAGACACGCAACAAAACGTACGCATATGGCAGTACGTGAAATGGGCAAACCAGCGGTCACTCATTTTCGTGTTATCGAAAAATTTCGCGCATACACGCACCTGCGTTTGAAGCTTGAAACTGGCCGTACGCACCAAATCCGCGTACACATGGCCCACATTAAGCATCCTTTGCTTGGCGACCAAGTTTATGGCGGGCGTCCTCGTCTTCCTAAAGGGGCGTCAGAAGAATTTATCGCTGCGCTTCGCGGATTCCAACGTCAGGCGTTGCACGCCGCACAGCTCTCGCTGTTTCACCCTGAAACTGAAGAGTGGATGACGTGGAAAGCTCCCCTACCTCAAGATATGCAGGACTTGCTTAAAGCCGTGAAAAAAGACACCGCGGACAATCCACAAGATATGCTTTAATGAGTAAGGCGAACTTATGACATTGTCAGATGCAAATTCACCTATATCATCCACGCTGGATTTGATTACGCCAGCGTGGTCATGTCCCGCAAATGTTGTTGCATACACAACGACAAGAATGGGAGGTACAAGCATAGGGGATTTTGCAGGTTTAAACGTTGGCGCCCACGTGGGGGACGACCTCCTACTAGTGAAAGCCAATAGACGCCTGATTCCACATAGTGAAAAGATCACATGGTTGGAGCAAGTGCACAGCAACCGCGTGGTGTCATTGCCGAGCGCAGATACCACCGCTGATGCGTCGTATTCTTCTTCAACATCGCATTTTTGTGCGGTAATGACCGCAGACTGCGTGCCCATTTTATTGTGTGATGAAAGCGGTCAAGAAGTGGCGGCAGTACATGCTGGTTGGAAAGGTCTCGATACTAACATTATCGGAAGTGCTGTTTCACACTTTGGCAGCGATGCAAAAAAACTCATCGCTTGGGTTGGTCCTGCAATCAGCGGGCCCTGCTACGAAGTTGATGCACAGTTGGCGAGTAAGTTTCGCCATATAGACGGTGCCATTGCCAATAGCTCTGATAGAGGGAAGTACTTATTAGATCTGCCTCTAGTGGCACAGGTGCAATTGCAGCAAGCTGGCGTTGAGAATATTACACAAAGTAACTTGTGCACTTACACTGACGAACAGCGTTTTTACTCCCATCGAAGAGCTACGCATCAAAACAAGCGCACGACTGGGCGTATAGTTAGCGTAATAGGCCTGCTTTAAATTGTTTCGAAAAAAGGCGGCAGTTTTAGTCTGATCAAACAGTTGCGCTAGATCAAACTTCATACATTATTTGTTATCTTTTTGGCTAACTTTTTAATCTCATACTTGAATCGCAATTGAGCAGCCTACATAACTAGAACATAAAGAATGCCATTCCGCATAGAGCATTACCCACTCAGCGAGAGTTAAAATGTTCGTAATCGCGGCGTGTTAACGCAGGTATAGTTGTTCATTAATTAGGTTGAGATTATGAGACTAGATAGATTTACCAGTAAATTTCAGCTCGCAATATCCGATGCTCAATCACTCGCATTGGGGCGAGATCATCAATACATTGAACCTGTCCATTTAATGACTGCCATGCTAAATCAGCAAGGCGGGTCAGTACGCCCTTTGCTTGACCAAGCAAACATCAATGTAAATGCGCTACGCTCAGCACTGAGCCAAGCTATTGAGCGCCTACCTCGTATTGAAGGCATTGGGGGAGATGTTCAATTAAGTAAAGACAGCGGCATTTTGCTAAATCTTTGTGACAAGATAGCGCAGCAGCGAAAAGACGAATACATCACTTCAGAAATCTTTGTTCTAGCGGCGCTACAAGATAAAGGGCGCTTGGGGGAAATCCTCAAAAGCCTGAATATCACTAAAGAAGCTATTGAAAGCGCAATAGACGACATGCGTGGTGGCCAGAAGGTCACGGATCCTAATGCTGAAGATGTACGTCAAGCGCTTGAAAAATACACGACAGATTTAACCGAGCGAGCAGAACAAGGCAAGCTCGACCCGGTCATTGGTCGAGACGATGAGATTCGCCGAACTGTTCAAGTACTGCAGCGTCGAACCAAAAACAACCCAGTACTCATTGGTGAGCCGGGTGTGGGTAAAACGGCTATTGTTGAAGGGTTGGCTCAGCGCATCATTAATGGCGAAGTGCCTGAGGGCTTAAAGAACAAGCGTGTTCTTGCCCTTGATATGGGCGCGTTAGTGGCGGGAGCTAAATATCGCGGTGAGTTTGAAGAACGCCTTAAAGCAGTGCTTAATGAGCTGGCTAAAGAAGAAGGCCGCGTGATCTTATTCGTTGACGAACTGCACACCATGGTAGGTGCAGGGAAGGGCGATGGAGCGATGGATGCAGGTAATATGCTTAAACCTGCGTTAGCCCGTGGTGAACTTCACTGCGTTGGTGCTACAACACTGGATGAATATCGTCAGTACATTGAAAAAGACGCAGCACTTGAACGTCGTTTCCAAAAGGTATTAGTTGAAGAACCAAGCGTTGAAGACACTATTGCTATTCTGCGTGGCTTAAAAGAGCGCTATGAGCTCCATCACTCGGTAGATATTACTGATCCCGCTATCGTTGCAGCGGCAAGTTTGTCGCATCGTTATATTAGCGACCGCCAATTGCCAGACAAAGCCATTGATCTTATAGACGAGGCTGCGTCTAGCATTCGATTGCAAATAGACTCCAAGCCCGAAGAGATGGATCGTCTTGAGCGTCGTATCATCCAGCTAAAATTGGAAGAGCAAGCTCTGGCCAAAGAAACAGATGATGCGAGTCATAAGCGACTTGAGATGATTGAGTTAGAGCGTGAGCAAGCGGAAACCAAGTACGCAGAGCTTGAGAAAGTGTGGCTGGATGAAAAAGACGCCATGCAGGGCACTCAAACCATTAAAGGGGAGCTTGAGCAGGCTAAACTTGACTTGGAAATAGCGCGACGTGCATCTGATTTGAATCGCATGTCGGAACTTCAGTACGGCCGTATTCCAGAGCTTGAAGCAAAGTTAGAGCAAGCGGCTGAAAACGAAACTCGCGAGACGACGTTACTCAAAAATAAAGTGACGGACGTTGAAATTGCAGATGTGCTTTCGCGATGGACGGGTATACCTGTAGCGCGAATGCTTGAGGGCGAGCGTGAGAAGTTGTTGCGTATGGAAGACGTACTTCACAAACGGGTTGTTGGACAAGAAGAAGCGGTTGAAGCGGTTTCAAACGCAATTCGCCGTTCACGTGCTGGGCTTGCGGATCCAAATCGACCTATTGGCTCATTCTTATTTTTAGGGCCAACTGGCGTGGGCAAAACTGAGCTCTGCAAAGCCTTGGCAGGCTTTATGTTCGATACTGAAGATGCCATGGTGCGTATCGATATGTCAGAATTTATGGAAAAACACTCGGTAGCACGCTTAGTGGGTGCACCTCCTGGCTATGTTGGCTACGAGGAAGGTGGCTACTTAACCGAAGCGGTGCGTCGCAAGCCATACTCGGTCATTTTGTTGGACGAGGTTGAAAAGGCACATCCAGATGTATTCAATATTCTGCTTCAAGTACTAGATGACGGCCGGTTGACTGACGGACAAGGACGTACTGTAGATTTTAAAAATACCGTTGTGATCATGACGTCCAACTTAGGTTCAGATATCATTCAAGATAAGCACAACGAAAGTCAGTATGACGATATGAAAGCGTCGGTAATGAGTGTTGTAGGGCAACACTTCAGACCGGAGTTCATCAACCGCGTCGATGATATTGTGGTATTCCATCCATTAGGGAAGGAGCAAATAAAATCTATTGCTAAAATTCAGCTTGCCTCGCTTCGCGCTAGGCTCGCAGAAAAAGGATATAAGCTTACTCTGTCTGCTGCGGCTATGGATAAATTGGCGGACGCGGGCTTCGACCCAGTGTTTGGCGCACGTCCGCTTAAGCGAGCGATACAAGTGCAGGTGGAAAATCCACTTGCGCATCAATTACTCGCTGGCGAATTAATACCGGAATCAACCATTCGTATTGATGCAGATGACAGCGGACTTTTCGTTGTCAGCAATTAAAACCAAAAGGCACTGGAGACAGTGCCTTTTTTATTGCCAGTAGATTCCGCGAAAGACCATTAATCGGCAGCTTCATAACAAAAAACGATTTACCAAAAAGCCACTGGTCGAATAGCGACAGATTACGCTTTCTTGTTTAATGAATTTTCCTAATACAGCTAATTAATTTTCTTGATTTAATAATAATAACGATTATCATTAACTTATTGTTGAGAGGGTTAAGAGGTTGCGATGCAGTTATATAATTCAAACGAAGCGGTAGTTTCTGTGCGCTCAATGCCCCGAGATATAGCTAAGCTTTGTGCGCATTTCATATTATGCATGATTGTGAGCGCAGTCGGTGCCATAGGTACTGGTTTTGCCGTATTTGCATTGAGTGTAAATCAAGCGACATTCTCGCCTGCAGATACTATTATGTCTGCACTTACCGTGTTTTCTTTGTCTTTGTGTTTAAGTTGGTTTTTGCAAAGTTGGGGTAAGGCACTTCAGTCAATATCATTACTTTCATTTATAGTATTAGCAACAAGTAGCCTTTTATTATTTTTCTATTGAGCGATTTATGCTCAATATTCTTCATCTCTTTACACAATTAACATTCAAAAAGTAAACCTCTGATTATGCGAATTTAGGAAAAAGTTAATATTCTAAACTCGGTTTATCCTCTGAGCACGAACGAATACATTATCCGCCCGTTAACGACATGTTAAATAGTTTCAGCTATTAGGACGAATAATGAAAACAAACAACAAATACACCCTACGCTTATCTGCTTGTGCATTAGCGCTAATTCTTAACCCTTCTCACGGCATAGAGTTGTTCAACGGGAAGGTCGGTAACGAACACGTTAAGGTTAGTGTTGGAGGTTATGCCAAAGTAGATGTCAGGCATGTTGAAGGGGATATTGCTTATCAGGATTATTGGATTGGTAATTTTCCTGGCGGGGAAGCAATAGAGACATCACACACAGGTTTCAATGTAGGAGAGTCACGCTTAAATATGGGCGTTTCTATAGGGGAGGTGAGTACTTTTATAGAGGTCGATATGTATGGCGGAGGGGGCAACGAAGCGGTAAGTAACTCTACCAACTTGCGATTACGCCACTTCTTCATCACCTATAAGAACTGGAGTGCGGGTCAAAACTGGAGCACCTTTATGCCGCTTCACGTTATTCCTGAGTCGTTAGATTTTGGTGGTCCTCATGTAGGAGAAGTGTTTGCAAGGCAAGTTCAGGTTAGATACACCTCAGGAAACTGGCAATTTGCCATCGAAAGCCCAGAGACCATTGGGGATGGTGATACCGACGCACCTGCCAATGCCGTAGGGCTTACAGGTGTAGCCGCTGACCCTGATGAGTCTACACCCGACTTTGTTGTACGATACAATTTAGATAGTCAATATGGGCAATATGCTTTCGGCTCTGTAATACGACTTGTCGATCAAGGAGGGGTTGAAGAAGTTACAGCAGCAGTAAATATCGCAGGCAAAATACCACTTTTTGCAAAAGATGATCTACGTTTTCAATTAACCGCGGGTAAGCCCGGTCGGTATGCTGCGGCCGGCATGACTGCTGATGTTGTTGAGGATCCTGCAACTCAAACATTGGAAACGGAAAGTACGCTGGCTTATACCGTAGCGTATCGCCATTTTTGGACTGAAACCCTCCGCAGCACTGTATTTTATGGAGCAGCTAAAACAGATATTTTGGGGCGCAAACGTTCGCACTGGGCGGTGAATGTAATTGAAACGGTAGCGCCGCGTCTTGATGTTGGCCTAGAGTTTGGTGCTTATTCTATCAATGATGACAACATAGACAGCATTGACTCCAATTACATCCAAGCGTCAGCTAAGTTCGCGTTTTAAGATCGCTTCAATTATGTTTAGCGCCATGTTTTTGATGTAAACGGAGATTACTTCAATGTTTATCAATAAAAATAGGCGCTTCTATTGCCAAACGCCTCTTGAAGGTAGTTGACCAGTAGCTTTAGCTTTTTGTCAGGCTGACGCGAACGAGGATAAACGGCATAAATACCCATAGTCTTAGTTACGTACTCGACAAGTAAAGGCGAAAGCGCCCCATCTTCGATATCTTCATGCACTAATGCCTTGGGAAGAAATGCTACACCCACACCTGCAATAGCGGCTTGCCTTAACGCATCCAAGTTATTTGACTGTATTCGCCCACCAATTTGAACGTTGTGAAGCTCTCCTTCAATATGAAACGGCCAGAAGTCTGGGCCAGTGCTATCGTACTTGTAAATTAAACAATTATGTTCAGTTAAGTCATCAGGATGATTTGGGCGGCTTTTGTTTTTAAGATATGTGGGGCTTGCGCATACTATCCATTTTGAATCTATAAGGCGTTTAGCAATAAGAGAGGAGTCCTCAAGGTGGGCTGTACGAATGGCGAGATCGTAGCCTTCTTCAATGATATTGGTAACGCGATTGGTAATTGCAAGCGCTACATCCACCTCTTCGTGTAAATTGCAAAACTCGGCAATTGCGCGATTTAAGACCAGTTTTGCCGATACATTGGGCATAGTAATTCGGATTTTTCCACGCACTTCATCACTGTAACCACTGACGGCATCTTCTGCGTCTTGAATGGCTAAATTGGCGATTCTCGCCTTATTGTACAGTGTTCTTCCTGCATCAGTTAAATTGAGCTTTCGTGTAGAGCGGTAAAGCAATTGAACGTTCAAATCTGACTCTAATCGTGCGATACGCTTACTTACTACAGAATTAGTTAGGTTGAGTTTTTGAGCGACCTTTGAAAAAGAGCCTTCATCAACTACGTTCACAAAAAGGATAATATCGTCTGCTTTTGCCACTATTAGTCCAAAAATGGAAATAAACTTTGTCTTTAATGCATATATATCAACACGTGAGAAATTAGTACAGTCGCATACCTAAATTTTAACCCTGCATTAACATCGAGTTTCTAACGTTAGAAACTCGAATAATTAACTAATTATAATAAGAGGAAAACTCATGAATGAGATAACCCTTGGATTATTAGCATTGTTACCTATAACGCTTTCAGCAGTGCTGCTATTGGGTTTACAGTGGTCTGCGAAAAGAGCAATGCCAGTTGTATTAGCAAGTACAGCACTTATGGCACTTTTAGCATGGGATATGTCGGCAGTACGGGTGGGCGCTTCAATTCTACAAGGCTTAGTGATTACAGTATCTGTTTTGTGGATTGTATTTGGTGCAATTTTTCTGCTCAACACATTGAAATATACTGGAGCAATTGATGTTATCCGCCAGGGTTTCACCAACATTTCACCTGATAGAAGAGTCCAGGCAATAATCATTGCTTGGTGCTTCGGTACTTTTATTGAAGGTGCTTCTGGTTTTGGCACGCCGGCCGCTATAGCGGCTCCTTTGCTTGTTGCCATCGGTTTTCCAGCATTGGCTGCCGTACTTATTGGTATGATGATCCAAAGCACACCCGTCTCTTTCGGCGCGGTGGGAACGCCTATTGTCATTGGTGTAAACAAAGGTTTAGACGGCCAAGCGATCAGTCAGACTTTGCAGGCTCAAGGCTGGCAATGGGAGCAGTTTATTCAACTAATCACCTCTGAAGTGGCAACTATCCACGGAATTATTGGCTCATTTATGCCAGTTTTAATGGCTGTAATGCTTACTCGCTTTTTTGGCTCCAACAAGTCTTGGCGCGAAGGGTTACAAATTCTACCTTTCGCCTTATTCGCAGGCGTCAGCTTTACCATTCCTTACGTATTTACCGGCATTGTATTAGGCCCTGAATTTCCATCGTTGATTGGAGGATTGGTGAGCTTGGCAGTGGTTGTTACTGCAGCTAAAAATGGTTTCTTGATGCCTAAAACAACATGGGATTTCCCGCCGAAAGCGTCATGGGACAAAGGTTGGCTGGGTAATTTGGAAATAAAAGCAGACGACATAACGTCACAAAAGGCCATGCATTGGGTTACGGCTTGGGTCCCTTATTTAGTTGTTGCACTTTTGCTCGTTATATCCAGAGTGTTTCCAACAATAAAAGAATTTACTACGTCGCTGACACTCTCATTTGACAACATACTGGGTGAAACGGGTGTAAGTGCATCAATCAGTCCGCTATATCTTCCTGGTGGGTTGTTGTTAATAGGTGCATTGGTTGCAGTAATCATTCAAAGTAAAAAGGTATCCAAGGGAGAAGTGTTGTTTAAGGCTTTCAATGATTCCAGCAAAACGTTGCTAAGTGCTGGTTTTGTATTGATGTTCACAATTCCTATGGTTAGGCTTTTTATAAATTCAGGTGTGAATGGCGCCGACATCGTCAGTATGCCGATAGCTGGCGCGCAATTGTTCGCCAATATGTTTGGCGAAGCTTTCCCATTAATTAGCCCTACTATTGGTGCATTAGGTGCATTTATCGCAGGCTCGAATACAGTATCAAATATGATGTTCAGCCAGTTTCAGTTCGAAGCAGCACTAAGCCTTCAATTGTCACCTGCACTAATTATCGCAGCGCAAGCCGTTGGTGCGGCTGCCGGAAATATGATTGCAATACACAATGTTGTAGCTGCGTCGGCAACGGTAGGATTAATAGGGCAAGAGGGAGCTACTTTAAGAAAGACTATTATCCCAACTATATATTACGTTGTATTTGCAGGTATTTTAGTATGGTTGGGGGTTTATGTGTTTGAAGTCGGTGGTCCACTAGTCGGCACAAATTAATTTTTTAATACGCATTGCACTGTTCTAAGGAGTTATACATGCAAACAACCCCAATTATTGACGCTTTTACACGCGTACTCGGGGAAAGCAACCTTGCCGTAGGAACGCGCCAAACTGAGCACTATCGCAAGGGATGGCGGTCAGGCGAAGGCGAAGCATTGGCTGTACTTTTTCCACATACGCTAATGCAATATTGGGAAGTGCTAAAGGTTTGCGTTGAATATAACTGCATCATTATTATGCAGGCCGCGAAAACCGGCTTGACCGAAGGCTCAACGCCAAGTGGAAGCGACTACGATAGACCAGTGGTGGTTATAAATACGTTAGCAATGGACGATATTGTTCTGGTTAACGACGGAACGCAAGTATTGAGCTTTCCGGGAGCAACACTGTTCAAACTTGAAAAGGCACTAAAGCCACTCGGGCGTGCGCCTCACTCTGTAATTGGGTCGTCATGCCTAGGTGCGTCTATTGTCGGTGGTGTTGCAAACAACTCAGGTGGGACACTTGTCAAAAGGGGACCTGCCTATACTGAGTTATCGCTGTTCGCTCAGGTGGATAAAAGCGGAGAGCTAAAGCTTGTTAATCACCTAGGGATAGATTTAGGCGACACGCCAGAAGAAATTATCGGAAACCTTTCTTCTGGCAACTTTCCAAAATCTCTACCTGAAACCAGTATGAAAGCGTCGGCAAGTGATTATGAACACATCGTTAGAGACGTAAATGCTGATACGCCGAGCCGCTTTAATGCCGATCCAACACGGCTTTACGAAGCCAGTGGATGCGCAGGTAAAATTGCTGTGTTCGCGGTGCGTTTGGATACATTCGAAGTGCCTAATGAAGAACAAACGTTTTATATCGGTACGAATGATGCCTCTGTACTTACTCGTATTCGCAGAGACATACTGACTCAATGTAAAAACGTTCCTGAAGTAGGTGAATATCTTCATAGAGAAATGTTCGATATTGCAGATGTTTACGGGAAAGATACGATTATAAGTATTCAGCGTTTGGGAACTGACTCGCTACCTAAAATGTTTGCACTTAAAGGGCGGGTGGATGCCGTGCTCAACAAGTTACCTCTGCTTCCTCCTTACCTAAGCGACAGATTGATGCAGTTCGGTAGTAAGTTCTTTTCTGACCAAATACCCTCGAGTATAAGAACTTACCGCGACAAGTACGAGCATCATCTAATCCTTAAAATGAGCGATGGTGGCATCGAAGAGGTTAAAACACTTTTGGCCAAGCTGTTTAACGAAGAGAAGCTAGATGGTGACTTCATTACTTGTAATGAAGAAGAAGCGTCTAAGGCGTTTTTATTACGTTTTGCTGCAGCTGGCGCCGCGGTTCGCTATCAAACGTTACACCATAAGCAAGTAGGAGACATCTTAGCATTGGACATCGCATTGCGCCGCAACGATGATTTATGGGTAGAGAACCTGCCTGAGCACATCGCCAAACACGTTGAAAAGTCACTTTATTATGGACATTTTTTCTGCCATGTCTTTCATCAAGATTACATACTTAAAAAAGGCAGCGACGCCAAAAAAGTAAAAGCAGATATGTTGGCACTATTAGACAGTCGTGGCGCTAAGTATCCGGCTGAACACAATGTAGGTCATTTGTATGAAGCCGAAAGTAACTTGCAGAAATTTTACAAAGACTTAGATCCAACCAATACGTTTAACCCTGGTATTGGCAAAATGGAAAAGCACAAACGCAATTGTTCGTGCTGCCTATAGCTGCATGCGAAGAGAGCCTTATAGGCTCTCTAACAGCGTTCTTGCTTGAGGACGCTTAAAGAAAGGGCGTTCCACTTTTACTGCATATTCTAACTCTTTTTTCGCCTCTTCAATTCTATTGAGCTTGGCTAGCGTGTAGCCCAGGTGATAGCGAATATTTGGGTCGTTGGCGTCTCTGGCGAACGCATCCCTCAGCATTTTAAGGCTGCCTTCATAGTCTCCTTGTAGCGCTTTGATGTGACCGTAGGTATCCAATATTTTTGCTGAGTTTGGTTGAAGCTCGTAGGCCTGACGTGCATAGTTTTTTGCAGTGACTAGCGATTTCTCGATATGCATGATCGCTAGGCGATTGTAAGCCTCAGCAGGGTTGAGTAAGTTTGGTTGCTCAACAAGCTCCTTGTAAAGCGCTATCGACTCATCGAACTCTTGAATGAAGAATAAGTATTGCGCCAACAGGTTTTTTGCCAGCAGATTGTTTTCATTCTCGCTCACCAGTTTTCTTGCCGTATTCAAGAATACATCGACGAACTGATCGTTCAGTGCGTAGTTGTAAATGGCAACAAAAGCCTGTGCAAAAGTAGCGTCTACATCTAACGCTTTTTCGAACTCTTTGATAGCACGTTCACTGTTTCCCTTATTTGCTGCCAATCGGCCTTTCAAGAAATAATAAAGCGGATTTTGTTGTTGGTTTGCGGGAATGGTTGTTAGCAATGATTGTGCTTTGTCGTTGTTTTGCATGTCGAGCAGTAGGCTCACATAGCGCAACGTGACAAACGTACTTGTATTCGCTATTTCATACGCTCGGGCCATGGCGTCTAAGGCGTTTTCATCATTATCAACTCTTCGAGCTTGGTCAGCATATGCGATAAGCTTGCCGGCATCGTCATTGATAAAATTCCTCACAATACTTAGCGTTTTTTCTGCATCGGCACGTTGACCTGCTTCTAACTGAAGCGCTGCTTTTCGAAGGAGATAATCGGCGTTGTCGAAATCGTCTTTGATTAAGAGGTCTAAGTGATAGAGCGCATTTTTTGTGTCGCCTTGTTGTTGATACAAAGACGAAACGCGCTCTCTCGCTCCAGTATTTGAAGGTGTGAGCGTCAATATATCGAGATAAATTTGCTTAGCTTCTTCTAGGTTTCCTGCTTTGTTTAAATTGAACGCTTTCAGCATCAGCGTTTCATTATGTTGGGGAGACAGAGCAAGTAACTCTTCTACTAGCAGGTTAGATTTATCGACATTTCCTAAACGGCTTTCCGTGGCTGCTAAATTGAATTTCGCAGGGAAAAGTGTCGGGTTTTGCGCTAGCGCTTTTTCTATGTTGACCTTGGCTTCTTCTAATCGACCCTGTCTAATCAATATACCGGCTTTAAGATTGAAAACTTCTGCTTCGTTTGGAAACAAAGCGCTTAGTAAGTCAGCGCCTTTTAATGCATTCTTAAACTGCTGAGCTTGTAAATTCATCAATGAATAAGTGAAAAGAAAGCCGGCATTATCCTTGTAGGTAGATAAGTTATTTTCAAGAATCGATAGCGCTTCATCTTGTTTACCTCTGGCAGCCATTAATTTAATCTTAAATAGCTGGAGCTTGTTTTCATTCGGGTATTTATATTCAAGATTTTGCAAAAGTCGCTCGGCTTTAAAGGCTTTGTTTTGGCGAATAAATAAGTCACCTAAAAGCAGTGCTGAGTCTGGGTCTTCCATTAACGCATCCTGATGACGTTCAAGCAGGGCAAGGGCCTGTTTATCTTGTTGAGTCGCCATGTAAACTTGGCTCAACATCAATACCGCCTGTAAGTCATCAGGCTCTTGTTGCAAATAAGCGTTAAAATCTTTCGCGGCTGTTTCCATGTTGTTATTAAAGAAGTTAGTTAAACCACTTATGTAAAGCAACATGGGCTGTGAGGTAATAAGCTCAGGATCCAGTTGAGCCATGAAGTCGTTAAGTTCTTTTAGTTTTTCGTTATCGATAGCTTGCTGGTTGTCTCTGCTTTGTAACCAGCTATTAAGTAAGATGGCCAGCGGATCATTGGGTGTATCTTGGATTATCTCATCTACGAACAGTTTTGCCGTGTCGTAGTCTTTCGCTTCTAAATACAAATCAACAAGATTCCGTAATGCAATGGGATCGTCTCGATTAAAAGTCAGCGCTTTCTGTAAATGTGCGGTTGCAGCGTCTGTATCACCCTGTCGGTATGCAAGTTGCCCCTTCAATCGCCATGTTATTGCATTTTTTGGTTCTAACGACATGGCTTTATTGATAAGCGAGGTCGCTTTGGATAAATCTTCATTTTGAAGAGCAATGGAGGCTAAGCCATTTATTGCAGGTACAAAATTAGGCGTGCGTGAAACGATTGTATTGTAATCACGTAGAGCACACGACTCGTCTTGCAGTCTAATACATGCAGTTGCACGTATCATCAGCCACTCGCGCTCTGCATCACCTGACAGTTTGTTTAGATCAGAGAAGTCTACAATTTCTTGGTACCTGTTCAAAAACAACCAAGTGTTGCCGAGAGGCTCTGCCAGAAGGTTGATATCTGCACCCATTTCCAACGCTTCTACAAACTCCATTTCTGCTGCAGTTAAGTAGCCATTAATAAGCAGTATTTTGCCCATTAGGATTTTTGCAGCAAGGTTTTCAGGATCTTTTTGTAAGCTGTTTTTAAGGTGGATATAGGCTTCGTCGTATTCGTTTTGATTAAACGCGGTCAGTGCTTTTTCGTAGTCTTCTGACGTAGAAGCAAAACTGTTAAAAGCGATTAATGATGAGGCAACTGCAGAGACAATAGCGCGTTGTACAACACGCTTTTTATTATTAAAAAAATCCATATATACCTTCGAAACTTAGCCTAGCCGCTGGCTTAAAAATAGCATAAAAAAAGGTGGCCTAAGCCACCTTCTAAAGATACGTGTTTTCTATGCGTTTTTAAACAATTAAACGCGGCGCTTACGTCTATAAAGAACAAGACCTAAACCCAACCCCATCAGTGCTAGGGCGCCAGGCTCACTAACTTCTGCGGTTGGTTGAGTCATTGACACACCAATGGAAGACAGTTTTAATTGTACGCTGTTAAAGTTACTCTTAGCGTTATCGTCGAAAATGGTATTGTATGCACCTATTAACCAGTATTTTGCACTACCAGTTAGCTTCGTAAATGTTGATTCGTACAAACCGTTTGAGCCTTTTGAACCTACGCCATAGTGACCTAGTGTATTCTCAACAATAGCGCTTGTAACAGTGTTCCAAGTTGAGTTGGCTCCGCTCTCAAATGCCGCAATACTATTAAGACCCGCAACAGTAACTTCTTTACTATCATTGTCGCCGACTACCCAAGTGAAGGCTGCATTTTCAAGAGTCACTGACTCGCTAAATGACAGTAAGAACATATCAAAATCTCTGCCACCGCCGTCACCGCTATTATCAACTGCGTGACTATCACCTCTCCAAGAATAATCACTATTTTTAATTCCGTAGCCAACGTGTCTATTTGCTAAAGTACAACCATTATTACCAAGCGTACAGTTCCACCAACCTTGAATATTGCCCTGGGCAAGTTTGTCGTCGGCGTGTCCTGCAGAGTTTGACCAAGCAGTGATTCCTACATCAACTGTAACGCCGTTGATCTCGATTGAGGTATTGCTGTTTTGCGCATTGGTCGTTTGTGAGTAATTAGCGCTGCCATTAGAATTGGCGAGTGTGTATTGTGCATCATACTTTGCACTGTTGAGGCTTGAATCTGTAGCGAAAACTGATGAACTAACAGCAAGTAATAGTATTGTCAGCGATGTAGAAAACTTCATATTTTGAACTACCCAAAAAGCAAAATTAGATGATTATTTCTAATGTTATGCTTATTTCGTGCCAGTTTGTTTAAGTTTATGATTTTTAAGTTAATGTTATAATTTGAAAAGGGACGATATGAGAGAGGGTAAAAAAAACTGACAGATTTTTCAATCTGTTAGTGATCTAAAGTCTAATTTCTTCAAATGAATTTTTTGCGACGCCACATCACGAGAAGTGAACAAGCCATGAGTAAGCCAATGGTGCCAGGTTCAGAAACTTCTGTTGGCGTTGGCGTACCGGCAGACTCTGTTACAGAGAAGCCAACATTAGCAAGCTTAAAGGCATCATTACCTACATGGCCGCCAATATTTCCGAATACGGTGTTATAAGCGCCAACCAACCAATATTGAGCGGACTCAGTGAAAGTAAAGTCAGCGCGGTGATCTAAATATTCACAGTTTTCAATATCAAATGAGGCTGAAGTTAAGGCGTTAGCGACAATATCGCTCCACGTGTTAACACCTGAGGTTAGTTTCGAAGTATTACTTAGTGCTGCAACAGATACTTGGCTGTCGCTGCCACTGTAAAGCCATGAAAAACTTGCGCCCGTTAGTGTCACCGCAGAGTCGAACGATAACAACACGAAGTCATAGTCACGTTCAACGTTAGTCATACCACTGTAATAAGCGTTCGCGCTACCTTGAGAGTAATAGTTGATATTGTCAATGGCGTGGTCGGCACCGTCGCGATAGTATGCTTCATCATTGTTTGTTATGCCGTAAGCCCATTTATCTGAGATTTTTTCTAACTTGGCGCCAACGACTGTTTCGCCGGTAACTCCTTGTGTGTCAGAAAAGGCGGACATATTAATATTTAATCCGTCTATTTGAACAAAGGAATTATTCGTCTGATTGGTTTGTGTCACTTTGTCATCGACTAGATCGTAAGTGTATTCTCCCAACGGAGAGTTACATACTTTGCTTTGTTCGTTGCTTTGGCTCGATGACCCACAGTGAGAATAACTTTGCTTTTTATAGTAGGTAGCGAATGCTGAATTAGCACTCAGGGTAGATAGCAAAGCTGTGGAAAGTAATAGTACAGTTTGCAAAGAAAACGTTTTTTGTAGCGTTCGCATAATTGCTTTCCTATATATGAAGCGCAAAGCACTTCAAGTACACGCCGAGTGATGTGTGCGCACATTATGTGAACACAAACTTGGTAGTACCTAATTTCAACATGGACTTGTATGATATATGAACGGTGAGCTATTTAAGGTATATAACCGTATACTTAGTTATTAGTTGTTTGTTTAATCGTGAGCATACGCGGTCCTGAATAAATAGAAGCCAAGCGCCGGCATTGTGGTAGGAGTACGTGTAATCAATGCAAAGCTAATAACGTTTTGCAACGGCGCTATGTAAAGGAACGAGGCAGTCTTTTTACTTTGCTATGCGTTCCTGCATATCTATGAAATAATTAGTGCAATTGTATATGTAGAAGTATGAGGACATATGTCTGATCAAAAACGTAAAGGGATATACTTACTTCCCAACTTATTAACAACAGCAGGGTTGTTTTCGGGTTTCTTTGCTGTGGTTTCGTCAATGAACGGCAGGTTCGAAGCCGCGGCAGTGGCTATCTTTGTTGCTATGATTTTTGATGGCTTAGATGGGCGTGTGGCAAGAATGACGAACACGCAAAGCGACTTTGGTGCTGAGTATGACTCAATGGCAGATATGGTTTCATTTGGAATGGCACCTGCACTTGTTGCTTATAATTGGGGGTTAACTGAGCTGGGCAAGTTAGGCTGGTTAGCGGCCTTTATATATGTAGCGGGTGCAGCTCTTCGTTTGGCTCGCTTCAATACGCAAGTTGGTATTGCCGATAAGCGTTTCTTCCAAGGTCTCGCAAGTCCGGCTGCTGCGGCAGTTGTCTCTGGTCTTGTATGGGTTGGAGTTGAGTATGATGCTGTTGGTACCGATTATGGTTTAATAGTTGCTGCAGTAACTGGCTTGGCAGGTTTGCTGATGGTGAGTAACTTTAAATACAATTCTTTCAAAGAAGTTAATTGGCACGGTAAAGTTCCATTTGTAGGCCTTCTTTTAGTTCTCCTGATATTCGTTGTTGTAGCAACAGAACCCGCTTTAGTATTGTTCCTTGTTTTTGCACTATATGCGTTAGCTGGGCCTATCAATACTTTCCGTACCGTCGAGAAAGTAACGTTAAACGATGTAGTGGGCGATCATGAAGAAGATGCAGACTTCAATGCCGATAAAAAGAAAAGCAATGAAAGTGTAGACAATAAGCAGGAATAATTACGTAGCAATAATCAGATGTCGCCGCTCAATAATAAAGAGGATATGCTTTTTTGAGCTGATAGGATAAGGATATTCAAGCGTAAACGCATGCTTAATGTACTAATAGATTAAAAAGCGACCGAACGGTCGCTTTTTTTATATTTAATTAAAAAAGGGTGTTGACGATGCTACAGTAATGCGTAAAATGCGCGCCTCCTCAACAGGGAACAGCAAAACGCTAACAACTGATGAGGATGTCAAAAATCAAGTTTAAAAATAAATAAACAAAAGTTGTTGACAAAAAAAAGATGCGCTGTAAGATACGCATCCGCTTCGGGAGAGGCAGCTAGCAAAAGCTAGTAACGTTCTTTAAAAATTTAGACAAGACAATCTGTGTGGGCACTCGTTAAGAGTGTCACAACGACGATTCATATTTCGATATATTTAATTGAAGAGTTTGATC
>NZ_JAKRFA010000121.1:0-1125 GCF_022348305.1 Alteromonas sp. MmMcT2-2
GGTAAGAGATGTATTGTCCGACCGGGATCTATGGCCGGGGCAAAGGTACAGGATGGAATTCTCAGGAACCTGTGAGATCCAGTATTGACCTGAGTATTAATAAGCGTTTGGCTTTAGCTATTAACAAAGCCGGGCTGTCTGGTAACGGCTTCTAATCAGACAGAGCGAACATGAAGCACGCTCAGGAGCTTAAAAGCGAATCCATAAGTGATTAGGTAGTAGATGCTGGAAGTCTTAGTGCGCCATAGTACTGTTGACTTGGGGGAACTCTGCTCAGGAGGACCCTAACGAGGAAAGGGCGCACCATAACTTTTTAACTGTTGATGGGAAACATAAAGGTGCTCAGAAACCGATGATTGTGTCAACGAAACAACAACAGATAGCCAAATTGGCTAAAGAGAAACCGAAACTAGTATTCACATCACTCAATCATCAGCTGGATATTGAGTGGCTATATGAAGCGTATCGGCTCACACGTAAAGATGGCGCAGTTGGCATAGATGGTGAAACAGCACGTGACTATGAACAGCACTTGGATGCAAATCTGCAATCATTGCTTGAACGAGTCAAGTCTGGACGCTATCGAGCGCCTGCTATTCGTCGCGTGTTTATTCCCAAGGGCGATGGCAAGCTGCGTCCACTTGGGATCCCCACATTTGAAGACAAGCTTGTTCAACGTGCTGTTGTAATGCTACTGGAGCCAATATACGAACAGACGTTCTATGACTGTTCATTTGGTTTTCGACCGGGCTACTCTGCGCACCAAGCGCTACAAAGTCTTCGTAATCACATCATGGATGACGGGGGGAAGTGGGTACTAGACGTGGATATACAGCAGTATTTCGATACCATTGAACATACTCAGTTGAGAAACTTTTTAGACCAACGAGTGACGGATGGCGTTATTCGTAAAATGATAGACAAATGGTTAAAAGCCGGTGTGATGGATGGGAGTAAACTAAAGAAGTCTGTAATCGGGACGCCACAAGGCGGTGTTATTTCTCCTTTGCTAGCAAATATATACTTGCACTATGTATTGGATGAATGGTTTGCCAATACGGTTAAACCTCGCATGCGTGGGCGTTCAAGTTTGACTCGGTTTGCGGACGATTTTGTTATGGTGTT
>NZ_JAKRFA010000122.1:0-1102 GCF_022348305.1 Alteromonas sp. MmMcT2-2
TTTCCTATTGATAGTAATGTTGGCCGCGGATATTGTGATGGGTGACAGGCTGCTCATCCTGCTCAACAGCGGTGCTCGGTATGCTTTCTTGATGATGTTTGAGTAAGTTCATCACCACACTCCGGTGAGGGCGTTCTAGCAGTAATGCCTTTTGGCAAGCGGCTTCAAGTCGCGCAGCACCATGTTGTTTAGTGAGGTTTAGGATAGCTAAGCAGCTTTTAATCGCTTGCTCAGGATGTTTGCGACTATGGATGTGCCACTGCACCACACCACGGGTACCCACACCGATATTCTCAGCCCAGTGCAGTAAGCGCTCAGCACTGAAGCGCTGTTTTACATGGCTGTCCGGCATGTGTTCTTTTTGGGTTGAGAAGCCGCCTTCTTTTGCTGATTTAGCGTGCTGTGTTACCAGTTGATTGTGATGATAGATGCTGACCACACTGCCACTTGCCTCTATGGTCACCGTGTTGCCCACTAAAGTGTGTGGTACAGAGTAAGCATGCTTTTGGTACAACACATGGTAATCCGGCCCTACCTTCGCCCATTTACTGTCGATGTACTCATACATGGTGCCAGGTAATGGCATTAAGGCTGGCTTATCGAGCAGTTCAAACTGTTCACGACGAGAGCCTGGGTATAAGCGTTGTGGCCGATTATTTAACTCTGCCATTAACACTTTAATCCGCGCATTTAGACCCGCTAGGGTGTAGAAGCTCTCACGTCGCAATCGCATTAATATCCAACGCTCAACAATCAGCACCGCATTTTCTGCTTTGGCTTTATCCTTCGGTTTATATGGGCGTGCAGGCACAATGGCACAGCCATAATGCCGCGCCATTTTGGCATAGTTTTCATTTAGCGTAGGCGCGTAGCGGTGGGCTTTGGTAACGGCCGATTTCAGGTTATCCGGCACAAGTAAACGGGGTACACCGCCAAGGTGGCGGAACGTTCTTACGTGCGCCATTATCCAGTCTTCTTCACGTTGTGAGCGACCAGCTTCAACATAGGTGTAGTTGGTTGCGCCTAAGGTCGCAACGAAGATTTGTGCGTGATAACGAACTTCGCCCGTATCAGGATTGATGATAGGTACCGTTGGTCCGCA
>NZ_JAKRFA010000123.1:0-1031 GCF_022348305.1 Alteromonas sp. MmMcT2-2
CGTATCAGCTAAGTCAATGATATGTTTAATTTGCTCGTCACTGGCATCAATAACCAATTCTGACCGGTTGATTGCCTCATGGATATGTCGCATTTTTATACGTCTCGTGTCAGGGTTATAGCCTATCCCCTTATATCGCATAAGACTTTGCGGGTAACGCCGCCAGTGAAAAAGATTGTTGAACAGTATCGCAACAGCAAACAGAATCATGCAGTTGATAATAGTTGGAGTGAGCACGTACCAATAACTTAAATCCGTTATCGCAGACCCACCAATTACAGCTGCCAAAGCGGTAGCACCACCTGGAGGATGTAATGAGCGAGATAGGTGCATAATAAATATCGAAAGCGACACTGCTACCGGAGCGGCAATAAAGAGATTTTCAATGTATTGTGCACTTGTAACGCCGACAATAGCAGAAAGAATATTGCCAGCGAAGAATGCCCATGGCGTCGATAGCTGGCCATGAGGAACAGCAAAAAGAAGGACCGTTGACGCTCCCATGGATGGTAAAATTGCCGCTGCTCCCTCCGTGCCTAGCAACCATGTTGTAAGAAAAAAGCATAAAAATATAGCTAGCATTCCACCGATAGTGGCAACGACTTTTTCTGATACAACTACGTTGTTTTGAAAACCCCAAAACCGTTTTAGTGTATTTAACATATATTCCTTTGTAAGGTCAGATATAGGAAACGTATAGACAATATCTATAATTTCTGTGAACGAAAAGCTACGTTCTTATCTTTTTCACTAGGGTGATATTAAGGCGCTTCGCCAGTCTGACAAGATTTGCACGGTCCATTGACAGAGATCTGGCTGCCTTAGACCAGTTGTTTTCTGCGTGATGCAATGCTTTGATAATGAGTTGACGTTGAAATTTATCTGTTGCTTCCCGTAAGTCAGTATGGCTATCGGTCTCGAAACATACGGTAGACGAATCTGTGTCTTTACTTGTTAAAGAGTCTGAAGACACGGTTAAACCGGTAATGTCAGATGGCTCAATTATTGTATTTCCGGTTGGATTCTTCTCT
>NZ_JAKRFA010000124.1:0-1031 GCF_022348305.1 Alteromonas sp. MmMcT2-2
AGAGAAGAATCCAACCGGAAATACAATAATTGAGCCATCTGACATTACCGGTTTAACCGTGTCTTCAGACTCTTTAACAAGTAAAGACACAGATTCGTCCACCGTATATTTCGAGACCGATAGCCATACCGACTTACGGGAAGCAACAGATAAATTTCAACGTCAACTCATTATCAAGGCATTGCATCACGCAGAAAACAACTGGTCTAAGGCAGCCAGATCTCTGTCAATGGACCGTGCAAATCTTGTCCGACTGGCGAAGCGCCTTAATATCACCCTAGTGAAAAAGATAAGAACGTAGCTTTTCGTTCATAGAAATTATAGATATTGTCTATACGTTTCCTATATCTGACCTTACAAAGGAATATATGTTAAATAAGCTAAAACGGTTTTGGGGTTTTCAAAACAACGTAGTTGTATCAGAAAAAGTCGTTGCCACTATCGGTGGAATGCTCGCTATATTTTTATGCTTTTTTCTTACAACATGGTTGCTAGGCACGGAGGGAGCAGCAGCAATTTTACCATCCATGGGAGCGTCAACGGTCCTTCTTTTTGCTGTTCCTCATGGCCAGCTATCGACGCCATGGGCATTCTTCGCTGGGAATGTTCTTTCTGCTATTGTCGGCGTTACAAGTGCACAATACATTGAAAATCTCTTTATTGCCGCTCCGGTAGCAGTGTCGCTTTCGATATTTGTTATGCACCTATCCCGCTCACTACATCCTCCAGGTGGTGCTACCGCTTTGGCTGCTGTAATTGGTGGGTCTGCGATAACGGATTTAAGTTATTGGTACGTGCTTACTCCAACTATTATCAACTGCATGATTCTGTTTGCTGTTGCGATACTGTTCAACAATCTTTTTCACTGGAGGCGTTACCCGCAAAGTCTTATGCGATATAAGGGGATAGGCTATAACCCTGACACGAGACGCATAAAAATGCGACATATCCATGAGGCAATCAACCGGTCAGAATTGGTTATTGATGCCAGTGACGAGCAAATTAAACATATCATTGACTTAGCTGATACG
>NZ_JAKRFA010000014.1:0-87747 GCF_022348305.1 Alteromonas sp. MmMcT2-2
TTAGCATTAGATATGGAAACGCCTAACGCAGTGCATAATAGAAAAGGCCAGCTTCGAGAGCTGGCCTAATAACTGTCAACCTATATTAGGACGACACAAGCAGTATATATGCGCTAGTTGAGAGCGGACTCCAAAAAGGCCCACTGGTCGGCATACCCTTCTATTTGCATCCACGTTGGCGTACCCGCACCGTGACCAGCTCGAGTTTCAACACGAAGTAGAATTGGGTTATCGCAGCTTTGGTCAGCCTGTAGTTGAGCTGCAAATTTATAGCTATGCCACGGCACAACACGGTCATCGTGATCACCTGTAGTGACTAATGTAGCCGGGTAGCACGTGCCGGGCTTGGTGTTGTGAAGTGGCGAATAAGCATAAAGCGCTTCAAATTCGTCTTTGTTTTCACTTAACCCATAATCAGAGGACCATGCTCGCGCATTTGCACTAGGTGTGTGATAGCGAAGCATATCTAACACGCCAACTGCAGGTAAGGCAGCAGAAAAGAGATCCGGGCGCTGTGTTAAGGTCGCACCAACAAGCAAACCGCCATTCGAGCCACCTTGAATACCCATTTTCTCAGGCGTGGTGTAGCCACTTTCAACCAAATACTCACCCGCTGCGATAAAGTCATCAAATACGTTTTGCTTATCTAACTTAGTCCCAGCCTTGTGCCACTGTTGCCCATACTCACCACCACCACGTAAGTTAGCTATGGCCAGTACATTGCCCTGCTCTACCCATACCATGCGCGATACTGAATAGCGGGGCAGCAGTGAAATATTAAAACCACCATACCCGTACAGTAATGTTTTATTATTTCCATCTAGCTTCAAGCCTTTTTTATGCACAATAAACATGGGAACTTTTGTTCCATCTTTACTGGTGTAAAAAATTTGCTTTGTTTCGTAGTCATCATAATTAACACCTGTATCGATGGATTTAAATAATGATGACTCGCCGCTTTTTACGTCATACGCAAATACTTGGCCAGGGTTAGTGAACCCCGTAAGTTTATAGAACGTTGTATCGGCATTTTTGCTTCCGTAAAACCCGCTAACACTTCCAATATCATTAAACGCAATTTCATCTATTTTCTTGCCGTTTAAATCAAATACACTTACCTGCCCTTTTACATCTTTTAGATACTGAGCAAAAAGTTTTTCACCCAATAGCGAAACGCTCGACAAGGTATCAGATGTACTTTCAATTACGGTTTCCGTTGCTTTAACGCCACCATCGAAATCAACCTTAATAACCTTACCTCTAGGGGCATTTGCTGTAGATGTGAAAAATAACTCGTCGTCATGCTCGCCAATTAGGTCGTAACGGCCATCCCATTTGTCGAAAACCGGAACGAGCTCACTGTTATCATTTACCAGCGATTTAGCATAAACACCATTCGCCTGATATCCCTCGAACACAGAAATGAGCAGTGTTTTGCCATCTTGAACAACCGAAGGATAAGGGTTCCATGTAGGTTTATTGTCAAACGCAAAAACCTTTTTGTCTTCACTTTGCGCTGTACCTATTGCGTGAAAATAGATAGATACGGTTTGGCTATCATCATACTTACCAGCTTCATTTTGGGGGTAACGTGAATAGAAAAAGCCGCTTTCATCGGGCAACCACGCGATATTTGAAAACTTAATGCCTTTAATAGTGTCAGTTAAATCCGACTTCTTACTGGTGTCACGAACGTGAATAGTTTTCCAGTCTGTACCACCGTCAGAAAGCATGTAGGCCAAGAACGAGGCTTTAGGGCTTAGTTCAGTTGACGCCATAGACACTGTGCCATCTTCACTCAATGTATTTGGGTCAATCAGTACTTCAGGCTCACCGTTAACGCCGTCAGCCATATAAAGCACATATTGGTTTTGCAAGCCGTCGTTATAAGAATAAAACAGCTTGCCGTTTACCATATATGGCGTTGAGTATTTTTCGTAGTCCCACAGCGCTGTTAGACGTTCTTTGTATCTTTCTCTAGAGGGCAATTCAGCCAGGTAAGGACGAGCAAGGGTGTTTTGAGACTCAACCCAAGCACTTACCTCTTCGCTCTTTTCTTCTTCTAGCCAGCGGTATGGGTCGCTCACTACAGTGCCATGATAGTTGTCTTGCTGAGTCACAGTTTTGGTTTCTGGATAGTCGGACACTTTTGGCATGCCGCCACTTTGTGATTCACCTTGCACTGAACTAGTAGATTCGATATACGAGCTTGTACACGCCAAGGTTAAACCTGCTGATGCCGCTACTATGGCAGCGTATATTAGATTTTTCTTCATTTTTATTCCTTAAACGAAAAATGCCGGTTTCAACCGGCATTTTCTATTTAGCTTTCTGTCGTAACTTGCGTATGTTTTCGACCTTTAAACACGCTTTTAAGGTCATTTAAAATAAGGTACAGCGCTGGGACAAGCAGCAAGGTGATCACCGTGGCGAACAAAATACCGAAGGCCAATGAAATAGCCATTGGGATCACAACTTGAGCCTGTAAACTGCGCTCAAAAACAATTGGCATAAGCCCCATAAACGTTGTTAGTGAGGTGAGGATAATTGCTCTGAAACGCTGAGTACCTGCGCTAATAGCAGCATCCATTAGCGACATGCCTTCTTTGCGCGCACGGTTAACGAAATCCACCATGATCAAGCTGTCGTTAACTACAACCCCAGACAACGCAATTATGCCGCAGATAGAAAGTACGCTTACCGCCATACCTAATACCAAATGCCCCACAATGGCGCCTACGATACCAAAAGGTATAACCGACATAATGATGAAAGGCTGGCTGTACGATTTAAGCGGAATAGCAAGCAAGGTGTAAATGGCAAAGAGTGCAAATAAAAGCCCCTGCATTAGGCTGATCATAGCGTCAGCCTGCTCTTTCGAGTTACCTTGAAGCTGGAAGTCCACCTTGGGATACCGCGCTAATAGATCCGGCATCAGATTTTCAATCACATCATTGGTTACTTCTGACGGGTCAAGCAACGCTTTATCCACTGCACCAGTTACGGTTACCGAGCGTTTACCATCGACACGAATAATTGAATCAAAGCCCTGACCAACTGTAAATGTCGCCACCTGCTCAAACGGAATTTCTTGCCCATTTGGCGCGCGGATACGCATGTTTTCAAGATGCTCTATAGAGCTACGTTCCGTTTTCGGATAACGCACCATCACTTTGATTTCTTCATCGTCACGCTGGATACGCTGTACTTCCGCACCATAGAAACCAAAGCGAACCTGCTGACCTAAATCACGCAAAGAAATACCTAGCGCATCAGCCTGAGGTTTCAGTGCTAGCTGGATTTCTTCGCTTCCGCCTGAGAAGGTGTCGTTAATGTCGGTAACACCTTCGTATTTATCCAACGCTTCTTTAAGTTCATCACTTATCGAACGAAGGGCCTTAATATCGCTTGAGCTAAATTCAAAGCTCAGGTCTGAACCGCCACCAGGGCCACCCGGAGAGCTAATATTAAACGACTTAACACCTGGGATTTCTGGTAACTCTTGACGCCACATGTCTTGAATTTCAAAGTCTGTCAGCGTACGCGTTTCACCTTTGGTAAGCTCTGCGAAAATCTCTCCCCCAAGGTTGCCATTGTCAAAGGCAATGGCGTGCTTTATAACGTTTTCACCCGACTCTTCAGCTACTTTGTCGTCCATGCGGTGCATGGCCTCGCGAAGCGTAGTCAGTACATTATCACGCTGTTCAAGCGATGAGCCTGGCTCAAGCTCGAAACTTGCAATCATAAAATCGCTAGGAATATTCGGGAAAAATACAAAACGTACAATACCACCACCGAACAGGCCTACTGTGAGGATCAGCATAGCCATAAACACAGCAACCGTGGTGTAGCGATTTCGTACAGCTGTAGCCAAAAATGGCGCGTATTTATTGTTTATAAACGTCTTAATACCTTCGCTGAAGAAATCTCGGAACTTTTGAAATCTATTCGCCTTTTCAGGATCGTAAGGCTTAAGCTTCATGTGTACCAAGTGAGCCGGCAATATTAGTTTGGACTCAATGAGCGAGAAAATAAGGCACACGATAACCACCATACCGATGGTTTTCCAAATAATTCCAAACGGTCCAGATACCATCAGCATGGGCGAGAATGCGGCAATGGTTGTCAACACGCCAAATGTCGCTGGCATAGCGACCTTTTTGACGCCCGCTATCACGTTTTCAGTGCTATGGCCTTTTTTGTCTATTTCAGAATACGCCGATTCCCCCATGATAATGGCGTCGTCAACCACAATACCCAGCACAAGAATAAACGCGAACAGGCTAAGCATGTTGATAGACACACCAACCATATCTAGCGGCATAACTAACAAGGTGCCAAGAAAACAAACCGGCAAGCCCACAATGACCCAAAACGCGAGCTTAATTTTTAAAAACAAAGAAAGTACCAAGAAAACCAGCAGCGCGCCGAAGAACATGTTTTCCAGCATCATGTTGAGTCGGTCAGCTAAGTAGAACGAACTGTCGCCCCACGTATCAGCTGTAATATGCGCCGGAAATTCCGATTTCTGACTCTCAATATAGGTATTAACTTGCTCAGAGATTTCTAATGCGTTTTGATCACCTACCGCACGCACTCGCAAACTAACAGCGGGTTTATCGTCGAATAGCGCATATTGGTTATTTTCAATAAAACCATCGTTGATATACGCCACATCACCTAATGTCACGCGCGTGCCGTTACCGTTTGTTACTAATACAATCTGCGAGAAATCCCAACCAGTATAGGCTTGCCCTTTCGTTCTAAGCAGAATATCGCCATTTTCAGTGCGAATTGAGCCGCCGGGTAAGTCGACGCTGGTTTGACTTAAACGCGCAACGACATCGGCGAATGTAAGGTTGTATTTTTGCAAATCAACTTCCGAAAGCTCAACGGAAATCTCATAGTCCCTTGCCCCAACAACTTGAACACTTGAAATACCAGGTAGGTTAGCAATGTCGTCGCGCAAATCTTTGGCAAACTCTTTTAACTCCCGTTCAGACGCGTCACCGTAAACCGAGAGCCAAATTACGTCTTGTTGTATTTTTTGACGGTAAATAACGGGCTTTTCAGTGTCTGCGGGGAAGCTCGGAATAGCGTCAACTTGTACTTTTACTTCATCAAGTAAAGATTGAACATCATAGTCTTCTTCCACCTGAATACTTACCGTACCCATACCTTCAACGGCTGTGGAATTAAGCTGCTTAATACCCTCTAAGTCTTTAATTGACTCTTCAATTTTAAGCAGTACGCCCTCTTCTACTTCCTGAGGTGCGGCCCCCAAATACGGTACGCGAACATTAATAACGTCTATCTCGAAATTGGGAAATACTTGCTTCTGAATACTGAAGGCACCAAATAATCCGCCAACTACAAGCAACCACATCAGAAGGTTTGCAGCTACGCTGTTACGCGCGAACCAGGCAATAAGCCCTTTATTGGTATCAATACGGCTCATTCGCTATCACCTTCCGTGGACGTGCTCTCTACTTTATCGTTATCTTCGCTAGCATCCGATTCAGCGGCATCAGATAGCACTGGCTCATCACCTGGTAGACGAACCTTCATGCCATTATACGGGTTTGGTACGGCACTTCTCACTACCAGGCTTCCATGCTCAATACCAGAACGAATAAACACTTCTTTAGCGGTTGTACGCGCAACCTCAACAGGCTTTATTTCAATCTCACGATTGTCGTTAACAGTCAGTACGGTATTGTCTAAACGTAAAATGCTACGAGGCAACACCACCAATTCTTCATTCTGACGAGACGTGATTTCTGCTTCTACAAACTGACCAAAACGAAGGGGGGCATTATGTGAAGATTTCAGATTGTAAGGATCTTGTACTTCCACAATGGCATATACTACTCGGCTGCCCGTATCTAAGATACCTTCTGAACGCACCAGTTTACCTTCCCAAGTACGTTTCACACCGCCCACAGAGGCCGTTAACGAAACCGGAGCGCCGTCATTGGACTGTCCGGCAATATTGATAAACATTAAGTCGCTGTCAGTAATAGGCAGCCTGACTTCTGCAGTATCGGTGGAGTAAACGGTACCAAGTACTGCGCCCATCGATACAAACTGACCCAGGTCAATATTACGTTCAACCACAATGCCATTATAAGGGGCTGTAATTTGCGTTCTTGCCAAGTTGCGTTTTGCGCGCTCTAGTTTGGCTTCTGCAGCTTTAACGTTTGCTTGTTCTTTTGCCAGTTGCGGCTTACGTAAACCCAACTCAGGCGGTGCAACGCTACTTACCGATCGCCATTCTTGCTCTGCTACTTTGCCGCGAGCTATTTCTTCTTGAAGCGCTGCTTGCGCTTGAGCTAATTCAGCCTCTGCAAGCTTAAGATCCGTGCGATAATCATCTTGTTCAAGTGTTGCCAGCACATCCCCTTTTTTGAACGTACCGCCAGCTATAAATACATCAGACAAACTCACTACTTGGCCACTGACCTGCGCACTTAACGCAGTTTTATTTCGCGGAACAACGTTACCCTGAGATTTTACGATAAAGCTCACGGCCTCTGCTGTTGCTTCTTTCGCTTCAACCAAAAAAGCAGGAATTTCCACGGGTACTTGCTCTGGTGGCTTACGTGATTTGATCATGACTGTCGCGGCGATAAACGCGACCAAAACTATGATTAGTGGAATGCCACTTTTCATCAAGATGGAGTTTTTCATTTACTATCCCTAGGAACGAAGGAAATCCACGCGAGTGAAACGGACGCAACGATGTATTGCACTTTCACATACCACCTGATAACCCACGAAAATCTATTATTATTGTTTCAACACTAGTGTACTGATTTGTGGTTATTGTGCCCACTTAAGATTGTTAAATTTTGTGTCTGTTAATTGTTTTTAAAATACACATAAAAATCAGCCGCCCTAATATAAAAAATTATCAAAAGAATACAAAGTAAGATTGATAATTATCAGATTTTCGTTGATTATTTAATCACTCATTGGTTATGAGTTAACCGGCGGTTGTTATTTGAGCTTAGTCTTTAATGCGAAGTAGCCTCGGGAATGATTTCGCTACGTTGAAGGGAAAACACATTATGAGTCTTAAGAAACAATACCTTAAATCAAAACCTCTGTGCAAAGTGACATTTCGACTAAATGCGGAAGCGGCGCAAGACGCCAAAGAAGCAGCGTTGTGTGGTGACTTTACTGACTGGAAATCACAGCCACTAACGATGAAGAAACTGAAAAGTGGAGACTTTACGTTAACGGTGGATTTAGAGAAGGATCACGAGTACCAGTTTCGCTATCTCATCGATGGTGAAAAATGGGAAAACGATTGGGAAGCAGATGCTTATATTCCCTCACCTGTGAGCATAGAAGACAACTCAGTGGTGCGCGTTTAAATTATTGTTCCATTAAAAAACATACCCGTAACTACTCTAGGTATTTTATAACAATTCCCTACAAAAAAGGCTGCGTATACGCAGCCTTTTGTCTTTAATTTGTTAAGCCTTAAAATTCGATTTACAACGAATTTTCCAGCTCTGGAAGTACATCAAACAAGTCGCCTACTAACCCGTAATCTGCAACCTGGAAGATTGGCGCTTCCTCATCTTTGTTGATAGCAACAATGACTTTAGAGTCTTTCATACCTGCAAGGTGTTGAATAGCGCCCGAGATACCTACCGCGATATAAAGCTGAGGCGCAACAATTTTACCTGTTTGACCTACCTGCATATCATTAGGAACGAACCCTGCGTCTACCGCAGCGCGCGACGCACCGATCGCAGCACCAAGCTTGTCGGCAATGCCTTCAAGAAGCTTGAAGTTGTCACCGTTTTGCATACCACGGCCACCTGAAATTACCACTTCTGCTGCAGTTAATTCAGGTCGCTCAGACTCAGTCAGCTCTGCCGATACGAAATCAGACTTATCACTGCCTTTTACAACGTCCACTGCTGCAACTTCTGCGCTGCCGCCTGTTGTTGCAGCATCAAATGATGCAGCTCGTACAGTAATGACCTTCTTCGCGTCAGATGATTGTACGGTAGCAATAGCGTTACCTGCGTAAATTGGGCGTACAAACGTGTCTTCACTCTCTACACCAATGATGTCAGAGATTTGCGCTACGTCTAATAAAGCCGCTACGCGAGGCATGAAGTTCTTACCTGTCGTGGTTGCAGCAGCAACAATGTGGCTGTAGTCAGCAGCAAGTTCTACAACTAGATCAGCCGTATTCTCAGCAAGCTGATGCTTGTAAGCAGCATTGTCAGCAACAAGTACTTTTGCAACACCGTCAATTTGCGCCGCAGCTTCAGCTACTGCTTGGCAACCTTCACCTGCGACTAGCACGTGAATATCGCCACCCATTTTCTGCGCGGCATTCACAAGCTTATGCGTTTCAGTCTTTAAGCTTGCATTATCGTGTTCTGCATATACGAGTACGCTCATGAAATCACCTTTGCTTCATTTTTTAACTTGTCTACCAACTCAGCAACATCTGCCACTTTAATGCCACCCTCGCGCTGAGGCGGAGGCGTCACTTTTAGCACCTTAACGTTTGAGTCAAGTGAAACACCAAAATCCGCAGCCGCTTTAACGTCTAACGGTTTGCGCTTTGCTTTCATGATATTAGGAAGCGATGCATAACGCGGCTCGTTCAAGCGAAGATCTGTGGTTACTACCGCTGGAAGCGAAAGTGCAACAGTTTGAAGACCGCCGTCAATTTCACGGGTTACATTTACTTTTTCGCCGTCAACAACGACTTCTGACGCAAAAGTCCCCTGCGGCATACCAGTAAGTGCTGCAAGCATCTGTCCTGTTTGGTTATTGTCAGAGTCGATACTCTGCTTACCAAGAATAACAAGCTGTGGTTGCTCTTCTTCAACTACTTTAGATAACAGCTTTGCCACTTGAAGTGAATCAAGATTTTGGTCGGTATCGATTTGAATACCACGGTCAGCACCTAGGGCTAATGCTGTACGTATTTGTTCTTGGCAGCTCTTATCACCAATTGAAACAACAACGATTTCAGTGGCCACACCTTTTTCTTTTAATCGAACGGCTTCTTCAACAGCAATTTCGCAAAAAGGGTTAATGGCCATTTTTGCGTTGGTAAGATCTACGCCAGACTCATCGGCCTTCACTCTTACCTTAACGTTGTAGTCGATCGCGCGTTTGACCGGTACGAGTATTTTCATATTTACCTCAATTGTTGAGTTCGTCGGTGTCTATTACGTTTCATTAATAATTAACTATTAATAATTAAAAACGTATTACTTCACCACGCTTTTTGAAACTTTAACAATGTGCTCTACGTTAAAAAAGAATCCGTGGAACGTACGTTTTTTTAAAGGCTAGCCTTAAAACGCCGTTAACACCACGTTTACGAGCAGTTATAATACACTGCCAGTTAACGTTAACGTAAACTGCTTTGCAATGTACTTACTGTTGACGTAAACGTCAACCTGCATTACCTTGCAAAACGACAATTAATTTACATGTTTTTGACACAAAGCATTATTTGTTTCATCAATAGTGCATTATAAAAATACAAACATAAGGAGCCTCCCGTGGAACGAGAATCGATGGAGTTTGACGTAGTCATCGTCGGTGCCGGCCCAGCTGGATTATCAACGGCTTGTAAGCTTATGCAGCTTGCAAATGAAAAAGACCAAGAGCTAATGGTTTGTGTGGTCGAAAAAGGCTCCGAGGTAGGTGCACACATTCTTTCTGGTGCCGTGTTTGAGCCGCGCTCACTAAACGAACTTTTCCCTGATTGGAAAGAAAAAGGTGCACCTCTCAATACACCCGTAACTGAAGACCACATTTACCTACTTAATGATGAGACTTCAGCGAAAAAGTTACCTAACGCTATTACTCCGAAAACCATGCACAACGATGGCAACTATATTGTGTCTATGGGTAATGTGTGTCGCTGGTTGGCAGAACAAGCTGAACAACTAGGTGTTGAAGTATTCCCTGGCTTTGCGGCCTCTGAAGTCATTTACAATGAAGATGGTAGTGTTGGCGGTGTACTTACCGGCGACATGGGCGTGGGTGAAAACGGCGAACCTAAAGACGGTTACATGCCAGGTATGGAACTACGCGCTAAATACACAGTGTTTGCAGAAGGCTGTCGCGGTCACTTAGGAAAAGACCTCATTTCGCACTTTAAGCTGGACGAAGACAGTTCACCGCAACATTATGCCATTGGCTTTAAAGAGATTTGGGATATAGACCCATCCAAGCACCAGCCAGGGCTTGTGGTTCACAGTGCAGGCTGGCCACTTGACGATGCAACAGGCGGTAGCTATTTATACCACGCTGAAGATAACCAAGTGTTCGTTGGCCTAATCGTAGACCTAAACTACGACAATCCATACCTAAGCCCGTTTGATGAATTTCAACGCCTAAAGCACCACCCCGTATTTAAACAGTACCTTGAAGGCGGTAAACGTGTCTCTTATGGCGCAAGAGCTATCGCTAAAGGTGGGTTTAACTCGTTGCCTAAAATGACCTTCCCAGGTGGTTTACTCGTCGGCTGTGAAGCCGGAACGCTAAACTTTGCCAAAATTAAAGGTAATCACACGGCCATGAAGTCGGGCATGCTTGCAGCAGAGAGTATTTTTGAAGCCATTTCAGAAAATGCTGAGGCACCAGTAAAAGAGTTAACAAGCTTTACAGAGAAATTTAAATCATCGTGGCTATACGACGAATTGTTCCGCTCTCGTAACTTTGGCCCCGCTATCCACAAACTCGGAAATTTCTGGGGTGGCGCATTTAACACGCTAGAGCAAAATATCTTTAATGGTAATTTGTTTTTCACCATGAAAGACGAACATAAAGACTACGCACAGCTTAAAGAAGCGAAAGATGCAAAAGAGATTTCATATCCTAAGCCAGATGGCGTGTTAAGCTTTGATAAACTGTCTTCTGTATTTTTATCTAATACAAATCACGAAGAAGACCAGCCTTGCCACTTAAAATTAAAAGATCCGTCTATTCCTTTGCAGGTTAATTTACCTAAATTTGCAGAGCCAGCACAGCGCTACTGCCCTGCTGGTGTATATGAAGTAATTGAAGAGGAAGGTGAAAAACGGTTCCAAATTAATGCACAAAACTGTGTTCACTGTAAAACCTGCGACATAAAAGACCCAAGTCAAAATATTAAATGGGTAGTTCCGGAAGGTGCCGGCGGACCAAATTACCCGAACATGTAATTTAAAGTATTAATTTGCTATTTAACGGATATTTTTAAAAAGCGAGCTTGGCTCGCTTTTTTTTTGTGCTACTTTTATTTATTATCCAATAGAAATTAAGTACAACGTATTAAGGTTAATTAATGAGCGATTTTTTAGATATTTTAACCCATGGAAGACGTTTACAAGGTGCTGTTAAGGAATTAAGCATTGAAGAACTTGAACAAGTTCAAGAAAAACTTAGCGGTATAATTGAGAAAAGAAAAGAAAAATTAGTAGAACAAGAAAAGCTTGAGAAAGAAAAATTAGAGAAGCTCGCTGCTATTAAAAAGCAAATGGAAGAAGCGGGTTTAAATGTTGAAGATCTACAGGCATTAAATGTAGAAACAAACAAAAAGGTTGGCAAAAAACGTCCGGTTAAATACAAGCTTGTTGATAGCAAGGGTGAAGAACACCTTTGGACAGGTATAGGACGCATGCCTCGCGTTTATAAAGAAGCGCTAGATAGCGGTAAGTCACTCGACGATTACGCCATTAATTAATTGAAATTGTGAATTAAACAAGGCCTGTTTTTACAGGCCTTATTTTGTTTGAACAGCATGTTCAGAAACGGATAAGTATATTGTGAAGTTGAACTACAAACTTTCGGAATGCGCTTCTACCTCTCCCTGGCTGATTCTCATTCATGGACTATTTGGAAATGCCGATAATTTAGCCGGCATTAAGCGCCACTTTGAGTCTAATTACAACGTGATCAGCATTGATCTGCCTGACCACGGTGAATCCCCATGGACATCTTCATTTTCTGTCGACGATGCTGCAAATGGGGTGTTCGAGATTATGCAATCGCTTAATATTAGAGAAAGCGCGGTTTTAGGCCACTCATTAGGCGGCAAAGTAGCCATGAGATTAGCCTTAAACCACGGCGACGTTGTTTCTCACCTCATTGTCGCCGATATTGCACCAGTATCTTACGACCATAGTCACCAAACCGTATTTGATGGACTCAAGGCCGTTCCCTTAGATGCAATTCAAAGTAGAAAAGATGCTGAAAAAGAAATGGCTAAACATGTGAAAGAGCCAGGCGTTCGACAATTCTTATTGAAGAGCCTATATCAAGATGAAAATGGCGATTGGAAATGGCGTTTTAATGTCGATGGATTAATTGCAAGTTATTCACACATTATTGATTGGGAACAAACAAATCAAACATTTGATGGCGTAACCTTATTCATCAAGGGCAGTGAGTCTGATTATATTACGCCAGCCTATCGCGATGAAATAACGCGTTATTTTCCCAAGGCTAAAGCACATGTAATAGAAGGTACTGGCCACTGGTTACATGCAGAAAAGCCAGCGGTCTTTAACGCCGTTGTAGAAAGAACGCTCAATAAATCGTCTTAAAGAAGGGTTTTCATCATCATTTAAGATGAGAATGACTATTATTACCTATTTTTGAACGTTTTAGGCTCTTACAGGCGTATATACTGTGATATAGTTGCGCCAGATTTTTTTAAGTAACAACACTATGCTTGCAGAAAATTACGAACTCATTGAGTCCATCATGCTGTATGGCGGCTTATCTATCCTTTTTGGGTTGATGGGTTTTGCTGTACACGATGTACTGCGTAAGAACGATGTGCCACTTATTGGACGAGTGGTAACGTACGGTGTGCTAGGTTTAGGCGCATTAGGGTTTCTTGCGAAGGGCATTATTGAATGGTTTTGGCTAAGCACAGGCGTTTAATTAGTAACGATTAATAGAGGTTAGATATGGCAAGCGTTGGCCTATTTTTCGGAAGTGACACGGGTAATACCGAACATGTTGCGAAAATGATCCAGAAGGAATTGGGTAAACAGCTAATTGATGTTAAAGACATTGCCAAGAGCAGTAAAGAAGACATCGCTGAATTTGATTTGCTTATCTTTGGTATCCCTACGTGGTACTACGGTGAAGCGCAATGCGATTGGGATGATTTCTTTCCTGAACTAGAGCAAATTGACTTCAACGACAAGCTAGTTGCTATTTTTGGTTGTGGAGACCAGGAAGACTATGCAGAGTACTTCCTAGACGCGATGGGCATGGTACGTGACATCGTTGAAGCCAAAGGTGCGATTTTAGTAGGTCAATGGTCAACTGAAGGCTACGACTTTGAAGCGTCTAAAGGCATGGCTGACGACAATCACTTTGTTGGCTTGGGTATTGACGAAGACCGTCAACCAGAACTAACTGACTCGCGCGTTAAAGCGTGGTGCAAGCAAATTCACGATGAACTTTGCTTGGCAGAACTTGCTTAAGCACAACTGCGAAGAAGAATACAAAAACCGCTCTGATGAGCGGTTTTTTTTTAAATAATTAATCAGCAGCGCCTGCTGTCAGCTACGCTATTCAGCGATTACAGGTGAAACCGCTCTACTGCTTTTCTCAAGCTCTCAGTTTGCGCATCCAACAACATTGTCGACTCGTTCGACTGGCGCGTGCTTTGCGCACTGGAGTCGGCTAGTGCAACTATGCGGTTCAAACTTTTCGCAACATCACCAAGTAAAACATCTTGTTGTTCGGTATCGGCCACAATGTGTTCGTTAATATCGCTTAACCGCTCAATGATTTCTCTAATACTCTCTACTTGTTGAGATACTTGCTGGGTAATTTCCACCCCTTCTTGCGCTTGTTCGCGCCCTGCATTAATAGCTTTTACTGCCTGCGCAGCATCTTTTTGTAAGTTCCCAATCATCTGCTCAATTTCTTCCGTAGAGTCATGGGTGCGGTTGGCTAGCGTTCGCACTTCATCCGCAACAACCGCAAAGCCTCTACCTTGTTCACCAGCTCTTGCAGCTTCAATGGCTGCATTCAATGCTAACAAGTTGGTTTGCTCTGCAATCGTTTTAATCACGTCTAAGATACTGCCAATATTGCGAGAGTTGTCGTCCAAACGATTAATGATCTGCGCCGAAGACTCCGCCTGTTTGGCTTGATTACCCACCTGCTGACTGCTTTTTTGTACCAATTGACCAATGTCTGTACTTTGCTTTGTTATATCGCGTAGGGCGTCCATTGCTTCATTAATTTGGGCGAGGTTGCTGCGGCTTTTTTCCTGTACATGTTTTGTATTCGTAGACGTTACCGTTACTTGCTCACGTTGCTTGTCTACCTCAGATAAGCTCTTATTACCCAGCTCTACGCTTTCTTTTGTAATGTCTATAAGGCGTTTTTCTTGCTCTAATATATTGCCCACTAGCTCTCGTAAACTATCGGTTAGGCTGTTCACTTTTGCGGAAAGGGCAGAAAACTCGTCATTGCCCTCTTGAGGCAATTTGGTGCTTAAATCCCCTTTACTTAGCTGACTTAAGCCTTTATTGATACGGCCAAGGGGCTTGGAAATACTACGGGTTACAATAACCGCTAAAAATATTGCAGCAACCAAGCCCAGTGCCGCGACAATGATATTGCGCACAAGGTTGGCCTGAACAGATTCAAGAATGGCGTTCTGCCCATCAAGAGATTGCTTCTGGACAGCGTCAAACAAAGTATTAATGTCGGCAAGTGCGGTTTCTAACGCTTCTTTTGCTTCCTTCTGAGCTTTCGCCGCTTTGTCTACTTCAGAAAGTTTTTGTCGCTGCAAAGCAATTAATCCATTTGTGCCGTTTACCGCTTCCATCAGTAAATCATACTGTTCGTTAAAAGAAGCTATCGTACCGCCATCATCTACCCCTGTGGCCAAACGATTTACATAGTCTTTATCTACCTGCAAATTACTCAATTGGTATTCTAAATCTTCAATAATACTCGCACTTTGCGTAGCGTTATCGGTTTCAGCCAGTTCAATGAATGAATCATTCATTGTGAGCAATTTGTTGTCTATTGCAGTACCCGCACCAATTAGCGTTTCAATACTGGGGTTATTTCCCTCTAAATAGGAAAGATCTAGCATTAACGCACTAGCCTCATCGGCCGTCATTAAGACTTTTTCAAGCTGTGCAGCAAGAGCCTTCTCGATATTCATTCGCTCGTTGATAGCGGTATACATGTCGTTACTACTATTAACGTAGGCTAGACTAACGTCGACAGCGTTAATGGCTACCGCGTTATTTGGCATAAGTGAGTTTAAACGAGACAAGTCGTCAGAGAATGCGGAAGATAAAGTATCAAACGTCTCTTTGTTTGCGACCAGCTCTTCTCTATTTTCGACATGATATCCGTTGGCAGTAATCACTGATAAAGATAGGATCTCAGTCTTTACTTTTACCATGCTGGTCTGAACTGGCATCTTTTGCTCTACAACGTCTTGTGCAGAATCTTTTATTCCGCTAAGACCAAAATAGGAAAGAATACTGGTAAGTAATAATAAGCAGCCGAATAAGCCAAAGCCTAACGTGATTTTATTTATAATTGTTAACTGCATGGGCACTTCCACCAAAAAAACATGCCAAAAAATAAAAAGGGTTGTATCGCCTTTTTAAGTTTAGTTTAACAGGATGTTAATTCAATGCATCAAAAGTTTTATTTATTTTGCACATTTGTTAGATAAATCTTGCACTTACAATCTGGTCAGGCCAGACACCATGCGGGCTGTACCGAAGTAACAATTTTTATCGCACCAGGGCAATGGATAAATTTTCAGCGAGAAAACAAAGTTTCCACGGTTTTGCTTTTAAATTGTTTCAACTTACCTATAATAACCACCAAATACTTATTCACTCGTTCTTAGTAGGTTGTAATGGATCAAAATAAAGAATTGAAAAAAGCAGGGCTAAAAGTCACTCTGCCTCGCCTTAAAATTTTACAAATTCTGCAAGAGCCAGAAAACCAACACATCAGCGCTGAAGACGTTTACAAAATCCTTATCGAACAGGGTGAAGAAATTGGTCTTGCTACCGTGTACCGCGTGTTAAACCAATTTGATGATGCAGGCATTCTTAATCGCCACCATTTCGAAGGTGGAAAATCTGTATTTGAAATCAGTCACAAAGATCACCACGACCACCTTGTGTGTTTGAAGTGTGGCAAGGTCATTGAGTTTGAAGATGACATTATCGAAGAACGCCAAGAGATGATTGCAAAGCAACACAAGATGAAGCTAACGCATCACAGCCTTTATTTATACGGTGAGTGTACAGACGGTAACTGCGACAACTTACCTGAATAAGTAACAGTTTTATTCTAGCAAAAGGCCCGCTTTAAGCGGGCCTTTTTTCGTTACGCTTTAAACTTATATGCGTGGTAAGCCTTAATTGCTTTCTCCCACACGTCACCCACTTCCCCTGTGCCAATAGGTTTCCCGTCTACTTCAACTACCGGGGCAACTTCTTTGCTTGAAGAGGTTAACCATACTTCATCTGCCTCCAGCAACTCATCTTTGCTAAACCAAGTTTCAGTAACAACCAGGCCTGCCTGTTTAAATGCTTCAATTGCAATGGCGCGAGTAATACCGGGAAGAAGTTCATGGTTTAAGGGGGGCGTAGATATACATCCGTCTTTCACCATAAACACGTTGCATGAACTTGCCTCGGTTATCATACCTTCGCTGTTGTACAAAATAGTTTCGTTAACGCCTGCGTCAACACCTGCTTGGTAGTGCATTACATTGCCTAACAAGGATGTGGATTTGATATGGCAGCGTTGCCACCTTTTATCCTGTTGAAGCGCAACTTTGAAAGGCCTTGCTTCAGATTTTGCTGTAGGCTGTGGTGGCGCTATTTCAAAAGCAAACCCGAATACAGTGGGTGCTATATTCTTAGGGTATGCATGAAAACGTTTTGTATCGGTGCCACGGCTTACGTGGAAATAAACACCAATGTTTCCGCTTTCTATAAACGCTTTGTTTTTTTCGACCAAGCTGGACAAAATGTCTTGCCATTCTTCTGCTGAATAAGGGTTAGCGATTTCAATAGCTTTAAGGCCTTGCGCCATACGCGATGTGTGCCCCTTGAAGCCTACTGCGCTACCAGAATACGTTGGAATGACTTCATAAATACCATCACCAAAAAGGAAGCCTCTGTCCATCGGAGAAATTTTAGCCTCAGAAAGAGGCATATACTCACCGTTTAAAAACGCAATCGTCACAATATTTCTCCTTGTAGTCGTCGACGCCTACTTGTCATCAGTAGCCAGTCTGCCCTTGCTTCTTCTTCATGTTGAAAAACAAAATTCACTTTTTCGCCTGGCACGGCTTGGGCCAAGCGACTTATATCACAGGGGCTTACACAGCCAAGTTTTGGATAACCCCCTAATGTTTGTCTGTCGCGCATCATTACAATAGGCTGCCCGTCCCCGGGAACTTGAATTGCGCCTAAATGAATTGCCTCTGAGCGCATGTTTTCTATATCGGCTGTAACTGATTCACCGGTCAACCTAAAGCCCATGCGATCGACAGCTGATGAAACCGTATAGCTGCTTGTTTCAAACGTGCGTAAAGCAACAGCGCTAAAACTCGAAAACTGATACCCAGGAATAACCCGAATAGACTCTAAAAAACCATAGTTGTCTATGTGCTGCCGCGAGAGAGTGCGTATTCTAGCGGTGCTTTTAATTCTGCTGTTAGCTGAAATGTCGATGCAATCGCCATCTTTTAACGTGCATCCCTTACCATCCAACCCACCAAGTTGTTCGCGTACTACCGTACATGCACTCCCTACCGCTTTTGGCACATGCCAATTTCCACCTATTGCCAAATAGGCTTTGCTACCAAGTAGAGCGCTGCCAAACGTAATAGTTGCGCCTGCTGGTACGTGTTGACTCTGGTATGTTGCTTTAGCGTTTCCATCTACATCGAGTGAGGGCTCCCTGCCAGTCACAGCAATAATACAATCTTCATCAACCCGTAATCGCACTTCACCAATCGCTTCGAAGCATGGCGTACCGTCTAAATTGAAGGCGAGAAAATTGGCCCAATCATAGGCGTTACTATCCATAGGGCCTGATTCACAAAATCCATCCCGTTGCCGCCCTACTCGCCCGTTATCAATAATAAGGCTATACAGTCCCTTATTGAGTACTTCAATTTTCATCGTTCAACCTGCAATCCTGCTATATATTCCTGTTCAGTAACCGAAACGAACTTAACGACATCACCTGCTTTTAACCGCGCTTCACTTTGCTCTTCGCTGTGAATGAGCATGTCGAATGCCGTAAGCCCCAATAAATTCCATCCTCCTGGTGATTCACTGGGGTAAACGGCAGTTTGCCTGTCAGCGATTGCAACCGCACCTTTAGGTACGCGTTTGCGCGGTGTGCCTAGTCGCGCACATTTGAGCGCTTCTGGAATATCACCCATGTAGGCAAAGCCCGGAGAAAAACCCACTGCGTATACTTTATAAGTCGTGCTAGTGTGCAATTCGATAATCTCTTCAATAGACAGTGACGTTTTCTTACTCACTACACTTAAATCACTTGCATTAGGCGCACCGTACCAAACAGGAATTTCAATCACGGCGCTACTTTCATTCTCTTTTGCTTGCAAAGAGAATGATTGCAGGCTCATGTCTTCAGCGCTTAGATTACTTATGGCACGGTATACACCGTGGCTATCAATTAATGCCATATCAAAAATAATTAACAGGCTGTCATAAGAAGGCACACACTCACGCAGCCAAGCCCACGAATCGCTTCCCTTTTTGCTATCTATCGCTGCCAGCATGTGATGACAGGCATTATTCGCGTCGTCCAGGTTTGCGCCATCAAAGTACAAAATAATGGCGTCTGCACTTGCTGTAACTATTCGCTTAATGCGACCGAAAGCTTGCATCTACTGTCCTTGTTATTTAAACGGCTGTCAGTGCTTGGTTCTGAGTACTTAGTTTTAGATATACCACTCTCAGCACAACAATGGGTAACAGCCTCTTGTATTGTTCTTGTAAAATGTGTTTTTTATGAGGCAGGTTTATAGAAATGTTCTGATTTTCTTTGCAATATTCACCGCCCCTTTAGTATCACCATGTACACACAGAGAATCCGCTTCTATTGCAAGTGTTGCTCCCGAGGCTGTCGTTACTGTTCCCGATGATATAAGTTGTTTAGCTTGAAGCAATGCGTCGCTCTCGCTTAACACGGCACCTTCGATCAAGCGAGATTGCAGTAAACCTTCATCGGTATAACGCCTGTCTGAAAATGCTTCAAAATACAACGGCAGCCCCCACTCTTGCGCAGCTTCTTTAATCGCTGCATTTTGCGACGTAGCCTGTACCATTAGTGCGAGGGGCGAATTTAACGACTGCATATTTATTTCGGCTATGCTTTGCATTACTGTGCGCATGACAGCTGTATCTTTCATCATGTCATTGTAAAGGGCGCCATGAGGTTTCACATAGCTCACGTTGGCCCCACAAACCTTTGCCATTCCACTCAATGCACTTACTTGATATTGAATCATAGCGCTGAGTTCATCAGCAGCAATCGCCATACTTCTGCGACCAAATCCCTGTAAGTCTGGATAGGCTGGATGGGCACCTATGACCACGTCATGTTGTTTAGCTGACAGAATAGCCTGCTTCATGACTAACGGATCACCCGCATGAAAACCACATGCAATGTTGGCCTGATCAATTTCTGCCATAATGGCCGCTTCCACCGGCATAGACCATGCGCCAAAACTCTCACCTAAATCGCAATTTAACTTCATAATGGTTTAGCTCTTACGTTCATTCCAGTATCATGTTACCTGTTCTTTTTAAAAAGTCAGTGCTGATGATAAATATTGGAAAAATTAATACATTACGCGTCGTAGCCCAATACCCTTTTGGCTACGCTTTAGCGCCACTTGTCGAAAACAACGACGAAAACGACTGCGTAATAGAAATAGATGATGCTGAAGAGCTGCAAACTGTGACCCTTGCGATTGACGAAGTAGAAACTTCCCTCGCAGAAGGACAACAGATAGACGTATTTGTAGCCACAGATCAGCGCGGCGATCTTTATGCCACTATCAAAAAACCTTTGATTCAAGTTGGTGAAACTAAGGTACTTAAAGCGGTATCTGCCACTAACTTTGGTGCATTTTTCGACTGGGGTTTAGACAACGACCTTTTAATGCCCAACGACTACCAGGCCCAACCTGTCAATCCAGGTATGTACTATGTTGTTCACACCTTTTTTGATGATAAAACCCAGCGTATTTTAGGTGCTACCAAGCTTCACTATTTTCTAAAGGAAAGTAGTGCCTATCTCAACGAGGGCGACACAGTGCAATGCTTGGTTTATGCCAAAACTGATTTAGGTTTTAAGGTCGTTATCAATGAAAAAAGCTTAGGTCTTATTTTCCATAGCGATGCCTTTAAGCCACTTAAAGTCGGGCAAGCTACTGAAGGGGTAATTAAAACAATTCGTGACGATGGCAAGGTGGATGTAGCCCTTCAGCGCATAGACAAAGGTGGCCGTGATGCACTTCAACAAGCCATTTTGGATGACTTAGAAGCTCATGGTGGGATTTCTACGCTAACAGATAAGAGTGCGCCAGAAGCCATTTACTCTCATTTTAACGTGAGTAAAGCGGCGTATAAAAAAGCGTTAGGGGCGTTATATAAGCAAAAGAAAATCACGCTTAGCCCAGATGCTGTTCGCCTTAACAAATAAACGCACATGTCACAGCTGCATTGAAGCGCTAAACTGGCCTGTCTTGCAGCTTCCTTTTTTATTTTTATGACATTAGGACAAACAATGAAAGCACGTGTTTCTTGGGATCAAGATTTAACTTTTACAGGAACTACAGACAGCGGTTACAAAACGGTGATGGACGGCAGCGGTAAGGCTGTATCTCCGATGGAGTCAGTGCTGTTGGCAGTTGGTGCATGCTCAAGTATTGACGTGGTAGACATTCTTAAAAAAGGGCGCTTTAACATTGAAGCCTGCAACTGTGAATTAGAAGCTGAACGCGCTGAAGAGCCGCCTCGTGTATTTACTAAAATTCACGCGCATTACACGGTGTCAGGTGAAGGCATTAGTGAAAAGGCCCTTGCTCGCGCTGTGCAGCTTTCTGCAGAAAAATACTGTTCCGTCATGTTAATGCTAACGGGTAATGTTGAGATCACTACAAGCTATACTTTGGTTTAATAAACTATAGTAGAACCAGCCTCTTTTTAGCGATTCTCGCTAGGCATTAGTAGAAAAGGCCAACCACTTGGGTTGGCTTTTTCGTTGAAACTGTTTGTTACACTCGTAACTTATTGAAATAATTAACAATTAACATTAGTTAACATCTTTGGCATATTAGCTGCTGTATATGGTCATTATTATATAACGACAATTACGTTAGGGTTATTGACCATGGAAACTACAACGCACAGCAACACCTCTTTTTCACCAATACGTTCTTTATTACCGTTTTCGCCAACATCACTCAAATTACTTGTTGGAAGCGGTATTGTTGCCCTCTCTCTCTCGATGACAGCATGTTCTGATGCTGATGCCATTAACGACCAAGCCAACGCCACCGAAGTTGAAGAAACCGTTTTTGCTATTCCCGTTGAAACCCAAACCATTGTTACTGGCGACATTACGTCCACTTACGATACAACCGCTATTTTAGAAGCCCGTGAAGAAGCATTTGTGGTTGCGCGAGCATCTGGAATTATCGAAAAAATTTTTGTAGAAGAAGGTGATTATGTTGAAAAAGGCCAGGTACTGGCACAGCTTGATAAACGCCGCTACGAGCTGAACTTATCAAAAGCTTTGGCTGATTTAGCTGGCATTGAAAGCGAACTAGAAAAGGTCAACAAAGTCTATTCTAAAAAGCTTATCAGCGATGACACTTACGACAAGCTCACTTCGCAATTTGAATCAGCAAAAGCATCTGTACGCTTGGCTGAACTTGATTTGAAAGAAGCCACTATCACAGCCCCAATTGATGGATACATTGCAGAGCGAAACGCAAAAGTAGGTAACCTGACTGAATCGTTCCAACGGGAGAGAATGTTCCATATCGTTCAGCAACGTAATCTTCAAGGCATTGTGTATCTGCCTGAAAATGAGCTACCTAACGTAGTGATTGGACAAGGTGCAATGCTTACCGTGGCGGCTTTAGGCGACAGAAGTATCACCGCGAGTGTTGAACGTATAAGCCCGGTCATCGATGCGACCACAGGCACGTTCAAAGTAACCTTAAAAGTACCTAACGAAGATAACAAACTTAAAGCCGGCATGTTTACCGATGTGTCACTTGAGTACGCAACACATGCTAACGCCACGTTGTTGCCTCGTAGAGCGCTAGTTACCATCGATAATAATCATAGTGTATTCGTTGTCGACAACGGCAAAGTTAAAAAAGTTGATATTTCTACAGGTTTTGAAAACAACGAAGTCGTTGAAGTTATTAATGGTTTAAACGGTAATGAAGAAGTGGTTACCGCAGGCCACCAAAACTTGAAAGACAGCGCCCCTGTTGAAGTAGTTAACAGCTAATTCGGCCCAACAAGGAACTCACACAATGCGTATTGTAGATATTGCTGTAAAGCGCCCTGTTGCCGTTAGTATGTTCACTTTTGCGGTATTGCTATTTGGTATGGTGTCGTTAGGCAGACTGTCGGTTAACCTACTGCCTGACTTATCTTACCCTACTCTCACCATTCGTACTGACTACGACGGTGCAGCGCCAGGCGAAGTCGAGCAACTGGTTTCAAAACCCATTGAAGAAGCCATTGGCGTAGTAAAAGGCGTACGTAAAGTTACGTCCACATCGCGCGCAGGCCAGTCTGACGTAGTGCTTTCATTTGCATGGGGTACTGACATGGATTTCGCGAGCTTAGAAGTGCGCGAAAAACTCGATGTTTTACAACTTCCCCTTGATATAGAAAAGCCAAGACTCCTTCGTTTTAACCCAAGTCTAGACCCGGTAATTAAACTGGGGCTGACGGCACAAAGCGATACGTCAAGTTTAAGCGTAGCGCAAATGAAGCGATTACGTTTATATGCCGAACAGCAAGTAAAACGAGCGCTAGAGTCAGTAGAGGGTGTGGCAGCCGTGCGCGTTGGCGGTGGTTTAGAAAACGAGATACACATTCTTATCGACCAGCAGAAAGCCAGTCAGCTGTCTATTCCCATTACCCGAATTATTGACCGGGTCAGTGCCGAAAACATCAACGCGGCGGGCGGTCGAATTGATAACGCAGCCCAGGCGTTTTTGGTCAGAACCCTGAATCAGTTTGAAACACTGAGCGATATCGAAAACCTTTTCATTGGGCGTTTTGAAGGCAGAAACATTCAACTTAAAGACGTGGCAACGGTTGAGAGTGCTTATAAAGATCGTGATGTGGTAACGCGCTTTAACGGCAATGAAGGCATTGAAATTGCCATTTATAAAGAAGGCGATGCTAATGCCGTTAACGTTGCGCAAAAAGTGGCTAGCCGGTTAAATGAGGTCAACAACAACTTGCCTTCAAACTACACGCTTAGCGAAATTTATGACCAAAGCGTGTTCATTAAGCAAGCTATAGATAACGTAAAATCAGCGGCAGTGATGGGCGGTATTTTAGCCATGTTAGTGCTGTATCTTTTTCTTAAAGACTTCTGGGCTACCGTTATTATCTCGGTTTCTATTCCGGTATCAGTAATTGCTACCTTTAATCTAATGTATGCCAACGATATAAGCTTAAACATGATGAGCTTAGGTGGTATCGCGCTTGCTGTTGGATTATTAGTAGATAACAGCATTGTTGTGCTTGAAAATATCGATCGCCATAAAAAATTAAAAGTGGCTGGAAGCGATAACGCTACAGCTAATGAAAAAACGACGGCAGAAGCCACAGACACTGAGGCATCTGCCGCTAGCGAAGGAACAAAAGAAGTCTCTGGCGCAATTGTGGCTTCGACACTGACCACTATGGCCGTGTTTGTGCCGCTAATATTTGTAGAAGGTATTGCAGGTCAGCTGTTTAAAGACCAAGCGTTGACCGTGTCGTTCGCTTTAGCTGCATCGCTTGTTGTCGCGCTTACACTAATTCCTGCGATGGCACACAAGAAGAAAAAGCAACAGCTCGATCACGAAGAGGTGTTCACTACACCAGCGCCTACTCCTCCTACGTCAACGTTTGGCAAAGTTATGTATTACCTTACCCTACCAATCCGTTGGGTATTCAGACTTATCTTTGTATTTTTACCTGCAGCTTTGGTCACCTTGGTGATTGGCGCTTGGCATATCGTCAGCAAATTATTAAGCGTTGCCTTTAAACCACTTATTTGGGTATTTAATAAAGCGTTTGACCTTCTCGCTTCTGCTTATGAAAAACTGCTGCGCGTAAGTCTTAAAGCCAAAGCGCTGGTGTTAGCTACTGCCTTTATTCTTGCTGCTGGCGCGATAATGCTTGTACCAAAACTAGGTATGGAACTTATTCCTACCCTGTCACAAGGAGAATTTTCGGTAGAAGTGACCCTCCCTGCGGGCTCGCCACTAGCGCGTACCGACGCTATTATCAGCGAGCTTGCTGCGGTTGCAGTAATTAACAATGATGGCGGCGAAACCAAGGTGCTTCGCACCTATGCCATGTCTGGTACGGGAAGCCTTATAAGCGCTGCGCCTAATCAGGGTGGCGATCATTGGGGCCGCTTAAACATTGTCATGCAGCCTACGGCGACAGCTTCCGATATGGACGCGGTAAAGCGTGCCCTTCGCGATCATCTAGCCTTTAAACCTCAGGTTCAGGCAACGTTTTCAGAGCCTGAGCTATATAGCTTTGCATCGCCTATTCAAATTGAAATTGCGGGTTACGACCTCAATCAATTACAGCAGTATGGCGACGCCATTGCTACCAAGCTAGCCAGTTTTAATAATTTTGCAGACGTAACGACCAGCATTCGTGACGGAAACCCAGAGCTTAAAATAGCCTTCCATCACGCCAAACTTGCTCGCCTTGAGCTTGATGCATCAACCGTTTCTCAGCTTATTGCGGCCAAAGTAGGTGGCCGTGTCGCTACACAGTATAGTGTTGAAGACAGAAAGGTAGATGTGCTAGTAAGAACCCAAGAAAACCAGCGAGATGACATCGCCAGCGTGCGCGCCATTGTTGTTAATCCAGGCTCTGCGCAACCTATTCCATTAAGTGCAGTTGCAGACGTGTACATGAGTGTAGGTCCTAGCGAAATCACCCGCGTTGGACAGCAGCGTGTAGCGCTGGTATCTGCAAATTTAGCCAAGGGTAAGCTTGATGAAGCAGTTGCCGTTGCTAATAAAGTCATTGATGAAACCCAACTTCCTCTATCTTTAAGTGCAACAGTAACTGGACAAAGTGAAGACATGCAAAGCAGCTTCCGTTCGCTACAGTTTGCCCTAGCACTTGCCGTGTTTATGGTGTATTTGGTTATGGCGTCTCAGTTTGAGTCGCTGCTGCACCCTCTGCTTATTTTATTCGCAGTGCCGCTAGCTGGCGCGGGTTCTGTGTATGGATTGTGGCTTACCAATACGCCGCTAAACGTGGTGGTATTTATCGGTTTGATTATGCTGTGCGGTATTGTAGTAAACAACGCTATTGTATTAGTTGACCGTATAAATCAGTTACGCCGTCAAGGAGTAGATAAAGACACCGCTATTCTAGATGCTGCAAAGACCCGCCTGCGCCCTATTGTGATGACCACACTTACTACGGTACTAGGTTTATTGCCTATGGCGTTTGGTTTTGGTGAAGGTGCTGAAATTCGCACGCCAATGGCCATCACTGTTATTTACGGCCTTCTGTTTGCAAGCTTGCTCACCCTCATTTTACTGCCAGTGCTTTACAGCCTGTTCGACGTGAAGAAAAACGTTGCGCAGAAAACGTCTGTTAACACTAATGCGGGCTTTAGTGACGAAGGAGCGATGTCGAAAGGAGGTGTACTATGAGTACACCTTCTCACAACGCTAATAACAGTTCTGAAACCCATACTGAAAAGCGCCAAATAGGTGAACCGAATCAACGCGAGACAGATATAGCTTCACAGCCGCACCTTTCAAAAATTGCAGGTATAGGCGCCTCGCTTGCACGCTTTGCGTTAAATAAGCCCGTTACCATCGGAATGCTGTTTTTGTCTATGTTGCTGTTCGGCATTGTATCTGGCCGCTTATTGCCTTTAGAGAAATTCCCTGGGATTGATATTCCAGAAATGGTAGTGCAGATCCCCTACCCTGATGCAACGCCTGTAGAGATTGAAACGATGATAACCCGTCCGGTTGAAGAAGCTGTTGCTACCATGTCGGGGATAAAGCGCTTAAGGGCGCGGTCGTACGACAATATGGCTGAGGTCATTGTAGAGTTCGACTGGGATGAAAACCTTAAAGCCAAAAGTATTGAAGCGCGGGAGAAGATTGACGCTATTCGCCACGAACTCCCTGACGATATAGAGCGGATCATGGTGTATAAATTTAACACCAACGATATGCCTATATTCCAGCTGCGTGTATCGAGCGACCGCGACTTATCAAATGCCTACGACTTGCTTGAGCGTAACCTTAAGCGTCCGCTAGAGCGCGTTCCGGGTGTATCGAAAGTTGAGCTATACGGCACCATGAAGCGTCAAATTACTATTCGCTTAGATCCTAAGAAAATGGCGGCCTACCAAATAGACGGTACACGCTTAGAGCAGCAGCTTCAAAACGCCAACTTCTCGCTAACCGCGGGCTATATGTACAATAACGGTGAAAAAATTCTGGTTAACCCAACTGGCGAATTTACCGATGTAAACGACTTTAAAAATATGTGGGTTACCCGCAGCGTTCGCTTGTCTGATATTGCCAGCGTGACTTACGAGCTTCCTCAACGCAATGAAGGACGTCATTTAGATCGCACCTTTGCGGTAGGCTTTAACGTATTTCGCGAATCGGGCAGCAATCTTGTAGAAGTTTCCGACGCGGTAATGAAGGTTATCGAAAAAGCCAAAGAAGACCCTGAGTTTACAGGCATTAGTTTATTTGTAATGGACGACACCGCGAAAAGCGTAACTTCGTCGCTGAGCGATTTGCTAAACGCTGGCCTTTTAGGTGCGTTGCTTTCAATTATAGTGTTGTACTTATTCTTGCGCCAGCTTACCACCACCTTAATCGTGGTGCTTTCAGTGCCATTCTCGATTTGTATTACCTTAGGTGTGATGTATCTATTAGGTTATACACTCAACATCTTATCGTTAATGGGCCTCATGCTAGCGGTAGGTATGCTGGTAGACAACGCCGTTGTGATCACTGAAAGCGTATTTCAAGAACGCCAACAAGAGGGGAACATTAAGCGAGCCACCCAGATTGGTGTAAACAAAGTCAGTCTTGCAGTCATTGCCGGAACTGCAACCACGGCAATAGTGTTTTTACCTAATATTATTGGGGTAAAAATAGACGTGACTATTTTCCTAGAGCACGTTGCTGTGGCTATCTGTATATCTCTGTTCGCGTCGCTTTTCATTGCTAAAACACTGATTCCCTTACTGACAACTAAGGTAAAGATCCCTGTTGTAAAAACGCCTCAAACACCGTCCTACATAAAAGGCTATGGTCGTGCGCTTAACTGGATGTTGAAACACCAGGGTGTAACTTGCGTTATCGCGTTATTTATCCTGGCATCGACCTTTGTGCCTATGCAGGTGGTAACGTCTGACGATGAGGGTAACGACAACCAAGAGCGCATTTGGCTTAATTACCATGTGACACAAAACTTCACCTTGGATGAAGTGGAAAAAACCGTAAATAAAATGGAAGCATATCTTTATGAAAACCAAGAACGCTTTCATATTAAGCAGGTGTATACCTATTTTACTGCCGGCCATGCAGTAAGCGGTATCACGCTTAATGACCAGTTGCCCGTAAGTGTGGGTAAAATTAAGGAGGATATTCGTGAAAACATGCCTTCATTCGTGCGTGCTCGCCCCTCTTTCCAGTGGGATAGCGGCAACGGTGGTGGCGTGAGAGTAACGCTGTTGGGCGAGTCTTCAGAAACCTTGCTAAATATTTCAGAGCAGATCATCCCTATTCTTTCCACTATAGAAGGGCTGGAAGATGTAAAAGCCGACACGGGATCTACCCGTGATGAGGTTCAAATACGCATAGACAGAGAGAAAGCAAACCGCTTTGGCATACAAGTAAACGATGTGGCTAAACTTATCTCTACGGCACTACGCGGCAGTAATTTACGTACATTCCGCTATGGTGACGCCGGAGAAGTGGCGGTGCAGCTTAAGTTTGGCAGCGATATTCAAGCCTCGCTAAGCGAACTTAAGAACATCAATATTGGGTTTACGCAGGGTCAATCGGTAACGCTGAACATGATTGCAGATTTCACTGTGGTGCCACAGCTTTCGCAAATTAACCGCAACTATCGTCAAACAGCGCTAGCTATTGGTGCAAATCTAGAGGGTGAAACCACCACCGAACAAGCTCGTGAACGCATAGAAAAAGCATTAGCTAATATCGAATTGCCGACAGGCTATAAGTGGACGCTAGACGGCAGCTTCTCTCGCCAGGATGAAGCCAATGCCGTAATGCAAATGAATATGCTATTAGCGCTTTGCATGATATACGTTGTGATGGCCGCGCTGTTTGAATCGCTAATTCTTCCAACATCTGTAATTACGTCACTACTGTTTTCCTTTACAGGTGTTTTTTGGGCATTCATGGTTACAGGCACATCTATGTCTATCATGGGGATGATTGGCATGCTGATTCTGATGGGTATTGTGGTTAACAATGGCATCGTATTGGTAGACAGAATTAATCAGCTAATTAATGAAGGCTTGTCGCTGTATGACGCAGTGATTGAAGGATGTATGACACGTATCAGGCCTATTCTGATGACAGTAGCCACTACAGTTCTAGGGCTTATTCCACTTGCGATGGGGAGTACTCGAATTGGTGGCGACGGTCCTCCCTACTCACCAATGGCCATTGCAATCATTGGTGGGCTAGTATTCTCAACGCTAACCAGCTTGTTCTTAGTACCACTTGCTTACGTGTTGCTACTAAAGCTTAGGTTTAAAACGCAACGTTTGTTTAAAACCAGTAAAGCGCGTGTAGCCACGTACATTAAAATCGCTAATTAAGGCGCGTTTTAAAGCAAAAAGTAAGACAAAAAGCGGGTCTAGTTTTCACCATTTACGTCAACGTGATTGACGATGAGTGCAAGCTAGCCCGCTTTTTCTGGATTTATTGTAACCGCTACCACGCCTTAGCTTCGCGATGTCAGATATTCATGTACGGCATCAGCGTGACGCTCAACTGAAAACTCAATTAGGCTACTGCCATTGCACGTCAACCCTTCTTCAGACGTTACCATACGCAACACTTCACGCTGACTAGCACCAATGCGACCTACGTTACGTGAAAGACTAGAGCGAAGTACTCTAACATCATCATTTATCACAGCTTTACAAAACCCTGCAAATTGGGTTTCGCCTACAAAGCGTATGTCTTTTTGCGGTGCTGCGGCAGTTGCGTTAACGCTAAATGCTGCGGTTGCAGTTACAGCTAGCACTTTTACCGCGTTGGCTAGTTTCGATTTAACTGGTTTCATGTTTAATTCCTCAATGTGTAGATAAAGGCTTTAATCAAGTTTGTGGCAAACTCTTAGTTTTTGGTTGAACAAAGCTGAACAATCAACAATTCGCTCAACGCCCTTTATTTATGCATCAAGAATTAAAACTTTTCTGTTGAATGATTGTGTAATGGGGGTAAATGTGTGGTAAATCAGTTTGTTACACCATTGTTACTAGGCTAAATCACTGTTTTATCGAGATTAATTTAGATTACATATTACTAATATATCTAGCGATGGAACTTGTAGGAAGAAAGAAATATAAGACTTAAGTATAAAAAGGCCCCTTTTGTTATATATAGTAACTTAAAAGGTGTATATTGTGTATTAAGGTAGAGAAATCTGCCTTTTTATTGACCGAGGAGTCATGTAGGACTATAGTGTATTGTATGTTTAATGTGTACACGGAAGGTTGGTTTGTCATCAGTAAAAGTCAGAGCGACGATTGTCGAAGACAATACAGGTATTAAAAGCCAACTGCCTATCTTGCTAACTGAGCAAGGAGAGTTAAGTACGGTCACAGATTACCTACTCAAGCTAGAGGCGGACGGTAAGAGTAACTCCGTCATAAATGGATTTCTTCAAGCGGTGTCCTTATTGTTGGATTACATGGAAGCCAATAGAGGGTTGTTTGACGATCCGAAGTTGCTCTTCCAGACCTTTTCTAAGCGGTTGTATACAGGAACGATTGGTGAGGATGGACTTGACCCCTCTGGTTTATATTGGGTGCCAAGCTCAACCAGTAACGTGAATAAGCATATTCACCGACTGACGGCATTTACCGACTGGTTGGCAGACAAGCAAAGCACTGTGTCAATGAACCCCTTGCGTGATGCCACCCCTCATGAGCAGCGATTGAACTACGCCGCATGGTATCGAAAAAACCAAAATGACTTCCTTGGTCATATTGAAGAAAAGGCCGTCAATAAAACCATCCGTAAGGCACGAACTATTAAGGGGCGCACACCACTCACCAAAACCGAAGATGATGCTATCGCCTTTCCTGAAAAGCATTGGGAAGATTTTTATATGAATGGCATCGGTGGAGCGAGCGATCCACGCGTGGCACTCAGGGACAAATTAATACTCCTGCTCATGCACGGTGGTGGGTTACGCGAAAGTGAAGCTTTAACACTTTGGGTGACAGATGTGTTTGAAGACCCCTATAACCCAGATAGTGCAATCGTTCGAATTTACAATGAAGTCGATGGCAAAGCGCCAAATGACCCTGAAGTTCGTTCTAAAAATCAAAATAGAGAGACGTACTTAAAAGAAAAGTATGCGCGTATCCCTCGCCAGCGTATGAAAGGCACCGCGCATCTTGGTTGGAAGAACCGTGTGGCTGACCATAAAGACAACTACATACAGGTTCAGTGGTTTCCCACCGACTATGGCAAAGTGTTTATGTCACTTTGGAAAAACTATCAAAAGTACCGCGTCAGCATCGACTGTCACCATCCTTATGCGTTTATTTCGTTTCATCACAGCGCGTTAGGCAACCCTTACACCATCAACGCTTTCCATGATAACTACGCCAACGGCTTGAGGCGCATAGATTTAGAACCAAGCAAGGCTGAAGGTAAAGACCCTCACGGGCATCGTCATAATTACGGTAGACGATTAGAACGCTCTGGATTGAACCCGTTGGTGATTCGAGGCTGTATGCACCATAAGTCCTTAGATTCACAAATCCCCTACACAGGCAAAGGTCAGCAGGAAATCTCTGATGAACTGACCCAAGCCACACTGCAACTGGCAAACCCTAACTCCAAAGTCAAAGCATTGGATTGGAAAACACTCGCAGAATATGGTTTTGATGACATCGACCCGCAGGGTTATTTCACTGGTAAACATCCCAAATTGAGAGGTAAATAATGACGCGAGTTAAAGGCAAAAAACATGACGGACGTTCATCGGATTTAACCTTCTCTTGGATGATTACCACGTACGGTGCGGAATGGCAGCAATGGCAGGAACTGGCAGCAGAGTGGATGGCGACACAAAAATCTGGCGTTCAGCACAAGCGGAAGGCGTTAAGCACCTTCTTTGAGTCCTATGTTGCTGAATATGCACCCTATGCCATTGGCAATATAGATTTGTTTTTTAAGGGCTACCAAGGGCATCAATGCTCTGGTGAGGAGTTGACAGCACTGCTTGAAACTACACTAAACGACCCTGCTACGCTCCAAAAGGGCGTGAATTATCCATGTAATTTCATCGATTTTGTTATTGAAAAAATATTCTCGGAAGAAGATGACAATGGCAATCTAGTGCCGCTGTTTCAAAATCCGATCAACAAAATCAAAAGACAAAACTCCGCTACCGAAACTGTGCGTAACCCTTTGCCGTATCGCTACATTCAGGACTTGCGCCAAATCCTTTGTCCACTGCCTGACAAAGTTGAACTGGCCGTCATTGAGCAAAATCTTAAAGAGGGTGAAACCCTGCTGCCTGCCTATCACTATCGCCACTTCAAGCACTGGACATGGGCGCAGCAGCAGACAGGTCAAACAAATGTAGGTCGCAGTAATGGTGATTGGTTTGAAGTGGAGCCTGAGCTGATTGATAAATCCGACCCTGATTGCGTGTGGCGCAGCAAAGAAGTGACTCGCTATATTAAAGGTGAAGGGAACAAGAAAATAACCGTTCACCAACTTTGGTCGCCCGTCAAAGCGATGGTTATTTTCATGAAGCTCCATCTGCCTCTACGTACCTATCAGGTACGGATGCTCGACAGTGGTGAAGCGGATACATGGCGTTATGACCAAGGTCAATGGGTAGTGAATACCAAGCATGATTTTGCACTTGGTAGTGAAAAACGCCCGTTCGGTAAAGGTATCTTCCGCCGCATTCACGACACCATGACAGGACTGTATTCTACAGGCTTGTATATAAACACCAACAAGACCGCTGACCAGAACAAAAACGAGCTAGAGCGTGGTTACATCATCCCTTGGCAAAACGAGGAAGTGCTATATTGGCTAGAAAAACTGCGTAATTGGCAAGAAAAATACAATCCGATTGCAAAGCCCACCGATTGCACCACCCTGCTCAAAAAGCACTTTGGTTTTAAAAAATCGAATAAACAGCAAGAAAGTATGGGGGAAATTACCTTTCTGTTTCGTGATGCAGCAGCCAAAGGAGAAGATAAATACAAGCCAGTCCAAGATATATCTCATACATTTTTATGGTATCGACTCCTATTGACGCTAGAAAATCACCTCGCAGAGCAAGGCAATACCTTGGATAACGGAGAACGTTTAAAACTGGTTGTGGACTACCCAGAGGGTACGCCAGAACGGAATAAGGTTGCCACACTCTTTCCTTTACACAGTTTGCGAGTCTCACTCATCACGGCGTATACGATGGACACGCAATTGCCACTTCCCGTGATTTCTAAGCTCTTAGCTGGGCATACACGCCTGCTGATGACCGTTTATTACAACAAAATAACCCCGTCTGTGATGGCAGAGAAAATGGATGAAGCGCATGGTGAATTGGATGCCAAATCCAAACAAACAGTGCGCAACTTCCTTAAGGATGCCTCAATGGAACAAATTCAGTGCAAGATGGTGTATCACCGCGATGACAGCATTCAGGCGGCACTGGTTAATCGTAATCCGATAGGTTGGGAAGAACGCTCGTGTGGCTTGTGTTTGGTAGGTGGTAACACCGTGAAATCGGATGAAGTCAGTACCCTTGGCGGGTGCTGGAACGGTGGTGAGTTGACTAAAGATGCAAAAGCCGCTGCAAATCGCGTTTATGCCAGTGTGCCACATGGCCCTGAAAACTGTATCCGCTGCCGCTGGTTTATTACCGAAGCTTATTATCTTAAGCCACTCAATGCCCACTTCAATCAACTGAGTTACAAAGCGTATCAGGCCGCTAACCTCTCTGTGGAAATCGAGGGTGAACTGGAAAACCTCAAAGACGAGCAGTTCTTTTGTGAAGAGCAAGGAAAGCCGTTTATCAAACACGATGAACTGCAAGCCTTGCAGCGCCGCTATGAAAAACAGCAAGTCGAAGCCGATGAATATACAAAAGACTGGATTGCGTGTTTTGAGCTTATCAATAAAATCATTCGCGTTGAAGAAACAAGAAATAAAGATGACAGCAAAGATAAGCTGATTGCGGTTGGCTCTGAGCAAGATGTCAGCCATGCCTTGAAGTTTATCGAAACCGACTCAGAGTTGCTGCATCTATCCCTGCTTTGTGATGACGCTGAATTCTACCCTGATTTGCAGGACGAGCTGCGTAAAACTCCTGCCATAGAAAAGCGTTCACGCAAGCTCAGCCGTGTGCTGATGAAAAAAGGCTTTGAGCCGATTTTCATGGAAATGGACGACAAACAACAGCTCATTGCTGCCAATGCGATGCTACGCCAAATGGCAAAAATCGCCGACCCTGACGACAAACTTGAAGGCTACCGCAAGGTGGCTAACTACATCGAGGCGGGTGAATACCTGAACGATAACAAGCTGTTCTCTCAGGGTATTCATGCACTGACTGATAAAGCCATTCACCTAGATGGCATCACACTACCGAACTTATTGGAGGACTAATGGAACTCGATATTGATGTCATTCTGGCGGACTTAAAAGATGGCAAAGTACCTCGCACGCAGCAAAACCTCGATAAGCTCAACGATACGCTGAAAGCCTATGTGGAATCAGGTCAGCGCGATTTCTCCATTACGCAAATTGGGCGAGTTTCTGCCGAAAATGGCGGATTGGCGTATGAGGCTTTGCGTGCTACTCGTAATAAGCACTACCGAACACTCATCGAAGCATGGGCGGCAAAATGCAATACCAGTATCAAAAAACCGTTATCCAACACCTCTAGGTCTAAATCCATCCCTGCGGATAATAAACTGTTAGAGCGCATCCCAGACCCAGCGGTACGCGCCTTGTTTGGTCAAATCATTGCCGAGCGTAACCGTTACCGTAAAGAGGTTAATTTGCTCAAGCAACACGCCAATATTACCATCGACAAGCGCCCAGTACACCAGTTTGATACCACCGCAGAACCAAGCGTGGAAGTGCTGCCATCCCTATCAGGCGTACTCACCGAATCAGAGAAAAAAGCCTTAGCGTATGCCATTTCAGATGAATGCATGGAGGCAAACAACTGGCAATACACCCAAGCGGGTCAGGTAAAAGACTTGGAATACAACAGCGAAGTATTCCCAAGAGGCTTTGTCACAGGGCTTCGCAAGCTATTGGGTGAGGTAGATGACTGATGGCAAGTGGGCAGCAGAAAGCGCAACAAAACCTTGAGGCATTTGAGGTCTGGAAAGCCACACAGACGGACGATGACTTTAAACAAATCGTGTTCAGAGGTCAGCTTAACCGCATAGAGGTTGCTAAAGGTGTGGGTTGCGGTAAGTCGGCTTTAAACCAAAATCCCGCCCTCAAGAAAGCACTCAAAGCCTTAGAAGATGAGCTGCGCGGTAAAGGTGTCCTGCCACCGTTGACCGACGCTGCCAAGAAGAGCGAGGGCAAACCTCAAGCCTACGATAACACTGCAAATCGAAAGCTTCTCGATTCAAAGCGAGTATCATCATTAGAGGCTGAGAACATTGAATTGAAAGCTAAGGTCAGGGAGCTAGAAAAGCGACTTGAGTGCTTCGGTGAGCTATCTGAAACCTTGTCCGAAATGGGGTTGATGCCACGATGAATACCGCTTTGTATGAAGACCAAATGCGTGTCACCAGTATCCCTTATCGCTCGACAAAGATGGTGATATTCAGCGGTGTGCCGCTGGTGAAAGACTCTTACAAAACCAATAGTGGCAAGTATTACGTCACCATCAAAGCCGACCCCGATAGCATCCCTGTGCTTCCAACGCTGGGTCAGCATTGGTCTGTCAAAGGCGCTCGCCAGATAGAAAATATGGAGGTAGGCGATTATGTGATGCAGCAGCACACCTATGAATCACCCAAGCATGTTAAATGCACTTTGCCCGAAACGGGTGAGCAACTGATACGCTTTATCGCCAGAGAAAGTGACTTCAAGGGTATTGGCGAAAGCAAAGCTAGGGCGCTCTGGCAGCTCTTGGGTAAAGACTTCCATGCCACACTGAGAAATGACACCCCAGAGTCCAGAAAGCGTCTGACATCGATTCTGAGTGAAGATTCAGTGGAAGCACTCTTTAAAGGGTACGCCAAATATAAAAATCTGGCACATTGCAACTGGATGAGTGAGTACAGCATCCCCGCCAGTGTGCAGCAACGGCTGCTCAAGCATCACGGTGAAGCCGCCATAGAGGTAATTAAGGATAATCCTTATGCTTTGATGGGCTTTGGTCTTTCGTTCAGTACCATTGAAGATATTATCAAAGTAACGGATTTTAAGAGCGATGTTGCGAAGGATGACCCAAGAAGGCTCAGCGCTGCTCTGGAAATGGCGATTCGCAAGGAGATTGAAAAAGGTCACACCTATACCACTCATGCCAATGTGCGCCCTTACCTCAACAAACTATTGAAAGACAAAACACTGGTCACTCAGGCGTTCCAATCAGGTCATGATAAAGCTCAGTACATTTTAAATCCCGATACAGGAGCCTACCATCCAACGGCGCAACTTCTGATGGAAAGTGTCGTTGCCAAGCGCTTAAAAACACTGATTAAGCGAAATGACTTGTTTGATGAAAACGCCAATGCTGCGTATTGCTCTGCGGTTGCGGAGCTTCCCTACGAATTAACACCTAAACAAACCGAAGCCGTCACAACGTGTCTGGATAATTCGGTAAGCTGTATTACGGGCGGTGCAGGAACAGGCAAAACAACGGTACTCAGAACGGCTCTCAGGGCTTACCATCAACTTGGATTTGAAATACACGCCGTTGCCCTCAGCGGTCGTGCTGCAATGAGACTTCATGAGTCCATCGGTTTTGTTACCTCAACCATTGCCAAATTGCTGCGTGAAGACCCCATAGAACCCAGTGTAGAGAAAACAAATCACCTACTGGTGATTGATGAGGCAAGCATGATTGACTTGCCAACCATGTATCGTCTCGTGAATCACATTCACCCCTCTGTACGATTGATATTCACTGGCGACCCCGACCAACTTCCACCCATCGGCTGCGGCAAGGTGTTGGCAGACATCGTTGAAGCAAAAACGGTGGCTAATACGATGTTAGATATCGTCAAGAGACAGGAAGGTTCAACGGGTATCCCCGAATACTCAAAGCTCATCAATCAAGGTGTGGTGCCTGATCGATTAAGTACGGGAGCAATACATTTTCACGAAACCAGTAAAACAGACATTGCCAAAGTATGTTGTGAACTTTACCAACAGTGTCCTGAAAACAGTCGCGTCATGGCTCCAACCAAGGCACTCGTATCAGAAATCAATAAACTCACCCAACAAGCCGTTAACCCAGGTAGCACTAGCCTTGAGTTCGAAATCAATGGTGATAAGTTCTTTTTACCCCTTCGCATGAATGATGCGGTGTTATTTACCCAGAATCATTACGACAAAGGCATTCAGAACGGCTCACTTGGTATGCTAACCAACGTCAAACCTTCTGGTGATAGTTACGGTGAAGTGACGCTAGATACAGGTGAAAAGGTCGAGATAACACAATCCGTTCTCGACTGCATGGAGTTGGGTTACGCAATCACCCTACATAAAGCTCAAGGGTCACAGTTTCCACGCATCATCATCGCTCTGCAAAACGGAAGAATAGTAGATAGAGCATGGCTCTATACGGCAATTACGAGAGCGGAAAGTGAAATCCATATCGTTGGTAGTCGTGATGATATGAAGCAGATCACCGAGGCACCTAGTCACTCTCATAAGCGGAATAGCTACCTAAAGGAACTGTTGAGTTAGCAATTTCAAACTCGTTTATGCCCCGTTATGAGTTAGACCTAATATTCATTCATATCTTGTTAACGTGATTTTGGATTAGTTTTACTTGCTGCTTTTTTGAGTAGTTATAACGAGTCATGGTGATTTTATCGCTTGAGTTTCGTTTTTAATAAGGCTGATTAAATACATTTCTCATAAACACTTTGAAATAATGCTATCAAGCTCATGATATTTATGAGTTAAATGGAATATGATCGATGAAATTTATGAGTGTGTTATTGCATAAGGTGAAGGCTTGTTAATAAGTTGTTTTGCCTTTCAAAGAATAATAAATTTCAACGTTAAGCTAGGAGTGTAATTATGGATGTAAATGTAAAAGAAATTGCAGGGGTCTGGGACTCTGGTTATTCGCTTGATAAGCACATTGTAAGTAGTACGTATATTGGTGAAAATCAGTGGGGTCATGCGCAGTTTGATACGGTGAGAACTGATGTCGGTGAAGCGGTGTTCCTCTTAAAATACCGAGATGATTTTACTAAGTGTGCTGATATTGCTCAAAGCATAAAGGACAATATTTTACCGAAACTACCTTTTATTTCTTTCATTGTGGCTATGCCACCTTCGAAAGTCAGACCCAAACAACCTGTACAAGAAATAGCGTTAGAGCTCGGTAATATCGCTGGTAAGCTTTGTATTAATGGTTTACTGGTAAAATCAAAGTCCACACCACAAATGAAAGATATTGCCAGTCGTGAGGAACGTATAGAGTTGTTGATGGCGGCATTTGAGATCGATGATAAAGTAATAGCAGAGACGTTGCCGGAAACAGGTTACAACGTACTTATAATTGATGATTTGTACGATACTGGCACATCATTAGAAGCTGCCACTCAGACACTACGTCAATGTGATAAGATTGAAAAAATATTTGTTGCTACAGCTACTAGGAAAAGATAATGACTACGGTTTTTATTTCAGGCTCAATGAGAATTAAAAATTTGGACGAAAACGTGCGTTTTCGCTTAAAACACATAATTGATGCTGGGTTTGATGTGATCGTTGGTGATGCTGATGGTGTGGATTCCTCGATACAAGAGTTTTTACTGCAACAATCCTATCAGAATGTGACGGTATATTGTACTGGCGGACAACCCCGAAACAATGTAGGACGTTGGGCCATCAAAAACATTGTTAGTAGCGCATCTCCCGGTTCTAGGGCGTTTTTTACCGCCAAAGACTTAGCCATGACCCAAGATTGCGATTTTGGATTGATGGTTTGGGACACTAAAAGTACAGGAACTTTGAGCAATGCAGTGGAGCTCTTACAGCTCGAAAAAAAGTCACGTGTATACGTCAATAAAGAGAAATCTTTCGTAAAGGTAACCACCGTACAAGATCTTGAGCACTTGGTTACTTTTATGAGTGACTTTGCGTATAAAAAAGCGAATGACAAGATTAAGTTAAGAGCTAAGATTGAAGCCATTAAACATAAGTCTTTCGAACTATTTTAGTACAGGCATACAAGCATTTAAGAGTGATTACCAACGCTTGACATTTTTCATGCCATCGTTGGGTTTCGTGTTTACAGTGGTGTGGTTAGGTTTCATGGTAGCGTTGCTCACCTTAATGTGACTACATGTTTTTAAGGATAGTTGTGAAAAATTTTACTCATTTATATCAGAGCTTTAAATTCTCAATGGTCCGCATTACTGTTAGAACAGAAAGTGGTGATTTAAGTAATGGTTCAGCTTTTCATATCGGAGATGGTTGGCTTGCTACTGCCGCACACGTAGTAAATGGCGGAGAAATTGAAGAAATTGTTTCTGAGCATTGTCATGAAAACTTGGAAATCGAAAAGATAATCTGTCATAGCGATAATAGAGTCGATTTAGCAATCATAAAGACGAACCTCAATCTTACTCACTACTTAACACGCACAACTATTGTTGGCGCTCCTGAGGGCTTTGTTCAAACTGATCATGTTGAGATCGGTGGGCATTTAGATGACTGGATTGGTGACGAACTAGTTCTGTCTAAAGTATTGCTGATGGGGTATCCGCCAATTCCTTTTTCAAATGGCCCTGTTTTGCTTGCTTCGGAAGGTGAAGTTAACGCAGTTGTTGATAAATATAATGGACCACACCCTCACTTCATCATTTCTAACATGGGACGTGGTGGATATAGTGGAGGCCCCGTTTTAAGTGAGTATGGCTTTTTACTCGGTGTTCTTACTGAATCATTAGCAAAAAATAACCAATCTGAAGAGCTTGGATATTCTTCTGCCATATCGGTTGAACCTTTATTGGTACTTCTACAAGAAAACGGTGTTTATCCGGGAAAAAATAAAGAAACAATCGAGGTGCTTCTTGAAGGTGCTGACCATTGGGATAACAAAACATAACATAGTGTTCAAGAGAGATTCATGCCACATGGCATTTTTAGTATGCGGTGGGTTTTGGTGGTGAAAATGGTCTGCGGAAGGTTGGTTTATATGGCATTCCCCCCTTAATTTAACGCAGCGATACCCTTAGTTTTCCTAATATCTACCGGTCGAAATGGAGCTAATACTCTAAATGATTTCTGTCCAGAAACGTGTTTTTCAGCGGGTGGTCAAGAAAAATCATAAATGCCTAGCGAGTAGTGAGCTGTGCGAGCGTAAGGAGTGGCTTTATTATTTTACTTTACCATCACTTCCCTTAAATACCCTTTTGGCAGGGTGATGGTTTCACGCAGTGATGCCATCGCCTTGCTAAGCCTTCAGGGATAAAAAGCGTACACACCAATATACATAGTATGTACGCTTTACATATCAACAAGAAGTATTGCCAGTAAAGGGCTGTCACTCACTCACACGCAAATAGACATGGTTTTTACTGTATACCCCAGAAAGGGGCCTTAAAACTGTAATTTTAACAAAATATATAATGATAAAGCGCATCTAATGTACAGAAAACCTCACGATTTCCGTAATTAAATTACAGAAAGCGTGGGCGATTACTCATATTTGCGTTCGCGCTTAGTTTCAATGGCATCAATATAAGCATGCCATGAAGCGTAGCCGATAATAGGCATTAACACGATAAAACCAATAAACCCGGTTACGTAACCAATCGCAACGGTGGTAAAGATGATCGCCCCCCAAATAAGCATGGGCACCTTATTAAGCCACACTGCGTTAACACTGGTTAATACAGCGGTGGCAAGGTCAACTTTGCGTTCCATCAAAATTGGTTGGGTAAACGCCGTAATGAAAAGCATAGCCAATGTAAAACCTGCACCGACAATTGTGCCTAGCGCTAAAAATGGTAACAAGTTTTCTAAATCGTTTTCGATATAAGGCGGATAAAGTGCATGGATTAGCGATGAAACACGCAACCAGAATATCATCATCACTATAAGCAAAATGGCAAAGCCCCACTCATTAAACGCATTTCTGCGCATTGCACGCAAAGAATGGCGTAACGTGGGCTTATGGCCTTTCTCCATTTCCCAGCTCACATCATAAAGACCAGCAGCCAGAAATGGACCTACCAACATAAAGCAAACAATGGCGGGTAAAATAACTAAGTGCCAACCTGTCATTTCAACCAAGTACATAATGAACCACGGAATAACCGCGAAAAGAATGCCATAAAACAATGTGAGACCTGGTGCCCGCATGGCGTCTCGTAATGCCAATGACAGCCACTTTACTGGATCGCCAACGTCTAATTCTTTACAGGGAATAACGCGTGCTATACCACTTTGCGTGATTGCATTCTCTGGTGTTTCTTTGAAATGGTGCGACATATTCTTATCACCTCTGCTTGTTAGCCTGTTTGTTACTAACGCGTTTTTTATACACGCCTTACTATTACGATAGGCGCTGAATGAAAAGTTCACAAGTTATTAACATAAATTTTATACTTAAGTGACAAGCGGATCATTCATCTCGTTATATGGTCAATAAATAGCCACTTGGTGAAAAAAGTAGTACTTAAAGCAGAAATACTGCAAAAAGGCCATCGCATATGGCTTTGGATTGCGATAATCTCAGGGTATGTAAATCAACCAGATAGACCATGAAAACTGTATCTCGCTCACATAAATTAGATAACGTTTGTTACGACATTAGAGGCCCAATCGCTGCGCAAGCACGCAAAATGGAAGACGAAGGACACCGCATATTAAAGCTGAATATCGGTAACCCCGCGCCATTTGGATTTGAAGCCCCTGACGATATCGTAAAAGACGTTATTCATAACCTGCCTACGTCTCAAGGATATTCAGACTCGACAGGAATTTATGCCGCCCGCGTGGCCGTGATGCAGTACTACCAGCAGCGCAATATTAAAGACATCCGTGTAGACGACGTTTATATTGGTAACGGCGTATCTGAGTTAATTATGATGGCGATGCAAGCGTTGCTTAATCATGGCGATGAAGTACTTATTCCAAGTCCTGACTACCCGCTTTGGACGGCAGCAGTTAGCCTTTCGTCAGGCTCACCCGTCCATTATCGCTGCGACGAGCAAGCAGGCTGGTTCCCAGATATTGACGACATAAAAAGTAAAATCACTAGTAAAACTCGCGCAATCGTACTTATCAACCCTAACAATCCTACCGGTGCAGTTTACGACAAAGCCCTGTTGCAAGAAGTAGTTGAAGTTGCCCGCGAACACGGACTTGTTGTATTTAGCGACGAAATTTACGACAAAATTCTTTACGATGAAGCAAAGCACACCAGTATTGCTTCACTGGCTGACGATGTGTTTTTTGTTACCTTTGGCGGTTTAAGTAAAAACTACCGTGTGGCGGGCTTTCGCTCTGGCTGGCTTGTAGTAAGCGGCAACAAGCGATTAGCGTCTGATTATATTGAAGGGCTTAATATCCTATCTTCCATGCGAATGTGTGCAAACGTACCTTGTCAAAGCGCTATTCAAACAGCATTAGGCGGCTATCAAAGCATTGACGACTTGGTGAAAGAAAACGGGCGCCTTCGCATTCAGCGCGACGTAACGACAGATATGCTAAACGGCATTGACGGTATTTCGTGCGTTAAACCTAAAGGTGCCATGTATTGTTTCGCCAAAGTAGATGAGAAAAAATTCAACATTCAAAACGACGAAAAAATGGTGCTGGATTTATTAAGCTCTGAAAAAATTCTGCTGGTACACGGTCGCGCGTTTAACCTGACCGAAGGCACGTACTTCCGATTAGTATTTTTACCGCACAGCGATGTATTGGTGCCTGCGCTGCACCGTATTGGCAACTTCTTTAGAACGTATAAACAGGGGGCGTAACGTGTCTGATAAAAGTCACTTTTTTGCGCACCTGGCGCGCTTAAAGCTTATTAATCGTTGGCCGCTAATGCACAACGTGCGCACAGAAAATGTGCAGGAGCATAGTTTGCAGGTGGCCATGGTTGCCCACGCACTTGCTTTAATAAAAAATAAGTTTTTTGGCGGCACACTAAACCCTGATCGTATTGCTACCATGGCAATATTTCACGACGTGTCGGAGGTACTCACCGGAGACCTCCCTACCCCAGTGAAATACTTTAACCCTGCGATTAAAGAAGAATATAAAAAGATCGAAAAAATTGCAGAGAACAAGCTAATTGAAATGGCACCAGAAGCATTTCGAGAAGACTACGCTGCGCTTATTGATCATCACTACCATAGTGAAGAAGAAGCTTTTATTGTGAAAGCAGCAGACGTACTTTGCGCTTACCTAAAAACGCTTGAAGAATTAGCTGCTGGTAACCAAGAGTTTAAGCTGGCTAAGAAAAGATTAGATAAAACCCTTAAAGAATATCATTCTGAAGAGGTGGACTACTTCTTAACGCGTTACGTACCAAGCTTTTCTTTAAGTCTTGATGAAATTACGCAAGACGATATGTGAGCGAGGCGGCTAACAGCCCATAAATCACTATACTGACGAATAGAAGTAGCATACACAGCAAGGCAGCGAGGTTTTTTTGGCAACAAGCGATTGGGAATTAGCATTACACGAGCGTCGTTTACCCCGTAGCGAAACAAGAGACGGCGATCATCGCAATCCGTATCAACGTGATAAAGCGCGCGTTCTTCACAGCGCTGCCTTTCGTAGATTGCAGGCAAAAACCCAAGTGCTCGGTGTGGGGCTGAGCGACTTCTATCGCACTCGACTAACCCACTCTCTAGAAGCCGCCCAAATTGGCACCGGTATTACTGCCCAACTTTGGGTGAAATTTCCAGATATTGCCACGACGTTAGCGCTTGATCCTACGTTAATCGAAACCCTCTGCTTAGCTCACGATATTGGTCATCCCCCATTCGGCCATGGTGGTGAAATTGCCCTTAATTACATGATGCACCAACACGGCGGGTTTGAAGGAAACGGACAAACTTTTAGGATCATCACTCAGCTAGAGCCTTATACCGCCGATCACGGCATGAATTTATGTAGAAGAAGCGTGTTAGGCTTGGTTAAATATCCGAATTTTATCGATGCCCTTCATAGTAAAGGACCTACGCCCGAGCGCCCTGCTTCACTTCGTCAGGTTAAAGCCCACGACTGGCATCCGCCAAAAGGTCTGTTTCGCTGCGATGAGCCCCTGTTCGACTGGCTACTTGCGCCATTTAGCAATGAAGATAAAGATGCGTTTATGCAGTTTACTGCAAAACTGAATGCACACAGTAAAACGCAATTTAAATCGTTCGACTGCTCAATTATGGAACTGTCTGACGATATCGCCTATGGCATTCACGACTTAGAAGATGCCATTGTAATGGATATGGTCGACAAGCATCACTTTGTCGAGGATGTAACCACGCCGCTAAAAGCGCTAGATGTACCGTGGCTGTCAGACAATATAGAAGTGCTAACCAATAAGCTATTTAGCGCTGCACATCACGAAAGAAAAAATGCCATAGGCGCGCTGGTAAATAGCTTTATTACAGCTATTGAAATAAAAGGCGTTGAGGGTTTCGCTCACCCGTTACTGGCGTTCAACGCCGTAATGCCTGAACATTTTGCACAAGCCTTGGAGCTTTTCAAACGCTTTGTGTTTAACAAAGTAATACGCCGCCCCGATGTGCAGCTTCTTGAATACAAAGGACAGCTGGTGGTTATGGAGCTTTTTGAAGCCTTTGCATCAGATCCCGACCGCTTACTTCCCGAAAACACTCAAGTTCGCTGGCGTAAGGCCTGTGAGAGCGGCAATGGTATGCGCGTTCTCGCCGACTATATATCGGGTATGACGGATGAATTCGCATCTCGCCTATACAGTAATATCTTTTCACCTAAACAAGGCGGTATTCAAGATAGTCTGCAAATGTAGATTGTTTTGTTTTTCCAAATTAATTGAAATGAAAAGACCGTACTCTCGGTCTTTTTTATTATGTTGAACTTACTCGTTACATTAACGTAGCTAAATGTATTGGGCGAAGTGACGACCATTTCTCATAGTCTTATCATAATTTAGGTGACGTAATGCCAAAACCATTTAAACCCTCAGTAAAATTGACTGATAACGACGTAACTAATGAAGACGTTTACAAGAGTCGCCGTTCATTGCTCAAATCTATGGGCTTTGTGGGAGCGTCTACGCTGTTGGCGAAGTCGGCAGGCGCTGCCGGTTGGTTTTGGGAAGATGAAGAAGAGAAGGCAGCGTTTAAGGGAAAGGCGCTGGAGTTTAGTCAGCCCCCTAAGTTTCAAATAACGGAAACCCAAACGCCTGAAGATAAAGTGACCAGCTACAACAACTTCTATGAGTTTGGCACATCTAAAGATGCACCAGCCAAAAATGCGACTGAATTTCAAACTAATCCATGGACGTTAAAAGTTGACGGGATGGTTAAAAACCCCATTGAGCTTGATCACGATGCCTTGACAAAGCGTTTTCCCCTTGAAGAACGCATTTACCGCTTGCGCTGTGTGGAAGCATGGTCGATGGTGGTGCCTTGGATTGGGTTTGAGTTGGGGGCGTTGTTAAAACAAGCCGATCCATTAATGTCAGCCAAATATGTGGCATTTGAAACCCTATACGACCCTGAGCAAATGCCCGGTCAACGAAGCCGCTTTACCGGTGGTGGTATTGATTACCCTTACGTAGAGGGTTTGCGTCTTGATGAAGCTATGCACCCGTTAACGCTCATGTCGGTTGGTCTTTACGGGAAGACCTTGCCACCTCAAAACGGCGCGCCTATCAGGCTTGTTGTACCGTGGAAGTATGGTTTTAAAAGCATTAAGTCTATTGTGAGAATTCACCTGACCGACAAGAAGCCTCCTACCACATGGAATCGACTGGCCGCCAACGAGTATGGCTTTTACGCCAACGTGAATCCAAACGTGTCGCACCCAAGGTGGAGCCAGGCCAGCGAGCGTAGAATAACCACAGGTGGGCTACTCGCCAGAAATCGCATCGACACCCAAATGTTCAACGGTTACAGCGAAGTCGCGCCGCTATACAAAGATATGGACTTATCCCGTTATTACTAGCTGGTACGTTTTATAGGGCTACGAGCAAATAGCTAGCCCTTCTAACCAATATCTCATGACCGAAGCTATTAAACACTATTATTAAGTTGTTCATTTAATGCCGTTAAGAAAAAAACCATTTCGACTCTCTGTTTGGCAACGCCGCAGCCTAAAAGGTCTTATTCACCTTTTCGCATTGGGCTATATCGCCTGGTTGTTTTTTGCAGGGGTAACCGATCAGCTTGGTCCAGACCCTGTAAACACGCTCATCAATGAGACTGGAACCTGGGCAATTCACTTTCTTTTACTAACGCTTACTCTTAGCCCACTTGCTAAATGGCTACCAAGCCCAGAACCGATGCAATTCAGACGTATGATTGGCGTATACACCTTTGTGTACGCCTTTGCACACCTGCTCACATACATTGTGTTTGAAATCCAGCTTGATATGGCACTAGTGGCTAGCGAGATAGTAAGCAGGCCATACATCATTGTTGGCCTGGCAGCGTTACTTCTTCTTTTTGCTCTCACCGCTACGTCGTTCAAGCGTATCCAGCGCAACATGGGAAAAAAGTGGCAGAAGCTTCACAACAGCATTTACCTGATCCTGCCCCTTGCACTACTTCATTTCAGCTGGTCGCAGAAGACGTTTTGGCAAGAGCCCGTTTGGTATTGGATGATTGGACTGATATTAATGAGCCCAAGAATGAAGCAGTGGTATGTGAGGTATCAGAAGAAAAGTCAAAAGAAGTCGAGAGACAAAAACGCAGTGGTGTGAGAAAACTAGAGTCGAAAACCTTTTAAACAAGCACGTACAGCAACGCAGCATAACGCGCTGTTTTGCTAAGCGTTACCGCGAGAATAAAAAACCAAAACGGGCTTCTAAGTACACCTGCTACTAAAGTAATAGGGTCGCCAATAATAGGTACCCAGCATAAAAACAAGCTCCACTTCCCCCACTTTGTAAAGGTGTAACTTGCACGGTTAAACGCCGCTTCGCTCACTTTTAACTTATCGGTCGCAATTTCTTTTCCGAACTTGAAGCCCAATGCATAATTAACCACCGAGCCGAGTACATTTCCTAACGAAGCAACAACAAGCAACAACACCCAGTTCAAGCCACTACTGTATAAAGCACTAAGTACAATTTCAGAACTAAAAGGCAATATAGTGGCAGCCAAAAATGCCGATAAGAACATCCCCAAATAGCCTAAATGTATTAATGCGCTCAACGCTCCTCCATCTATATACAGTAGTTTTCTATGTAAAATTCGCGCGGATCTTACCTTAATCGGAGTATGAATACTTCCTTCAGAATTCGATAGCACAAAAAAACCATTATCTTTTATGTAGTTACTTAGAAAACACCAATTTGTGTGAAAAAAGTACAACTAAATACTTGCCAAAGCCCTCCTTTGAGAATACTGTATACACATACACACTGTATAAGCAACCAGTATCAATTAATAACAATATTCCCGAAGTTCAAACTATGAACTTCAGGGCAAATGCATAAAGGGTTTTACTATGAACACATCTTCAGTTTCACGATTTAATGCTTTGCGCGCTTCGGTTTCAAATGTTGTTCAACTACCTTTGCCGATAGAAGGGTTTCCAGGCGAAAAACAAGGTAATGGAAAAGGAACTAACGACAAAGGTTGGAATTATCTGCTTTCAAATACGGTGTCGTTTTCTAAATCTGTAGATCACGCTATCCGTATTCAGAAACCTGAAAAAGAAAAAATGCCCGAATGGATCAGTAAGCTGATTACAGGTGGCCAGTGTAAAACACTGTATGTGGAAAACATTGATTTAGACCTTCAACCAACCGATAGTGAAATGATCAGAAAGCTGTGTGAGCTTTACTCTGTCAGCCTGGTGAATGTACGTGTTAACAGCATTAATGACGAACAAAACGTAGCATTAGGTCCTTGGTAATACAAAGCCTGTTTATGCTTACATCTTGCGTTTGCCCCATCTTACGTTTGCCTGAGTAGCGGTGCGTAAACAAAACCTAAATATTTATTTTCATACAACTCTTTGGCGTGGAATCTCTGACATGTACCCTTTGGCATGGACCGCCAAGGAATCTTTGAATATCGGCAACATTTACGTTTAAAAAAGTTGGGGCTCACGCAACTTATACTTATACTGTAGCGCTTTGTTTTACTCTTAAACTGCGAGTTGTCTTATGCGCTGTTACTGTTGCTCATCAAAATCCTTCGACGAATGCTGCGAGCCTTTTATTAAGGGTGATAAACACCCTAGTTCTGCAGAGCAACTTATGCGCTCCCGGTTTTCAGCCTACGCCACAGCGCATTATCAATATATTCTTGAAACCTACACCAAAGAAAAGCAGCAGGGTCTCTCTGTAGAGGATTTGGCGCAAAGCGCACAAGGTGCGACATGGTTCGCACTTAAAGTACACCCCACTCTAGCGGCTAGCTCCGTAGATAGCTTGGTAGGTAACTTGGTCAGTAGTACTGAAGATAGTTCGATAGACAGTACTGTACATGCCGACGCTAAAGTCGAAGCAGTAACCAACGCCGAGCCAATCTCTAAGACTAATTTAAAGTCCATCTCCAAACCCATCACCAAACCCATCACCAAACCCAATAATGCCATTGTTGAATTCACTGCTTACTATTTTGAAAATAAAAGTATGTATCAGCTTCACGAAACGTCGAATTTTAGTGTTGAAGACGGTAAGTGGCGTTATCACGACGGCGTATTACACGACGACTGCGGCAAAATTAAATACGGGAGAAACCTACCTTGTGTTTGCGGTAGCAACAAAAAATTCAAACAGTGCTGCGCAACTAAGAGCCGCTAACCCAATTGCAATAACTAACTGTACTCCCTTCCCTGCGTATCTTGATTGTTCATCTTTCCTTTAATTTAAAATTAAAGGTGAATTGAATACGTATGCATGATGTTTATTATTTGTAAACAAAATGTAAGCTTTACTTTCATCTTTTATCTCGCTCCCACATAAAATAGGACACACTATGAAGATGAAGAAACATGCGGCAGGCGTTCTAATAGGCGCAGCACTGAGTACATTAAGTTATCAAAGCTATGCCGACGTTATACTACACGCATTTAACTGGATCTACGATGACGTCGCCGCAAAAGCCCAGGAAATTGCGGATCTTGGTTACACCAAAGTACTTGTTTCGCCTGCTTATAAATCGACAGGTGATCAGTGGTGGGCGCGATATCAACCACAGGACTATCGAGTTATTGATAACCCACTTGGTGACACTGCTGACTTTCAAGCGATGGTTAATGCATTAAATGCCAAAGGTGTAGAGACCTATGCGGATATTGTCTTTAATCATATGGCGAACGAAGCATGGAAACGTTCAGACTTAAACTACCCCGGAAGTGAAGTACTACAGCAATACTCATCAAATCAGGGATACTACAATGGCATCACATTATTTGGTGATGTAAGTAGCGGCCTTTTTGGCGGTGGTGACTTCCACGGTACGTATGATCAAGGTGGTCCTAAGTGCATTAGTAACTACAGCGACGTGGGCGATGTTCAGTACAATAGATTATGCGGCGCCGCGCCAGATCCTGGCTTGCCCGACCTAGACCCCAATAATTGGGTAGTAGCCCAGCAAAAAGCGTATCTTCAGGCGTTAAAAGGCATGGGTGTAACCGGTTTCCGCGTTGATGCTGCAAAGCACATGACCAACTATCATATCAACGCGGTGTTCGACAGCAATATAAAAAACGGCGTGCATGTTTTCGGAGAAATAATTACCACGGGCGGTGCAGGCTCTAGTGAGTATGATAACTTCCTTGCACCTTATTTATCAGCAACAGGTCACTCGGCCTACGACTTCCCGCTTTTCGCGCAAATACGTAGTGCATTTAGCTTCGGTGGTTCGATGAATGCCTTAGTTGACCCAGGTGCGTACGGTCAGGCTTTATCAGGCGACAAGGCCATCACATTTAGTATTACCCACGACATCCCGCTAAACGACGGCTTCCGCTACCAGTTACTTGACCCTACCGACGAACATTTGGCAAATGCCTATGTACTAGGCCGTGACGGTGGTGTTCCATTACTGTACTCAGATAACAATGAAAGTGGTGATAATCGTTGGGTAGATTTGTACAAGCGTGATGACATCAAGGGTATGGTTAAATTCCATAACGGAGTTCAGGGCAGTGGCCTGCAAGTGGTAAGTCATAATGACTGCGTTATTTTCTTCAAGCGTGACCATCAAGGCGTTGTGGGTATTAATAAATGCGCAGACGGCCAAGATATATGGGTAGATACATCTACGGACAATTTGTGGTGGTATAGAAATTACCGCGATACGTTAAGTAATGATGTGCAATATATTACAACTCAGTGGCACAAGTTCTATGTACCAGGAAGAAGCGCCCGAATGTGGCTTATGGAATAACCCACTGTTAACAAGAAAAGCCTGAACATCGATTGTTCAGGCTTTATTGTTAAGTTACCCACGTGTCAGGCTTGTAGGATCAGGGCACAAGCACCATCTTACCTTTCACTTCCCGGTTCATTACCTTGGCCATGGCTTTCGTTGCTTGTTCTAAGGGTAATGCTTCATCTACGACCACCTTCACCTTACCTTGCACATACCAAGTTAAAAGCTCTTGCATATTTTCCGCAAAGCCTTTTGGATCGTGCTGAGTAAACGAGCCCCAAAATACGCCCATAACCGAATAGCCTTTTACCAGCGCTAAATTAACCGGGAATTTCGGGATCTCACCGCCAGCAAAGCCAACCACAAGTAAACGACCTTCCCATGCCATACTGCGGCTGCAAGCGTGGAATGTGTCACCGCCAACGCATTCATAAACTACATCGACACCTTTGCCGCCTGTGACTTCTTTCAGCGTTTCTTTGAGATCTTTTTCTTTGTAGTTAATTAAAACGTCTGCGCCATACTCTTTAGCAAGCGCCAGCTTTTCTTCTGTTGAGCAAACTGCAATAACTTTAGCGCCCATAATCTTGCCTATTTGCACTGCTGCTAAGCCAGTACCACCCGCTGCGCCGGTTACAACCAGTGTTTCGCCTGGCTGCAGTTTTGCGCGCTGCTTTAACGCGTGATGTGCTGTCGCATGCGCAGTTACAAGAGCAGCCCCCTCATTAACATGGATGGGATCAGGTAACGGCATAACATGAGTGGCAGGGATCAGCGCTTTTTCTGCGTAACCACCTAAGTTAGACAACGCAATAACTCGTTGCCCTTCTTTTAAATGGCTTACGCCCTCACCTACTTCAGATATGGTGCCTGCCACTTCATTGCCAGGAATAAACGGGAAGTCTGGCTGCATTTGATACAGACCTTGCACCAATAGTCCGTCTGGAAAGTTCACCCCTGCGGCTTCAACATTTACGACTACATGCCCTTTTTTTACTTCTGGGTCTGCAACGTCTTTAAATTGAAGTTCTTCAAGTGGTCCAAAAGATTCGCATACAATTGCTTTCATACTGTCTCCAGTTGCTTTGTTCGACGAGCACGCTATTGATAGCATGACCTGTCATTAAATAGGTTATATGGCGTTTATTCGCTTTGGTGAATGGTTTGGTTCGCGATTTGCGCCAGAGGTCGCACCATTGCGCCTAATTGCATAGCCTTCTCGCTTGACGCATTGCCATCGTGTGCGCGTTTTACCACGCCTTGTAAAATAGCGGCTAAACGGAAAAAACTAAATGCGAGGTAAAACGTCCAATTGCTAATGGCATCAATACCTCTTCGCTCGCAATACGCATTGATATATTCTTGTTCACTTGGAATGCCTAACTGCTCTCTGTCTAAACCACCTAACCCAGCTGCGTGCGCAATGTCAGAGGGAAGGCGCAACTGCATACATTGGTAAGCCAAATCGGCATACGGATGCCCCAACGTTGATAATTCCCAATCAAGCACCGCGACTACTCTTGGGTTTTTAGGGTCAGACATATCAAACATCATATTGTCTAAACGAAAATCGCCATGGACCAACGAGACTTGACCATCATCTTTTGGCAGGTTGGCCTCAAGATACTGAATAAGACTTTCAATTTCTTCAACATGCTCAAGTTCTGACGCTCTATACTGCTTTGTCCACCTGCTTAGCTGACGTTCAAAGTAGCTGCCAGGCTTTCCATAATCGCGTAAGCCTGCGCTTTCAATATCTACACTGTGAAGCGCTGCAAGCACCCGGTTCATTTCATCATACATGGCACCGCGAATAGCAGAAGACGCTATTTCAGGCAGTGCACTATTCCAAAAAATGTCACCTTCAACATAGGCCATAATGTAAAACATGCTACCGATTATGCTGGCATCTTCACATAAATGGTACGCTTTGGGCACAGGCACTTCTGAGCCCTGCAACGCATTGATAACGCGAAATTCTCGGTCAACTGCATGGGCCGATTTCAGTAACTTACCCGGAGGTTGACGGCGTAACACGTAGACGCCGTTGTCCGTAGTAAGCTTAAACGTCGGGTTCGATTGCCCACCCGCAAATTTCTCAGCGCTTTTGACGTGCCCAATACTCGGGCACGCAGAAGATAAATACGAATTCAGCACTGCTAAATCTATGACATGTGGGGCTTTCGCATTGTCTTTAGACACATTCACTCCTTACCCGTAATTTTTTGTATTGTTTATTTACAACACTGACTTATTCAGCGACTGCTTTTTCAGCAATAAGATTACGACCTAACTGCATCATGTGAACCTGATCAGGGCCATCTGCCAGCTTGATAGTACGCGCATAAGCGTACATGGCAGACAATACGAAATCTTGGCTTGTACCTGCAGCGCCGTGCATCTGAATGGCTTGGTCGATAACGTTACAGGCCATAGTAGGTGCAACTATCTTGATAGCAGCGATAAGGTCGCGCGATACTTTGTTGCCATAGCGATCCATCTTATCAGCCGCTTTCAACGTAAGTAGACGCGCCTGTTCAATATCACAGTGCATCTGCGCAATGCTTTCTCTAACCGATTGCTGTTTTGACAACGGTTTGCCAAACGCCACTCGGCTTTCAACTCGTTCACAGGCCATATCGAGCGCGCGCTGTGCACAGCCAATAAGGCGCATACAATGGTGAATACGGCCCGGGCCTAAGCGCCCTTGTGCGATTTCAAAACCACGCCCTTCACCAAGCAGTAAGTTTTCTGCCGGTACACGTACGTTTTCAAACAAGACTTCAGCATGACCAATAGGCTCGTCGTAATAGCCCATTGCTGCCATTGGGCGAACAATAGTTACACCCATGGTGTCCATAGGAACTAAGATTTGAGACTGCTGCTGGTGACGAGGCGCATCGAAATCAGTTTTGCCCATTACAACCATAATCTTACAGTTTTCATTCATAGCACCGCTGGTGTACCACTTACGGCCGTTGATAACGTATTCATCACCATCGCGCTTAATGGAAGTTTCGATGTTAGTCGCGTCACTTGATGCCACTGCAGGCTCTGTCATAGCAAAGGCTGAGCGTATTTCCCCGTTTAAGAGAGGCTCTAACCACTGCTTTTTCTGACTCTCGTTACCGTATTTCGCCAGCACTTCCATATTGCCGGTATCTGGCGCACTACAGTTGAAGATTTCAGAGCTAAACAAAACTCTGCCCATTTCTTCACAAAGTGGTGCATACTCTGCGTTAGTCAAGCCCGCGCCATATGGCTTATATTCTTCAGGTAAAAATAGATTCCAAAGACCCGCTTCTTTTGCACGCTTTTTCAATGTATGCATCATTTCAGGCGTTTTCCAACGACCTTCGCCATTGTTGGCAGAGCCATTTTCTACGGCGTGAATGTATTCCTTTTCAATTGGATACACTTCTTCTTTCATAAACGCTTTTAGTTTTTCTAAAAGTGCTTGGGTCTTTTCATTATATTCAAAGTTCATAACTGCCCCATTTAGCTGTAGGTAATGGCGTGTAACCTGTCAATCACATCCAGGTGAGGTACGCTGTTGAAGTTATTAAGGTGAACGCCTCGCGCATTGGCAAAGCATTGAGAAAAACTGGCATTTCGGATCTGCAAATTCATATTCACAACGGTGGCCGCATCGTAGCCAAGAATGTGTTTGAGCATCATGGCAATTGCACCGCCAGAACTCACAACGAGAACACGCTTCGCATCTATACTTTGAAGGTGCGTGAGCATACTGTGAACTCTGTCTTCGAACTGACCCCATGTTTCATCAAGGAGTTCATGCGCCAATTCGTCTTGCGACCAGGCAAGCATTGCTTTTTTTAGCAATCGGTAATATTCAGAAGGCGAAGCACCTTCAGGTACTTTTGCTTCTGGGTAGCGTGTTAAATAGGAGGTAGCCACTGCCTGAAAATTGAATTCATTCAGTGCGCTATTCACTGTAACTTCAGGTAGCGTATAGTCTTCAGTAGCAATACCCGAGGCAATACCTTCTTTGGTTTCGTGATGCCTAACCATGTCGCCAGAGAAAACTGCATCAAATTCAACATTGCGATGCTTGAAATAGTCACCAAGCCAAATGGCCTGTTGCCCACCCAGTTCACTAAGTTTGTCATAGTTCGCTTTGCCAAAAGACGCTTGACCATGTCGCACTAAATAGATGTCTGTCATACCGCTGCCTGATGTTATTAATATGTTAACTTTCAACCAACATACTAAGGAAAACAGCGATATAAGTTTAATTGATATTTTGAATGAGTATGCATCATGTGAAACTATTCACTGCCAAACATCTGTTCGCTTTTTGCACGTTGCGAACAAAATTTGACATGATAGCTTCAAATGCGTGCAATATATGTTCATTAGATTGTATAGTGAAAAAGCACGACACGACGTCATAGGGAAGTTGGCGTATTTAAGATGTAAAGGACTGTACGTATTTGGACGCGACCTTGTCGTGATTAATTTTGTTTAAAGCCCACCGCTTTTGAAAAATAAAAAGAACCAAAATGAAGTCACTTACACACGCTTTGTCTTGTAATAGCTCAAGCATATCTACACCCCAAAACGCCATTACGCGTTGCCTATGTAGTTCGCCGTTTATTGCCTCTATTGTCTCGTCGACACTTGCTTTGGCTCCCCACGCTCACGCCGATGAGAATGCTCTATCTACTCCGCATAACAAAAAGGCGCTGGAACACATTGTTGTACAGGCGCAAAAGACCAGTCAAAACTTGCAAGATGTGCCCGTTGCGGTCACTGCGCTTTCAGGTCAAGACCTAGTTGAAACAGTTAGCCGAGATGTGTTTGACCTGCAAAACTACGTACCTGCTTTTGGCGCGTTTCAAAATCAAAGCGTAACAAATTCAGGGTTTTCAATACGCGGCATTGGCACGTCTTCACAAAACTTCGGCTTCGAGTCTTCGGTGGGTTTATACGTAGATGGTGTGTACCGTGCACGACAAAACGCGTTAATTAACGACTTAGTCGATATTGAATCTATTGAAGTGTTGCGTGGGCCACAGGGCACACTATTCGGAAAGAATACCGCCGCTGGCGCAATGACGTTAACTACGGTCGCACCTTCACACGACGAGCGCGACGGCTTTGCCGAAGCCATCATCGGCAATGATAACTTGGTTCGTTTGAGTGCTGGCTCATCGTTTTCGCTTATCGACGATGTACTTGCCATGCGAGTATCTGGCTTTAGTTCTCACAGTGACGGTTTCATTAACGATGAGCGCAGCGGACAAACCCTAAATAACCGTAACCGTTCTGCGATAAAAGCACAGTTGCTTTACACTCCAACAGATGAAATTAGCGTGCGACTTATTGCTGATTACGGCGAGCTAGACGAACGATGCTGCGGCGCACTTACTTTTCAAAACAACATTCAGGCTAATGACATAGCGGGTAAATTCGGCACTGATGCGCTGCTGCTACAACCGCCGTTTAATGCAACTATTTACGGGCGCGATAACTTTTATGACTATAAAACCTCGCTGTCGCAAACTCCCCTTTCAAAAATGAAAGACAAAGGACTATCAGTTCAAGTAGATGTGGCATTAAACAAAGCATGGGATTTAGTGAGCATAAGCGCGTACCGCGCGTTTGACAGCTTAGATACGGTAGATACCGACTTTTCTGATGCGGACCTTCTTACTGCCACTAACGACGCCAAGCAGCAATCGTTTTCTCAAGAAATTAGATTACATTACACCAGTGAAGATGTGCGCGGTTTAATAGGTGTTTACTATTACAGCCAAAACTTAGATCTAACCTTTGATACTACCACGCAAGATGATTTTAGCGTGTTCTTTAATGCCGCCGCGCCCGATCTGCTGCCTTTGGCTAACGCCATCAACGAGCTATCTGCAGTTACATCAGGCTTTATTGCGCCTGCTGCAGCCCCCGCGCCGTCCGGTACTACTTTCGCGCACAGCGCCAATCAAGAGCAAGACAGTATTGCTTTATTCTCTCAGCTGGATTGGCTGTTAAACAGTGATTTCACCTTAACAACGGGCTTGCGCTATACCCGCGAAGAAAAGTCGATTGTCGGAGCCTACGATGAGCAAGGGCCTGGTATTGACGGACTAACTCAAGACCCAGCGCAATGGCCTAATGTAGGTCGTGCTGTAGTTGGGTTACAAAACATCGCTGCTGCGTTAGCGGCGGGACAAGCTCCTACAGCACAGTCCCTTAACGCTATCGCACCATTTCAACGAGCGGGCTGGGGATATTTTTTCTTGGGATCTGCAGCGGTTATGCCACGCCCTGACTTAAACGAAGAGCTTGATGATTCACAGTTAACCGGCACGGTAAAACTGGCTTATCACCCTAATGACAACACGCTAACCTACGCTAGTTTTGCGACTGGTTACAAAGCCGGCGGTACGAATACCGACAGAATCTTACCTTCGCTTAGCCCGCTTTTTGATGCTGAAAAATCGCGAAGTGCTGAAATAGGTATAAAACACGATTTTGAAGAATACGGCGTGCGCGTAAATGCCGCGGCGCACTATACACAAATTAGCGACTTTCAGGCTACGACCTTTACCGGAACGGGGTTCAACCTGCAAAATGCGGGCGATATCATAGTCAAAGGTGTAGAACTTGAAGCAACTTGGCTAATGACTGAAAATACCAAATTACACGCTGTTGCATCGCGCACATTGGCGAACTTTGATGAGTTTAAACGCGGTACGTGTTGGGTTGCGTACACGTGGCACACGGGCATTGACGATCCGGGCCGAGTGGAGCCGAACGACCCGTTCTGTTCAAGAGACGGAGACCGCGTAGGCTTCGAGCCTCAGAACTCACTATCTCTTATGCTGAATCACTATTTCGAAGTTGGGAATTATCCAGCCTCCGCCAGTATTGACTACCAATACACGGGCGACGTATTTCTTGATGATGCGAACGACCCGTACAAATACGCTGACGACTTTTCATTATTTAACGTTCGCGTAAGTTTCACTATCCCACAATGGGATAGCGAAATTATTGCGTGGTCGCGCAACGTTTTCGACGAAGAGTACGTTGCGCGAAGTGGCTTTGATGTACCCGTACAAACCGGAAAGATCATGGCCTACCCAGGCGCGCCTAGAAGCTTTGGCGTTACCTTCAGAAAGTCTTTCTAACGCTTTAAATGCGTAGGTTTGGTATGAAACACCGCATGGCACTGAGCAATAACAGACAGCGCTATATGCTCTGGTAGCTCACCACCAATGTCGAAACCAGCGGGGCTTGCAAAATACTGAGTAAAGTTGGTATCGCCAAGCCCGGCTAAATCCATAATTTCCTGCTTACGGTGCAGTGGCCCGAGCATTGCCGTATAGGTTAACGATTGCTTGCTTAGCACTTGCAGCGCCTTTGCATCAATTTCACGGTGATGGGACATAAGCACTGCTGCTTGAACGTTATGTTCGCCCATGTGAAGACGTAAGCCTTCCGTAGACGGGTCTTCAATTAAGTAATTTACCTCGGGAAAATGTTCAAGTCTTGCTTGTGCAGGCCTTGGATCCCAAAGACTTACTAAATAGCCCTGCAAACTAGCAAGCTTAGTCATAAAGGTAGCGTCGTACCCACCTCCAACAACAAGTAGGTGGATAGGCGGCAGCATCAAAACCGACAACATGCGCTTGCCATCAACGGTGTCTAGCACAGCTTTTCTAGGTTTAGCAGAATGGTCTTCCAATTCCGTGCAATCACCCAAAGTACCGTCTACAGCGCAGCGCCACTCACACGCTTTTCCGTTTGATAAGCTTTTGCTAACCACATCTAGCGATAAATACTGATTACTCTCGTTAACTGGTACGAGTGCTAAGTGCACCACACCGCCGCATCCAACACCTAGTTTAAACGCGATGTCTTCTTCATCTTCATCGTCGTAAACCGCGGTACGACTAACGCCGTCGGCCATTACTCGCTGGGCTTTTTTAACGATGTCACTTTCTAAGCAGCCGCCGCTTAATATACCTAGCTGATGCCCTGCATCACTAAACAACATCATGGCGCCTGCTTTGCGGTAGCATGAGCCTTCGGTTTTAAAAATAAAACCTAACACCCACTTATGCTTGTTTTTAAGTGGAAGCCACTGGGCCAACAAATGGTTAACGTGATTACTCATAACTACCTCTAAATCCGTTTAACCTGCTTATTGCTGTGATGCTGCTTGGGCAATAAATGCTGCCAATGTAGCTGGCTCTTGTGCCCCGGCTACGCCCTGATTACCAATGACAAAAGTAGGTACACTCTGAATACCACGCTGCATCCAAATAGTTTCCTCCTCACGCACTGCTTGCGCGTATTTTTCACTTTTAATTACTACTTCAGCTTCGGTTTTGTCGAGGCCCACAGACTCAGCTAATTCTACTAGCACACCAAGATCGTTCACGTCTTTACCATCAGTGAAGTAAGCGTTAAACAAGCTAAGCTTCATTTCTTCTTCAAGGCCGTTTTCTGCAGCAAAGTGAATAAGCTGATGGGCCTTAAACGTATTCTGCATGCGAGAGTCGTCAGTAAAGTTAAACGAAAAGCCTAATTGCTCGCCCGCTTCTACTAACCGCGCTCTGTTCTGCGCGCTTTGCTGTTCACTAATGCCGTACTTTTCCATTATGTGCTCGCGAAGGTTTTGCCCTTCTTCTGGCATATTGGGGTTTAGCTCGAACGGGTGAAACTTAATATCCACTTCAATGTTATCAAGGGTTTTAATGGCTTCTTGCAAACGCTGGTACCCAACAATACACCATGGACATGCTACGTCAGAAACTATATTAAGTGTTACACTCTGCATACCGCTCGCACTTTGTACACCTTGCTCATTTGCTGCCATGATAGGCCTCGCTTTTTTTTTGAATTCATGAAGATTTAAGGGCTTAGATAAGGTTACAAAAAGAAACTTCAACCCCACACTGCGATTATTTCGTCGCAGTTACATCAATTTTTGCTGTGACTTTTTTTGTCGTGCCCATTGTGGTGCTGTAAAGCGTGGAAAGTTTTTCAAGGGCTGAGTGTGCCCATATTTCATAGCCTTTCGTGGAGGGATGAAAGCCATCTTCTGCCATCAAACCACTTTGCTGAATATCCGTCATAGTTCCGCCCACATTAAGTGCACTAACATATAATATGTCTGCGTTAGCCCGGGCTGTTACGCTATCAGCCAAAGCTTGGTTTAGTAACCACGCGCGGTAACCTAATAGTGCACGCAAAGGTTGCGGAAGCGCAGGAAAGCAATGAATTGGCGGTAGCGCAGTAAACAATATTGTTTCGCACCCAAATTTATCTGACAGTAGCGTACTAATAGCATCGATGTTTTGCCGCCACCGTTTCAACGGTACAAATTTGGTCACGTCGTTAACACCAATAGAGACGAGCACCGACGAAAAGTGCTCGGCAGGCATTTCATGAAGAAGCTTGAGCACATCTTCACTTTTAAAACCTGTTTTAGCATTCAACGTCACTCGCGTTGGCCCATGCTTAACAAGGTTTGAGTACAGCAGACCTGTGAGTGCCCCCATTTGCGTCGTTGCACCAACACCAGCGGCGGCAGAATCGCCTATAACCAAAATGTTATTAGTTAGTAGCAATTTACTATCGGCAGAGGTTAATACCCGCTCGCCGTCGGGCTCTGGCAGTACAGCGGTCTTCTTCCTCACCCACAATGCTTGAAGCAAAATGACTGGAAGAAATAAAACAATTATCAGGTTTAAAACCAAAACCTTGAAGTAGATCAAATCAGCCTCCTAAGCAATCCATTAAGCTTTAACCATCGAATTGAATTCGCGCCTAGTTATCTACATATAAGTGCAGAGCCAATATGACAATAATTGCCGTACAACAACGCCCCGTATCAACCATTACCAAATATGCGTTGAATGCTCCTCGCTATACCTCTTACCCTACTGCACTTAAATTTGAACCGCTACAAGATGACATACTTCCACAAGCACTTGCAGTGTCAAAAGCGCCGGCAGTAAGTCTCTACGTGCACATTCCATTTTGCAAAACGCTATGCTACTACTGTGGCTGCAATAAAATGGTGACGCGTCACAATGAAAAAGCGGACGAATATTTAGATTACATAGAAAAAGAAATCCTGTCTAAGCGTTATTTAACTGACGGCAGGCGTGCAGGTTCTCTACACTTGGGTGGCGGTTCACCCAGTTTTTTGAGCGAGACTCAGCATACTTATTTAATGTACCTGCTTAAGAAACACTTTACCTTTGAAGCAGGTGCTGAACTGTCAATTGAGTTAGACCCAAGAAATATCGATAAACACTATCTTCAAAACTTAAAATGTCTCGGCTACACACGCATTAGCTTTGGTTTACAAGATACTGATTACAATGTTCAGAAAACCATAAATCGTGTACAAAGCACGTCTCACATTGCCGATTTAGTATTCGAGGCTCGGTCGCTGGGTTTCGACTCAGTTAACTTAGATCTAATTTATGGTTTACCAAATCAGTCAATTGAAACGTTCTCATCAACCATCGCCGCGACAAAAGCCATGATGCCAGATCGTATTTCGCTTTTTAGCTATGCACACCTTCCCGAGAGGTTCGCAGCGCAGCGTAAATTTGCTGAAGAAACACTGCCAAGTAGTGAAGAAAAAGCGGCGCTTTACAAGCTTGCCGTTAACAGCTTTACAAACATAGGTTATGAAATGATTGGTCTTGATCATTTTGCCTTAAGCAAAGACTCACTGGCTATTGCGAAAAATAAAGGCGATCTTCACCGCAACTTTCAAGGCTATACTTTACGTGGAGACACCGACCTTATAGGCTTCGGCGTATCAGCCATTAGCACCGTAGGTAATGCCTTTGCGCAAAATGCTAAGGAGCTAAAAGAATATTACAGTCGGTTAGACAACCACCAGCCCAATGCGAAGGTTGGGCTGTCATTAAGTGCCGACGACCTGATTCGCAGAGACGTGATTTCTAGCTTAATGTGCAATTTAGCGGTAGACAAGCAAGCAATTGCCGACAAGCACCACATCACTTTTGATGAATACTTTGCTTCAGCCTTAAACAACCTTGAAGAACTTAAAGAAGACGGGCTTATCGAAATGACATCTCGGTATATTCGAGTGCCAGAGTCTGCTCGCATTTACATTCGGGCTATTTGTGCGCGTTTCGACGCTTATTTGAACGCAAGTGAAATACTCAGTAGCTACTCCAAAGCCATTTAAACCTAGGGCAATTTAAACCGCGCAATCACTTGCATCCCTACATCAAGCTTAAGACGCGATAGAGAGATACAGCTAATGCTGGCATAAAGGGTTTGGTTACTGCCTAGTACATCAAGTTTTAACAACACTTTCGCGCTGTTTACGGTCGCTAGCTTTTTAGAAGTTAGCTTTGTATCTGCGAGTTTTGTATCGGCGTTATTTTCAGGCTCGTTCAGGAGACTGAGTGGATTCGCCACGGGTTCGATGCTAGATATAACACATGGCAGCGCATTTAAAATACTGATTGTGCTGGCATTGCCAAAGTCAGCAATATTGGTATCGATACTTACATCACAAGCTTTAACTGCAAAACGAACAAAAACTTGCTCACCGCTTTGCTGAGGCAAATAGGACACTGATTCTGCAGTGACGAATATCTCGTGCCCCGCTACCTCAACGCGCTCAATGCCGTTTTCCGACTGGCACTGCTCATTGCCTTGTAAGGTTAGAACATTTTGATCTTGTTGCATTTGGCTACCGTGTTTGTAGCTGACAACGGCGTTTTGTGACTGGTTGCCGTCGTGTGCTTCGCTTTGCCCAGTAACTTTAAATCCCTCAAGTACGCTAGACGGTGTCGCAAATCCCTCTTTTGCGAATACTTGAGTCAATACATCGCGCGTTTTTCCACAAAGCTCGGTGCGACCTTGGTCAATAAAAACCAACTCATCGCTGAACAAGGCAAGGTCATCTAAATCGTGAGAAATCACAAGGCATATGAGCTTCCCCGACACACACAAATTGTTCAAAAACTGGTAAATTTTGCGACGGGTAAAGATATCAATCGCGCTTAGCGATTCATCTAGCAATAACACATCTGGTCCATTGACCAACGCCCGTGCAATCGCGACCCGCTGCGCTTCTCCGCCAGAAAGCGCTTGAACTGGCTTATCAATTAAATGTTCGCAATAACAGCCGCGCAAACACACATCGATAGACATTGCATTAGGGCTTGCGTGACGCTGCGCAAGGGCTAAATTACCGCGCACATCGGTATGGGGAAATAGCATGGGCTGCTGAAAAACGATGCCGACCTTTTGAGAGGTCCACGGCATTTGCACTTTTGCGCTTTTTTCTACGCCAACTAGGGCGCGAAACAAGCTGCTTTTTCCCGCACCTGATGGACCGGTAACCCCAATGAATCGGCTTTGCGGCTGCAATGAGATTTGTGCGTTAATGCGATTTGGTAGTAGCGCAGATATTTGCATGTTAACGCGCCTCATCACTACGGGTGACACCGTTAAAACGATAGAGCGCCGCGAGCATTACGAATGAAAAAATCAAAAGGGCCAACGCAAGGTTGTGTGCACTGTTATATTCCAACGCTTCTACCTGTTCATATAGCGCGATAGACAGCACCTGAGTTTCTCCAGGAATATTGCCACCTATCATTAGTACTACGCCAAACTCGCCTATGGTATGTGCAAAGCTTAAGCCTAATGCCACCACGATGGGCGCTTTGCTTAAAGGAAGCACTATTTTTATAAACGCTTCAAAAGCCGAAAACCCCAGCGTTTTTGCTACATCTAAATAACGGTTATCCAATTGTGAAAAGCCGCTGTACAAAGGCTGCAGAGCAAATGGTAGGGAGTAGATGACAGACCCCAACACCAAACCTTCAAAGCTAAATGCTAAATTGCTCCCGGTTAGGCTTTGCCATCCCTGCCCCAACGCACTTTGCGGCGAAAAAGCAATAAGCAAATAAAAACCCAGCACAGTTGGCGGTAACACCAAAGGCAACGCGAGTATCGACATAAACAGAGGCTTAGCTTTGCTCTGCCATTTCGCTAAAAACCACGCTAGCGGCAATGCGATTAACAACAGTAGACCACTGGTTATAAAGGCCAGTTTTAAGGTGAGTAATATGGCTTCAAGTGTCGATGCCCCGAAGAATTCTGTGAGCATACTTAGTTACCGACGCCCGATGCAATGGTAGGTTCATAGCCCCATTCAATTAAGCTGTGCTGCACCCCTTGCGACATTAAATATTGTACGAACAGGCTGGGTGATGACACTCCATTAGCGTCACTCAAACGAAACGCTCTGGTTGTCTCAACGTTGTCGTTGTGAATAGGCTCATCAACTGGCGCTGTCACATTTTTAATTGGAAGTGGTTCGAACAGATTCGGAGATAATGTAGCTACCGTTTTACTATTAACCACCAACGACTGAATGATGGGTTGATACAAGGTTTCAGGTACGGGGACGATAACCGTAACAGCATCGGCGCTTTTGGTATTCACAACACTGTTAAAATTAGAAGGCAAATTAGAGGATAAGTCTGCGGGCAAATCTAACGCCGATGAGTATGCAACGAACGCCCCTTTCACGCTGCCGGTGGTATAAAACTGCAAGGTTTGTAGCACGTTTTTACCCATCACTCTGTGAGGTAAAAACTGTTGCCATAAGGATAAGTTTTGCAACGTCTGTTGCGCAGCATCACCATAGGGAGCCAGTTTAGGATTTGCGATAGCTACCTTGTTTTGTGGATTTTCCATTAATTGAACAAGCTGCTTCGACAAGCAATCGGTAAGCTGAACGTTTATTTGTGCAGTTGTGTCTCCAGTAGATGAGCGCGCGATCTGCTCGCAATTCCTTTCACCGGATGTTTCATGTGATGCCTCACTTGATAATTCGCCAGCATAGACAAACACAAGCTTGCCTTTAGCGTAATCCACCAGATTGCCGTGGTGAACTACGTTGTTATCAACCAACGCTTGCGGCCTAGCGCGATCAGCAGATAGAAAAACGTCGAAGCTAGCACCATGTTGAATTTGCGCATACAAAGTACCGCTAGAAGATACCGTTACCGCGACTTCTATGCCGGTTAGCTCAGTAAACTGCTCGGCAATACTCTTTAGCGGTTTTGCAAAGTTTGCCGCAACGGCTATGTTAATTTTTTCGTCGCGCTTGAAATTTACTGACTGGTTTTGTTTTTCGGCACTAATAACGCTCCCTTCATTTACATTATTATTTGCCGCTTCAAAACTGCTTGCATGTGCCACAGAACTTGAAAAAGCCGTAACGCCTAGGGCTACACTTGCACTTACCAAAATAAGCATGGCCAAGTTAACAAAGCTTGAAAGTCGCATTGCTAAAGAACAAACCATTACTTTTTGCGCATCCACTTAAGTGCCGCTTTATCGTCAGATGCTTTCGCCGCAACCCATTCAGATTTATCGCCCTTAAATTCTTTTTTCCATAGCGGTACCGACTGTTTAAGCATGTCCATTAAGTAGCAGGCAGCGTCAAACGCCGCCTGGCGGTGGGGAGCGGCGGCACCTACCCATACAATTTGCTCGTTGTTGTGTATGCGCCCTACTCTGTGCAGTGCGCCAGCACTGTTAAGTGAAAAGCGTTCGCTCGCTTGTTCAACCAGAAGCATTAACGCTTTTTCAGTCATGCCCGGGTAATGCTCTAATTCGATGCCGTCTATGTCGCCAGCGTTATTAAAATCTCGCACTAGCCCAGTAAAAGTAACAATCGCGCCGGTGTTGCCGCAGGCCTTCTCATCTGCCGACTGTTTTAGCCTAGCGTAAAGCTCTCCTTGGTCGAAATCTTCAACTTGAACTAGCGCGAACATAGCTAGCCCCCTGTCACAGGTGGAAATAGCGCCAGCTCATCACCGTCGCTGAGTACTGTTTGCAGGTCGCAAAGCTCTTGATTACAGGCAGTAAGCACACTACCCTCTAGTGCTAATGCCCACTTGTCACTACGCGTTTTAAGCTGCGATATCACGGTCTCAATAGTGCTGCTCTCGCTTATATGGAGCGCGATATTGTCCTCTCCCGTAATCTCTCTGGTTTGTGCGAATGTTTTTACCGTTACCTGCATGCTTTGCCTGTTATCTACGTTGTTAAGGTTGCTTTGTGCGCGCTAATTAATCTTTCCAAGCCTCGGAAATACGTTGAGCCTAAAGTGCGTTGCGTCTTGAATGCTTGTTCGCTTTATACACGTTACTTTTTTAGCTCACTGGCCTTTCACTGGCCTTTGTGAAAACTAGGTTTCGGACTGCCAATGGCCTGTCTTACCGCCTTTTTTCTCCAGTACCCGTACCCCTTCCATGTGCATGCCAGGGTCGATGGCTTTGCACATATCAAACAAGGTTAACAGCGCCACATTTACACCCGTGAGCGCTTCCATTTCAACGCCGGTTTTACCGCTTAGCTTGCAATAGCAGGTGGCTTGAATTCGATTTTGGTCGGCCTGAATGTCGAAGTTTATATCCACCTTTGACAGTGCCAATGGGTGACAAAGAGGAATAAGATCGGCGCAGCGTTTCGCCCCTTGAATACCCGCTACACGGGCAACTGCAAATACATCACCTTTTGCAATTTTTGATTCAGAGATTTGGCGAATAACGTCTTCGCTTACGTATAAAAAACCTTCTGCTGTGGCTTCTCGCTTGGTAACGTCTTTGTCGCTAACGTCGACCATATTGGCTTCACCGCCAGCGTTTAAATGGCTAAAGGTGCTCATGCTTCCACCAAATGCTTCACAAAGTTACACGGTCTAAAGTCGGCATCAAGTTGGCTAGAAATAATCTTTTCCCACGCTGTGCGACACGCCCCTGTAGACCCTGGTAAGCAGAAAATAACCGTATTATTAGCAAAGCCCGCAACCGCGCGAGACTGAATGGTTGATGTTCCAATCTCTTCATAGCTAATTTGACGAAATAGCTCGCCAAAGCCGTCGACTTCTTTGTCGAACAATACACTGATGGCCTCTGGCGTTGAGTCACGGTGGGTAAAACCTGTACCACCGGTAATTAATACAGCGTGAATGTTTTTATCTGCAATCCATTTCGACACCACGGCGCGCTGCTGATAAATATCGTCTTTCACCAAATCGCGATTGTAAAGGTTATGGCCAACCAAGGTAAGCGCCTCTTTCAAGTAGTCTCCCGACTTGTCGTTTTCGAGGGTGCGCGTATCTGAAATAGTGAGTACGGCAATATTAAGGGGTTGGCTGACAACTGACATATGAAATCCTAATTTGATATGCGACATTTTGGCGGTTTTTGATAAAGTACCAGCCAAAATACTATTTGGTAATCACTTTATAAGGGTGCATGCCATGAATTCAACAACTAAGTTGGCATAAACTATGTCTAAAAGCCTAACTCATCAGCAGGCTATGCGTTATAACCGCCATATCGTGCTTCCAAAAGTGGATCTAGACGGTCAAGAAGCGCTGCTAAACGCCAATATTTGTATCATTGGTATTGGCGGGCTTGGCACCGCGGCCGCCACTAACCTTTGCGCCAGTGGCGTGGGCTCTCTTACACTTATCGACCACGACACTGTTGAGGCCACCAACCTGCCAAGGCAAACCTTGTTTAGCGAACAAGATGTAGGAATAAGTAAAATAGAGGCGGCTAAAGCGCGGCTTAGTGCAATAAACAGCGACTGCGACATTACCGTAATAGCAGAACCGTTTTCGGCGCCCAGCTCTACTCAGCTTTCACCAGTATTAAAACAAGCCATAGAGCGTGCTGACGTTGTGCTAGATTGCACCGACAATACAAACTCGCGAGATTTAATAAACCTACTGTGTTTTAAACTAAATACCCCGCTAGTATCGGGCGCGGCCATTCGCTTTGAAGGCCAGCTTTTCGTCGCTATACCCGGTGAGAGCCGTTGCTATGCATGCTTACGGACGCTATTTGAATCGCCCGATTTAAGCTGTGTAGAGGCAGGTATATTCTCGCCAGTGGTGAATATTGTTGGTACTTACCAAGCGATGCTAGCTATGCAAGTATTGATGGATTTCGATAATATTCCTAAAAACACGTTAATGACGTTTGATGCTCTGTCGCACGAGTGGCGAAACTGGAAGTTACCTAAAGGCGTAGATTGCGAGCTATGTGCTTGTTAAGTTTATGTGCATTTGCGGTATAAATTCTAAAAACGTGATTAAAAACAACAGACTAAAACAAAGAACAAGACAGAAAATAGGTTGATTTAAATGACAACCCAAGTAGTGAAAAAACACATGGTAGTGGCGCAAAACGCGTCTGGACGTAACATGAACGTGCCAATTTATCGTATGAAGGGCGCGCGCCCTGGCCCCACTGTGTATATTCAAAGTTCTATTCACGGCGCAGAAGTACAAGGTAACGTGGTTATTTACCATCTTATTCAGCGCTTAAAAGACATGGATATTTGCGGCGAAATTATCCTAGTGCCCAACTGTAATCCCATTGGTACTAACATTAAAGCCGGTGAGTACACATTAGGCCGGTTCGATCCTGTGAACGGCACAAACTGGAACCGCGGCTACTTCTTCGATAAAGGTGCAGTTGAACATTTCGCCAAAACAGTCACCCGCGAAGAGTCAATTGAAGGCATAAAACAACGTTTTCGTGCTCACTTGTCTAACGCTATCGACAACAAATTGGCTGAACCATGGGGTTTAGGCTTGGCACAGCAGTTAAACCTAAAGCTACAGCAAATGGCGGTCAACGCCGATTTCGTGTTAGATCTCCACAACGGCCCGGTGTCTACCCGCCACGTTTATATTCCCGAATACGCCAAAGACAGTGCTAATCTGTTTAACATTCCTCACTGTATTTTTATTCCAAACGTATTTGCGGGGGCGTTGGACGAAGCGACGTTCTGCCCATGGTGGACACTGCAAGAAAGCATAAAAACTAATTTAGCGCGTGAGGTAAGCTTTAACGTTGAAGCGTTTACGCTTGAAATGGGTAGCCAAGAAGTTATCGACTTTAACGAAGGTAATATAGACGCCACCAGTATTCTTAGCTACTTAAACGCCAAAGGCGTATTGCACGAATGCGATATTAAACCGACAGAAATGAAGCGTTTAGGCGTGTATTTAAAAGACTATAAAACCCTGTTTACTAACTGGGGCGGCATGGTGGAGTACATGGCGAAACCAGGCCAAACGGTGAAGAAAGGCGAACCACTGGCGCAAATTTTAAATATTGACGATCTAGATACCGACAACGGCAGCAGGACCTTAGAAGCGCCTTGCGATTTGATCCCTATTCTGCACTTCCCGTCGGCTTCGGTGTTAAGTGGTACACAGTTGTACAAAGTGTTTACGAATTATAAGGAGTTGTAGATTTTTGTACGCAAGTTGATGGAGTAAAACTTTATTACAACATGGTTGATTAGGGTACGTAGGAACGTCTCACGCAAGTCACTGGTTTATTCTTTGAATTACTTCCTGCCGTTCAATACATTAAATTTAACGGCAGAAGAGTGCCTTAAACTGCCCATCGCACAAAGGCACTTCGATGACTGCAATGAACGTAAAGCAGACATTGGATATTTCTAACTCGCGAGACCGCTTCAGACGACTTGCAGACGGTCAGTTTCATGGCGCTGGATTTCTGCCATTGGTCAAATGCGGTCATTTTGATTAGAGGGTGATTTTTCATGACACAATCTCCGAAACGGAACCTACTGCACGACACTATGCATTATCATCACTGTTAACGGCAACTCAAGCAACGCTAGGAGATGGCCTTTTCAGCGACTATATCATTCAACATTACTTCCATTTTGGCGCGTGAAGCACTAAAACACAGGAGCACTTGAACACACAAAAGATCAGATAGGGGCTTGTAAATATCTCATTGTAAATTTCAGTACCAAAGACCAATTCAATTACCTATTTTGACATCAACTGCGTTACTGATTTCTAAAAAGTCCCCTTTGACTCACGTGCAATTAGCCTTAATTTGAGCTGGAACATTGGGTAGTACATAGCGTTAGTATTTCTTATACTCTGTCTGTGCCAGAAACGGGAACTGCTTGGCTCTTTATTTTTGGGGAAATAAGGGGCGGTATTAAGCTTGTGCGAATAATGATTCGTGTTATTAAGGACAATTTATGTTTCAAAAATTTAGAATAAAAGCGGCTATAAATCGTTTGATAGAAGAACGACTCTACGGGATTGTGGCAGGTGAAATTGCGAAAGGAGACATAAGGCAAGGGCTATGGGCTAAAGCCTTTAGTCAATCTAGTGGTGACGAGCAGGCAGCTAAAAGTAAGTATATTGAGTTAAGAGTTGACTCACTTAGAGATGAATCAACATTAATACACGCCTTAATTGAAGAATTTGAAGGTAACGGGAATACAGTTGAAACTGAGTTTGAGCAAACTACAGAAGATATTATTTTACAGAACCCAGAACCTAGTGAGGTAGAAGAGAAAAGCGCCAAGGATGAGTATCAGAACAAGCTAGCTGAAGAGAGAGAGGCGCACAGGAAGAAACTAGCTTTTAAATTGTTCCAGAAGGAAAAGAGAGATAGAGGTACTTCCTAGGCAACTTCAAAGAACTTGTAGATTTTGCTAGCCTGTTTTTATGTCTATGAATTGATGGATTGTATTAATACGGGTTGTTGTTGCTTACCTGTGATCTGAGACTCTCATTTGTAGGTTTAGAAATCATTTGACGTGCTGCTTTAGACAAGCAGCTGACTTTCAGGGTTAGCTCATTTATGCCCCAAGGTAAGTTTTGGCTCTTAGAAGGTACATTAATAGAGACCTGATTTTGCAATACTTAACCTAATGAAAGAATACGCAAAACCAGATCCTATTGTTGTTTGTGACATCCTCTTCAGGATGGTTGAGCCATCCATATGAAAATCACGGTCACCTAGCTCGATTACCTTGATATAGGCTGCTTTTACAAAGCATCTTTCGCCAATAGCTGCATGTTAAGTGAACTTGTCTTTAAACCTGCTCTGTCGAACCTATAGCGCATGTATGCAGAGATATCTTCCTCGTGGGAGGAGATAATTAACTGGCAATGCTTGAGTTCGCAACGGAGAAGATCTGTTAAGGAAGCAACGTTGATTTCATCCAGAGATTGCGATGGATCATCAATCAAGATTAGAGGCACCTTAGCATAGACCTTGTTGAGTGAGAGGAAGAAGGCAAGGCTAAGAGCTGACACCTGACCAGAACTCATGGACATGACTGCATCGTGTTCAGATTTCTCGGCAGTCAGAAACCTTAACTGTGTACCGTCTCGGCTCTCGATAAATAGACCTAGGCCCCGTTGGTAGTTTTGGATCAGTCGGCCACTATAGATATGGAATATGAGTTCAATAGCTGAAATTGTCTGGTCGGTATATCTTTGCTCAGTCACCTTCAGTGTGTCGCGGAGCCTTTTGATTTTATTTTGTGCTTTTTTGGCCGCTATGGTTTCTTTTTCGATAAGTTTAAGATCGGAAATACAGGTTTGGAGTCTAGCATTTTGAGCCTCGTTGGCTTTAATCGTTATGTACTGTAATTTATCCCTTAAGTCTTCAGCCGTGATTATGTAGAAGTCCTCTAGGTCTTTGAAGGCGCTGCTTGTTGTTTCTCGCCAGTCCTGCGGCAGCGCTAAAGCATCAGCTTCAATCTGTTTTTTATTCCTTAGAATTGCTTTGAGCTTTTCAAGTCGCTCATCGACCACATCATCACTTTCCGTAAATGAATCAGTAAATTGAATATTGTCGTTTTTCAGCTGATCCATAAGCTGGGTTATTGCTGGTAGTCGAAGCTTAATTTTGGTCAGAGCTGTATGAAGGTTTGGTTTAAATGTCGGTTTGAGAACTTTCAAGCTACCTTGGATTTGGGTGTCGATGAGCTTCAGCTCTGTATCCATAGCAGCGACAAGTTCAACTAAATCCTTACCGTCCTTGCCTAGCGATTCAGAGATCTGCTTGGTTCTTGCTTCAATGGCAGCCACCATTGATTCGTGCTCTTCCCAATCCGTGCCACAGAGAGGGCACAACTGCTCATCAGGATAGGTCTTCTTATGTTCATCAATCAACTGCTTTTTCAGGCTTTCCAATTCGGTTACGATGTTCGCATTGGCGCTGCTTTTTATTCGCAGTCTATTTCGGGATTCAATTTGTAACTCAAACCACTCAAGGCGCCCATCCGCCCAGCTCGGTAGTGATTGAGCTTCTTCGACCTTAATCTTCGAGGCTCCGCGCTTGATGATAGCCGCTGAACGCTCCAGCTCATTAATCTGCTTCTTGGTTGCTTCAAGCCCATCAAGCTTGTTAAGGTCTTTACCGAACTGAACTAAGCTTCTCAGAGATTCTTCGTTACGTTCGATGTCTGCCTCGACTGTCTCGTTGTGAACCCTAGTTTTTATCGTTGCTTTGAGCGGTATAAGGGCAATAATTTTGCGAACTGATTCCCTGTAGGTAGCATGATCTGCCGCTGAGTACGTTGAGAATAGGATCTCCTTGTCCCATATTGGTTGGACATCAGTCGTGGAGAGTTTTTTGTACCCAACGATCCCTGCTTCAACCTGCAATGTACCTCTTAAAGTGGCGATTTCTTCCGTGAGTGACTCGACTTTTGTCTTACGCTCAGGATCGTTGATGTATTTTGTAAGTTTGTTGTATATGGTGTGGCAGTTTTCAATCTCAGCTTCTACATCGCTGATTTTAAATAGGTTCCCTAGTCTATCCTTACGTTCGTCTACCCGAGTGTGTAACAGTCGGTTTTGTCCTTGCTCTAGGTAGTTAAGGAAGGAAAAGTTTTCCCTGAAGTTTTTACCGAAAACTTCGTCAAGGAAATCTTTGTTGCGCATATTGGCTTTTGTGAAGTCAACTGATTCGAATTCTGGTAGCTCGTAAAGCTTGAAGTTTTCGAATTTATCTGCACGGTTGTTTGCTGGTTTTTTGAATATTACAGCTGGACAATATCTTGCTAAAACAAGTTTGTGAGCATCATTAATGAATTCAATTTTAATGCAGAGATCGTTCTCACCTGAGCGATTGTTCCAGAAGAGATTATCAGCGTAGTCTCTCTTATTTTTGGTTAATAACGTTTCGAATAGGTTTTGTATTCGACTGATCTTGCCGGTGAGCAGCAGTTCTATTGCGTCAAAGATGCTTGTTTTACCATAACCATTAGGACCGTCCAAAGTTAGCAAGGACGACTCGCCAAGGTTCAAATAGATATGTTTAAATGCTTTGAAGCTAGCGACTTCAATCTTGGATATTTTCCAGTTCATTTTTAATCATTTCCTTGATAATTTCGTCGGCATTTTTAACAGTAACTTTCTGAATAGTCGAATATGTATCATTCAGTTCAGCTTCTGCAACGGCTTCAATTGCTTGCTGCCTCAAGGGCACAAGGTTTCCTTGATGACTAGGTAGCTCCAAGAAAGGAAGCTTGATAAACGTTTTCGCAGCGAAACTATATTGCGAAGCTACAAGAGGATTTTCTTTGTAATCAATAAATTCTTTTTTGTCAGCAATCACAGATACAAGTTTTTCGTAGGTAAAATCAGTGAGAGCGCTTTCTTCCGCAATGCTGTAGTAGAGAACATATTTTTTATAAAAATGCGGGTCTTCTTCGATTGAGAAGATTTCTTCTTCGTAATCCTTGAACTCGGCCAGAACGTCAAGGCGATGAATGCAAATCAGATCGCAATTCTTCTTGAAACTTGGATTTCTAAGAAATTCATCGGGAGCAAGGTGATTGATTAGGTTATTCAGCTCGGCTGGGTTAGGAAGGCCGTCTAACGTATGTACGACTGCGAATCTAATTGCAGACCCAGACTTGCGAACATAAAAGCTTGAGGTGTCCAGTTCTCGCCTACTCACAAAGCCATGGGCAACAAGTGCTTCATCAATGAGTTGTTTTATCATTCAGCCGACCCTCCGCGTCCTCTTTCGTTATTACGCTAATGCATAGCGATTTGATGATGTTGCTTTCCAGCTTTTCAGTGGCTGGCTTGTTACCGAAATCATCTGAGTTTGTGAATTTTGTATTAAAGGTGAATGAGGCATCTGCCTTGCTGGCGATTAGATGGTTATACTCAAAAAGTAGTCTCAGCAGATCTCCGTTGTTTTTCATTTCTCTGATCATGTCATATTCACACTCCTTGCTTTCATCCACGTCAAGAGCGGTAGGCACGTAGAACCGGTTTTCGCTGTCGAGATAGTGCGGGAGATGTTTGAATATGGGATCCACCGAAATAACTTGGATGAGCTTGGTGTATCGCCTGATGTCGTTCGTTTGAACATCTTGAAACCGCTCGGATGGCTTCATCATCTGGCATAACGCTTTTAACTCGTTGATGGGCGTTTCGCGTATGTGCTCACATAAACACCTAGCTCGTTCATAAGTGGCGTCACTCATTGTTGGTAGCGCTTGATCCAGCCTTTCTTCTAGATGGGTTAGGAGCCTAGCCTTCAATTCAACTGCATAGTAGCCCCTATTCTCATAGGGATTTTCGTTCAGCAGATCAGCTAAAAGGTTACTGGCTTTGATGCGACTCTCGTATGCAGCTCTGGCTTCTCGGACGCCGTGAACTTGATTTAATTTATGGCAATGTATTGCGATAGTGCTTATTTTTTCTGACAGTAAGCAGTAGTTAAAATTTATAAGGTTATCACTGACCGTGATGGACTGTTTCTCACATATATTTTTTATTAGTCCTTTGGTCAATCCTTCAATTTCACCCAGTCCACAATAATAGTCGTTTCCGTAGCGGTAAAATTTTACTGTTTCTCCGCTAGCACCTTTGTGATCGTCTGTATTGTTTAGCTGGACGGATACGTGAAAGTAACGGGTCGTCCCTTTGATTTTGTCGTACTCGATTAAAGTGGACTGCTCCAGCGCTGTAGTGTAACCACTACGATATTGGCTAATCTTAGCTTTGACTTGATGGGCGGTATGTAGCTTTCCATCTTTGTAAATAGCGAAGTCGTCGCTACTGTCTAGCTGAAGCTCGAAGTTCAAGTCGCCATCGTGAATAAGCTTTAACGAGTGATATAGTGCAACTTTTCCTTGATAAACGAAGCCGCTCCACGAGGATATGGCGCTGGCTGGGTATTTTTCATCTTCTTGGCTCACATGAACTCCTTTTTGCCAATGTGAAGGAGTCATATTACTGTTTTTTCTCTTTTTTGTACTTACTTCGTTTATTTAGCAAACATATTCTGCATTCTTCAGCCTTTATTAAGAATATTGTCAAGAATAGCAACACATTAGTAAATGCTTTCGAACGTTTCTTTGCCCAAACTTAGCTTATGCGATGTTTGCGGTTTAGAGCTCCAACTCTAACTGATAATTGTCTAAAAATGAGTTAGGGCGACCGTCTGCTTAACGTACTCTTCTGCCGTTTAATTACAAATACTCGAACGGCTGCTTCTGGCACAAGCCGGAATTAAAGGAAAAAACTGCTGTGTTCACCAAATGTATTTAAAATGAATCAACGCTAATCTAATAAAAAGCGCCTAAGATCTTGTTCGTGCCGCATTACGTGCAAAATAAAGGCTTTGTTGTCCTCAAATTTATAAAAAATTCGACAGGGCTTTACATAAAGCTCGCTGTAATTGAGGGGTGGTAATTCGGGGACTGACTTTCCTGATTTAAGATATTCCTCAAGCATGTCTACTTTGGCGAAGACTTCTTTAACCAGTTTCTTTGCCGCAACTAAATTAGATACCGCTATGTATTCAGCAATCTTGTCCAAGTCATTTAGAGCAGGTTCTGTCCATACTATTTCAGCCATTTATCCATTTTCTCTTTGGCCTGCAAGTTAGTTAAAACGTCATCATTTCTTATTGCCTGCTCACCTTTTGCGATACCTTCCAGAATCGACATGCGCTTTTGCATCATCTCATAATCATCAACATCAACTAAGTAAGCCGATGGCTGACCATGCTCAGTAATCAAAACAGGCTCTTTTGAAGTGTGCAGGTCTTGCAGAATTTTTGTGGCTTGTCTCTTTAATGTAGTAACTAATTCTACTTTCACGATGCAGGTTCCAGCTTTCAAATGTATCACTATAGTATCACTTAACGATAACCACACAAGATTTCATTCACTCTGGACAGAGTTACAAGGTAACTAATCACACCCTACTTCACCCAAACTAACGCGATATTTAAACCCACCACGCTGATTAAATACGTCAAAACCATTATCAGAAGCTTTAAGCTCTAGCTCCCATACCCAATTTGTTTTTTCAATAAATGTTAGTTCATAGCGGTTTAAAGGAAGTGGGCATTTTAAATAGAAATAATGGTAGGCCGTACCCATGGCACCTGGGTCTGCGGTAAACACGTAAATAGTGTTATTTCCTATTTCAAATTCTTTATGAAAGTAGTCTCGGTTAGCTCCTAGTGTTGCATCAATCAGTACACCTAATAGACCTATCGCAATCTGAATAAGCGCCACTATTGCTAAAATACAGCTCAAAACAACAGATAACCATTTACTTTTAACAAGATATCTCAATCTACCGTGCTGCGTGAAAAGCAGGTACACACCTGCGCAAAGCGCTATAAGCTTAACTAAGGCTAACGCGTCGCCGACCTGTGACATAAACTTGGGGGAATGGTAGTTTAAGCCCCACAGCACACCACCATGCAGACTTTCCACTAATGGAACTAATATCAGAATTAGTACAGCGAGTAAGGATGTGACCAAGGCCGCAAAGGTTCTTTGCGGCACTTGCTTGTTACTCGGGCTATGATTTTGCTCTAATTGCGTTGTCCCTAACATTAATTATCAACTTCCTTAAATCGGCGAACCTGGCGGTAGCGGCTCTACTTCAAAGGTACTTGGCCATGCCTTACTAGCCCAATAAGTATCGAACTGTTCTTTCAGTATTTCATACTGATTGTCGTCTGCTTTGTCGTCTAACCATTCGCTAAATTCAAGCAGAGCAAGTTCGGCTTCCATTCTTACTTCAGGCGCCAACTTATCGTTAGTTACTGCTTTCATCACTGCATTTAACGCCACTAACTGTAAGCGTTTTGCTAGTGGGCTTTGTGACTTATTTTTATACCAGTGAACGTTAAGTATTTGCTTCACCAGCATAGAAACGCCTACTTTTTTACGTCTGTCATTAGTGCTTCTTGTTTGCCACTCTAAGCGGTTTAAGCGCTCTGGGTGCAATAGTAATTCAAACGCAAAGTTAGATGCTGAAGCAGCGGCAGAAACAGGGTCTAGCATTAACCCCATTTTGCCCTTAAAGTGCTCGCGAGTAATATCGTCGCCATACGCTGTCGGTGGAATAAGGGCGAGTACCGATTCAGGTATCGTCAGGTAATCAGCGGTAGTGGCCGTAATTAACTGCTGCATAGCGCGTTGCTGCACTGCAGGCGCTACAAACTGTTGGCCCTGTGCTTTGGTATAGTCACCTTTGCGTTCGTATTCATACACTAAGCCGCCGACTTGCTTTGCAACGGCTTCTAACTGATAACGGTGGAGTAAGTAAATAGGCACTAAAGCATTTTCAAGAGAGGATAAACTGCTATTTGGGCTTAAGGTGTCTAAACCTAAATTGGCTAACGCCAGTTCGCGTACTTGTGAAATTTCATCGAAAGCATCTAGCGGATTGCTACCGTTTTCCCACATATGGCCGTTTGCCGATGCATGGCGACTACTACGGGTATCGGGGTCTGACTTAAAACTTAAACCCTCATTACGGCCTTTTACGATAATTTTTGCCAAGGCTTCCGTTGCCTCTACGTCGCTGGCAAAATCTTGATAGCCATACGCGACGGCGTGAATATCCCATGCGCCTATGCCTTTATCATACGCGCCTTCCAAGCTAATTTTGCCGTTTTTAATACTAATTTGGGGGTGAGGATAATCCATTACCGACGCACGGTTATTTTCACTTGCCGCAAAGTTGTGGGCTATACCCAATGTGTGCCCTACTTCGTGGGCTGAAAGTTGCCTAATGCGGTCTAAAGCCATTTCTTGCTGTGCAGTGGTGTCGGTGCTCCCGTCCTTAAAAGGACTGGTTAGGCCAAGGGCAATTAAATAATCTTGTCTTACACGCAATGAGCCGAGCGTAACGTGACCTTTGATAATTTCACCAGTGCGCGGGTCGACAACCGACGAACCATAAGACCAACCGCGCGTTGCGCGATGTACCCAGTTGATTACGTTATAGCGCACGTCCATTGGGTCGGCACCTTCGGGCAATACTTTCACCTGAAACGCATCTTTGTAGCCTGCGGCTTCATAGGCTTGATTCCACCAGCTCGCCCCTTCTTTAAGCGCGGTCATTACAGGTTCTGGAATACCAGGATCTAGGTAATACACAATAGGCTCCACTGCTTCGCTCATTGCAGCATGCGGGGTTTTCTTGTTTAAACGATGGCGGGTAATAAAACGCTGTTCAGTAGGCTCGCTGATAGGCGTTGAATAATCAAAGTAACTGAATTTCCAGTAGCCCGAGTACGGGTGGTACTCTCTGGGCGTGTAATTGTCGTCAGGCAGAGCCACAAACGAATGATGCAAGTGCACCGACAAGCTTTCTGGGTCGGGCGTAACTTGCTGCACGTATTCGCCTGGCTTCTTACCTGCAAAGGTGACTAAAGCCTCTAATTCAGTATTCTTTTCAAAGCCTTTGGTTTTAGGTAAATACACGCCGCTTCGCATGTTATCTACGCTAAAACTGCCTTGGTTAGTTCCCGCTAAGCGATTGCCAATGCCGTGAATATCGCTTAATAAGAACGGTGTGTAATCTATTAGACTGGCACGGTCGTTTTTGGCTACCAGCGTAAAACCTGCGATAACCGAATCAGCAAAGGCTTCATCAATGCTCTGTTTCTCAGCGTCGCTGCCGTGAGCTGCTCGATATTTGGTGTTGTGCTGCTTTAATAAAACCTTGTTTCCAAATTTTTCAAAGCTTACTAAACGCGTATTGCCTAGCTGGCCGCGATCAAGGCCAATGTCGTTAGACCCTACGCCATACGGCAAACTACTTTGAAACAGGTATTCGGCGTGGTCTGTTGGCACCGCCAAGTAAACTTTGTCACTTTCATCGTCATAGTAAACAGGAATTAAGCCATCTTTTTTGGTCATATCGCTGGTGAATTCACCAATGCTTGGCAGCGCTGCCAATGCGGAAGACGTAGACACGACAAATAATACGGTAATCGCAATGGCCGATTTGCCCGATGCTTTTACTTGTCGCGCCGCTTTATGAAAAATGTTCAATTGCAGCATGCAGTTAGTCCTTATTATTGTGAATTTCTAGCCTACCCTATGTGGTGGGTTTTGCCCATGGTAGTTCATCGTTTAATGCGCTCTTTTTGCTTGTTATTTAGCTGTGAACAGGCTTGGTTTTTCCTACCGAAGGTAATGCACTAAAAACGCAACTATATGGAAGAAAACAGCTGGCATTGACTCTGCTCAATTGCCGTTTAAACATTCAAAAACATGAGCGACAACAAATTATTTGATCTTGGTCAACACCAAGCTTTGTTTGAGTTGTAGAGGTATTTTACGGCTTATAAAATCCGCCGCCTTGTTTAAAGCGTCTAGTAGCGGTTTTTATCTATGACTTCAAAATTATCACCTAATCGCAGCTCTTCTAACCTACGTGAAGACTCAGTTTCAACATTGCCAAACCAAACGTTAATCGCGCCAGAGTTGCTTGCACCTGCGGGTAGCTTACGCAACATGCGCTACGCTTTCGCCTATGGCGCTGATGCTGTTTATGCTGGGCAGCCACGCTACTCGCTTCGCGTAAGAAACAACGAATTCAGCCTTGAAAACTTAGCGATAGGCATAGAAGAAGCACATGCTTTAGGTAAAAAGTTCTATGTAGTAAGCAACATTGCTCCGCACAACAGTAAGCTAGGTACCTACTTAAAAGATATTTCACCAGTAATTGCTATGAAGCCCGATGCGTTAATTATGTCGGACCCAGGGCTTATTATGATGGTGCGCGACGCCTTCCCTGAAATGCCTATTCACTTGAGTGTGCAGGCCAATGCGGTGAACTACGCCACGGTGAAGTTTTGGCAGAAACAAGGTATTGAGCGCGTTATTTTGTCTCGAGAGCTCTCTTTGGAAGAAATTGAAACTATTCGCGAACATGTTCCAGACATGGAGTTAGAAGTATTTGTGCATGGCGCGCTTTGTATGGCGTATTCAGGCCGCTGCTTATTGTCTGGATATATGAATAAACGCGATCCGAATCAGGGCACTTGTACCAATGCTTGTCGATGGTCTTACGATGTTAAGGCAGGCGAGGAAAACGAAACTGGCGACATCGTTCTAACCAGTGAGATTAATAAGGCAGTTACAGCACCTCAAGTGGTAATTCCTACCCTTGGTGAAGGCACGCCAAGCCCCAAAGTATTTATGTTAGAAGAAAAGGAAAAGCCTGGAGAACTGATGCCAGCTTTTGAAGACGAACATGGCACCTATATTATGAATTCTAAAGATTTGCGTGCCGTGCAACATGTTGGCAGGTTAACCCAAATGGGCGTGCATAGTTTAAAAATAGAAGGCCGCACTAAATCACATTACTACTGTGCCCGAACCGCTCAAGTCTATAGAAAAGCAATTGACGACGCGGTAGCAGGAAAGCCTTTTGATAGTACATTAATGGGAAGCTTGGAAACTTTAGCTCATCGAGGTTATACCGAGGGTTTCTTGCGTCGCCATGCGCACCACGCGTATCAGAACTATGAGTATGGCCACTCAGTCAGCGATAAACAGCAATTTGTTGGTGAAGTGATTGACCGTTGTGAAGAGTCTGGCTATGCAATTATAAACGTTAAAAACAAATTCTGTGTAGGTGACTCGCTTGAGTTGATGACGCCAAGCGGCAACATTACCTTTACTCTAAATGAGATGCTGGATAAGAGAAACCATTCTATTACGGATGCTAAGGGTTCAGGACACCAAGTAAGAATACCGATACCCAGCGATGTGTCTCTAAACTTTGCCCTACTGCTGCGAAATTTAGATGAAGGCGTTGATACCCGCAATCCGTTTCGAAAAGCTCCTAGTGCAGTAACACCCGAAAACGCGAGCGAGGCATAATGCATGGCACTGCTTATTCTTGATAGCTGCATTAACTGCGACATGTGCGAACCCGAATGCCCTAATGCCGCTATAAGCATGGGTAATAAAGTGTATGAAATAGACCCGTTACGCTGTACAGAATGCGTGGGGCATTACGATGCCCCTACTTGCGTAGCGGTATGCCCTATCGATGTGGTTAAGCCCGACCCGAACAATAGAGAGTCACTAGACGAGCTGGCCGAAAAGTTTGTTCGTTTAAATAGTTAGCTATGAAGTAAGTCAGCGAGTTAATTGTACTTCTCGAAGAATTCCCTTGAATCATGACCAAGAGTGATCACTAATTGCGGTACAGTTTGAATTGGCACTACTAATAAGGGTTTTATTTTGAAGTTTGCCTCTCGCGCTACGGCGATCTCTCCGTTTCTTGCTATGGCCTATGGCGAAAAAGCCACGGCACTAGAACAGCAAGGTAAAGATGTTATAAGACTTAATTTAGGCGAGCCTGATTTCGGCGCACCCGTGGCAGTGCTCGCCGCAATGAAAGAAAGCTTAAATGCCCCAGTTTTTCCCTATACCTCGGCGCTGGGCATGCCTGAACTACGTGAAGCCATTGCACGCTTTTATGAAGTTAAACATGGCGTAGCGGTAAGCCCTTCTAGAGTGGTCGTGACCGCTGGGGCTTCTGGCGCTTTACTTTTGGCAAGTGCTGCCTTGGTTGAGCCAGGCGACAACGTGATATTGGGCGACCCTTCTTACCCTTGTAACCGACGTTTTTTAAACGCATTTGGCGCAGAGGTAACGCTGGTACCAACACGCAGTGAGGATAACTTTCAGCTAACCGCAACAAGTGTTGCCGATAATTGGAAGCACAACACGAAAGGTGTACTTATTGCCACACCTGCCAATCCTACTGGTACGGTTATAGATGCAGAAGAGTTGACTAAAATTGGCGAGTACTGCAAATCCAAAGGTGGCTTTTTAATTGTTGACGAAATTTACTTGGATCTATCGCTTTCGGCTGATCTTGATGTACGCAATGATACTTTCGCTTCCCAATCGACCTTGGGCACTGATACCAAACTTCAAACCGTACTTGCCAATGCACAGCTTGAAGAAACAGTGGTCGTAATAAACAGTTTTTCCAAATATTTTGGCATGACCGGCTGGCGTCTTGGCTGGTGTGTGGTACCTGAAGCGATGACGCCCATCGTTGAAAAACTCGCGCAGAATTTGTTTATTTGCCCCTCTACCCTATCGCAAAAGGCTGCTCTTGCATGCTTTACACCAGAAGCATTGGCGCAATGCGAGCAAAACCGCCATACGCTGGAAAAGCGTGCTTCCCTTGTTTTTAGTGCACTTGAAAATATGGGGCTTGGTTTAGATGCAAAGCCTGACGGTGCGTTTTACGCCTACATCAATATTAAGCACACAGGGCTAAGTGCAATTGAATTTTGTGATGCCCTACTTTCACAACATCATGTAGCGCTTACGCCGGGTAATGATTTTGGTGAGCACAATGCCAACCATTACGTAAGACTGTCTTTCGCCACTAGCATTGAACGCTTGGAGGAAGGGCTTTCACGGCTAGCTGAGTTTGTAGCGTCATTAAACTAACGGTTTTTTATGCTCACCATTTAATTTCGTGAATAGTCAAATATTACCGAAAAAAATGATAGATATGGGTGCTTGTGCGTATATTGAGTAACGCATATTGATGACACGTGTCGAAACGAAATAAAACAGGACAAAACAATGAGTAAGGAACGGGAATTTGATGTAGTTATTTTCGGTGCTACAGGTTTTACGGGTAAGTTAGTAGCTGAATATTTTCAGGCTCAGTATGGCAGCGATGACAACGTTAAGTGGGCGGTCGCAGGCCGAAATGAAGCTAAACTCAACGGCGTAAAAAAGGAGCTAGGCATTAGTGAAAGCGTTGCTAGCATTGTAGCCGATGGTGATGATGACGACGCGCTAGATGCGTTGACGAAGCGCACAGCCGTTGTACTTACCACTGTTGGTCCGTATCAAATTTACGGTGAAAAGTTACTTTCTGCATGTGTCGATAACGGCACCGGCTATACAGATCTTTGCGGTGAGCCAGCCTGGATGCACCAAATGATCAATAAATACGAAGCGAAAGCTAAAGAAACCGGCGCAAATATTGTGTTCTCGTGTGGCTTTGACTCTGTGCCTTTTGACCTTGGTGTGTACTACCTTCAAGAACATGCCAAAAAGCAAACTGGCGATGTCATTGAATATGTAAAAGGTCGCGTTCGTAAAATGCAGGGCACGTTCTCTGGCGGTACGGCTGCAAGTTTAAAAGCGACCATGGCGGCTGCGCACAAAGATAAGTCTGTCATGGCGGCACTTATTAACCCGCACTCATTAACCGATGGCGCGTCAAATCAGCCACAGCCCGATGGCAATAAACCTTACTTCGATGAGCAGTTAGGCACATGGGTTGCACCATTTATTATGGCGGCCATCAATACTAAAAACGTTCATCGCACGAACTACCTGGGCGGATATAGCTACGGCAAGAACTTTCAATATGATGAAATGATGATGACTGGTCCAGGTGAGAAAGGTGAAGCCATGGCGAATCACGTTGCCAAAGATAAGTCGCTTGCAAGTGATGATGGCCCTAAACCAGGTGAAGGCCCGAGCAAAGAAGAGCGCGAAAATGGCTTTTACGATGTCATGTTTGTGGGTACCGCTACCAATGGTGATATGCTAGCCGTATCGGTAAAAGGCGACAAGGATCCAGGTTACGGCTCTACCAGTAAAATGATTTCAGAATCTGCCCTTTGCTTGTGCAAAGACGTTAGTTTATCTGGTGGTTTCTTCACACCTGCGGCAGCACTTGGTAACAAGCTTATCCGCCGTTTAGAAGAAAAAGCAGGCTTAACGTTTATTATCGAGAAATAGCGATTCAAAAAACGAAGGCTGAACACAAATTGCGTTCAGCCTTTTCTCTCTGCGCTAGGTGTTATTGTTGTTTTTTAAGCGAGTACCGCTTTTAATGCTTTAACGCACGCGTCAGTTTCTTCAGGTGTCCCTACGCTAATACGTGACCATGAGTCGTACCCAGGCCACGTGCGCCCTACAACCTTTATACCTTGAGCTTTCATCTTTTCTGCAAATTTATCGTGCGGCATGCCCGTATCCATGTAAATAAAATTCCCTTGTGGATTTGGCGCAAACGGCTGCTTTAACTCTTTAGCTACTTTTACTAACTTTTCACGCTCAGTTTTAATGCGTGAGCGCATTGTGTTTAAGTTCTCATGATCATCCATACTTGCCATACCCGCTACTAATGCCAAGTAATTCACACCACCCATGCGCAGCATACCGCCCATTGTTTTAGCTTGCTCAGCAGGCATGATGGCGTAACCGAGACGCTGTCCCGCCATGGCGTGAATTTTAGAGAAGGTGCGGCAAATCACCACGTTGTACCCTTCAGCTACTAGCTTCGATTGCACATTAGCGGGGTAAGCATCAGACATTTCAATGTAGGCTTCATCGATGAAAACCTGTGCTTTCTTCGATACGCGTTTTGCAAAAGCGGTAAGCTTCGCCGCATCTACCATGCTCCCTGTCGGATTATTTGGATTACATACGTACACAGCAGTCGTATCTTCGGTTACTGCTGCTTCAATTGCATCTAGATCAAAAGTCATATCATTGGCTAGCGGCACGTAGGTCACGTCTGCCCCCATAAACTCAGCGCCCCGTGGTACGCCTTCGTAGGTTGCCATAGACGTTACCAGCTTATTGCCGTTTTTGGTGATCCAGTCCGCATAGCCAAAAAGAATAGGTGAAGAGCCATTCGTAATTACGATTTGCTCAGCAGATACGCCTTCTTGCTCAGCAATTTTTTGCGCTAACACTTCAACCGTAGCGTCAGTATAACGCGCTAGGTTTAAAAGCTCGCTTTGCATTGCCTTTGCGGCTTTTTTTGACGGCCCAAAGGCGTTTTCATTTGACGATAAGCGAATAAGACCATCGTTTACATTGGGGGTAGCAGACGGGAAGTGTTCAGTTTGCATCCCTGCGGCACGAAGGTCGCCCATAATACTGTCAACGCTGGTCGTTAGCGCTACTGCGCCTGCACCTAATCCCACTGACTTTAACCAATTACGGCGTGAAGAATTCACGGTGCTCTGTTGTTCATTTTTATTCATATTTCGCTCTGCCTTCCGTCTATATTCACTTTAGACTAAAGGCTTAATTTTGAACGCGCAATAGCATAAAAAACCTAAACTATTGACATAAATGCACTTTTTACGTGCATGTGGCGCACTAAAATTGACAACATTAGAAGTTTTAACGCGTTAAGCCGTTACATTACGGTGCAGCGTTATTTTGTGGTTTTTGGCGTTTGCGATGAATGACATTTTTTCTGATGCTAAAGGCGCAGCACTCTCTCGCTATTGGTTCTTCGCACTTGAAGCCTGCCTTTTAAACGACTGTGTAATCCATCTATATAAATACAGAGTAAGAATTACGACTAAACATTAATCGATTACTCAGTATGCAAAACAGGAATTAAATATGGCTAAGGACCACGGCAACCAAATTAAAAACGACGATACTTACGAAGCCCTTCGCGACGAAGGCTACAGTAAAGAAAAGTCGGCACGCATTGCCAATGCGCAAGCCAATAGCGAACAAACGCCTTCTAAAGATGGTGGTAAAGGCAAAAAGTACGAGGATCGCACTAAAGATGAACTGTATCAAAAGGCCAAGGAAGTCGGCATTGAAGGTCGCTCTAACATGAGCAAAGACGAATTAATTGATGCGTTACGCAATCATTAGTGGCGGATAGACCGCCACATACAAAAACTGGTCACTGTGGCGGTGATGATTACGTTTTATCAGACACGCATAATTTGTGCATTTCGTGGCAAACCTCAACTTCAAGTAAAGATCTACCGCCTCAATAGTAGGCGACTAGCTCTTCGCCTGCCCACTACATGACAATATTTCATAATAAAATGAAAATAAGTCATTTTTATTCATAGTTAAATCAACGTATAACGTGTTCATAGCTTTTACAGCAGTCTCACTACTCGGTTTAACTTTAGGAATAGAAGCGCATTCTCATGAACAACAACGTGAACACAGATTTCTCTTTTACTATTAACAGCGTTCAGTTTAATGAAGATTATCGCCCTTCAGACAACACACGCATCACCACCAACTTCGCCAATTTAGCTCGTGGTCAACGCCGCAAAGAAAATTTGCGCGATGCACTAAGCATGATAAACAACCGCTTCAATGCACTGGCTAACTGGGATAATGAAAGTGGCGATCGCTATGCTGTCGAACTTGAAATTGTGTCGGTAGATATCGACGTTGAGGGTAACGGCAACACATTCCCAACTATCGAAATCTTACAAACCAATATAATTGACAAAAAAACGGGTAAACGCACTCAAGGTATTGTAGGAAACAACTTCTCGTCTTATGTTCGCGATTATGACTTTAGCGTTCGTCTATCTAATCACAATCGTGGCCAGTCTTCGTTCAGTGTCCCTACCGATTTTGGTGATCTGCACGGAAAGTTGTTTAAGTATTTCGTTAATTCAGAAGCCTATAAAGCACATTTTTCAAAGCTGCCGGTCATTTGTTTAAGCGTTTCCGACAATAAAACCTACCGTCGAACAGAAAATCAGCACCCCGTTTTAGGTGTTGAATATCAGCCTAATGAATCATCACTAACTGAACAGTATTTCAAGAAGATGGGCTTAAACGTGCGCTATTTCATGCCACCAAACAGTGCTGCTCCTTTTGCATTTTATTTCTTTGGTGATTTGTTAAACGACTACACCAATTTAGAACTTATCAGCACTATTGCTACGATGGAGACCTTCCAGAAAATTTATCGCCCTGAGATTTATAACGCTAACGCCCAGGCAGGTTTAAGCTACAAACCAAACTTGAAAAATAGCGATCACTCAGTGACTCGCATTGTTTATGACCGTGAAGAGCGGACTCATCTAGCCGTTGAACAGGGCAAGTTCGTAGAAGAGAACTTTATAAAGCCTTATCAACACAAGTTGGCGCAATTCACAGCAAGCTATGCCTGATCCGTTGATTTAGATACTTGCGATATTCAAACCGCACACGTTGCGACAACAAAACTATGATAAGGGCAGCACGTTCTGCCCTTCGCGCATCCATACAAATTATTGATTAGAAGAAAGCGAATCACATGAAAAAACTACTCCCCACTTCTATTGCAGGCAGTCTTCCAAAACCATCGTGGCTTGCACAGCCTGAAACTCTGTGGTCGCCGTGGAAGCTAGAAGATGAAGCATTAGTGGAAGGCAAAAAAGACGCGCTTCGCGTTACGCTTCAGGAACAAGCCCTATCAGGCATAGATATTGTGTGTGACGGTGAGCAAACTCGTCAGCATTTTGTAACTACTTTTATTGAGCACCTTGACGGTGTTGATTTTGAAAACCGTAAAACCGTACGTATTCGCAATCGCTACGACGCTAGCGTACCTGTCGTTACCCATGCTGTTACACGGCCAAAATCAGTGTTCGTTGAAGACGCAAAGTTCTTAAGGAGCCAAACTGATCAGCCCATAAAATGGGCGTTACCTGGCCCTATGACGATGGTTGATACGCTGTACGACAACCATTATAAAAGTCGCGAAAAACTTGCGTGGGAGTTTGCCAAAATACTAAACCAAGAGGCAAAGGAGCTTGAGGCTGCTGGTGTTGACATTATCCAGTTTGATGAACCTTCGTTTAACGTATTTTTCGATGAAGTCAATGAATGGGGTATTGCCGCTTTAGAAAGAGCCATTGAAGGGCTTAAATGCGAAACTGCAGTGCACATTTGCTACGGATATGGCATCAAAGCTAATACCGATTGGAAGAAGACATTAGGCTCTGAGTGGCGACAATATGAGGAGAGCTTTCCTAAGTTAGCAAAATCCAATATTGATATGGTTTCTCTGGAGTGCCATAACTCTCATGTACCCATTGAACTGATCTCGCTTCTTAAAGGCAAAAAAGTGATGGTGGGCGCTATTGATGTTGCAACTGACACAATAGAGACACCAGAAGAAGTAGCAGCTACATTACGTGAAGCATTAAAGTACGTGGATGCCGACAAACTCTACCCTTGTACAAACTGTGGTATGGCGCCCCTTTCACGACAGGTTGCTCGAGGCAAGCTTGAGGCGCTCAGCGCTGGCGCTGAAATAGTAAGGCAGGAATTAGCTCAGAAGCTCAGTGCTTAATACGCCTCAAAACTTTTGTTAAGCAAGAGCATTTTGAAAGCGCACTAAAGCCCATATCAACGTGTAATGCCGATCAGTTAAGAAAATTTTCATGATCGGTTGACCGATCTTTTTAAGGCTTCAAAATCCGATATCAGTCTCTGGTATCGGATTTTTTAATG
>NZ_JAKRFA010000125.1:0-1163 GCF_022348305.1 Alteromonas sp. MmMcT2-2
AAAGTATCGGCCCCCACACAGCACACTATCTTCGAGAGGAAGTATGCGGGTTTATTATAGTTTGTACGGTCACCTGCTTAATAAAGCGAGGCTGTTCAAAGGGTTTAAAAAGGTATTCAAAGCGAAAGGTGCGGCCGGAATAGATGGGCAGAGCCTGAATGCGTTTGCCTCAAATCTGGATAATGAACTATCGCAGCTTCTTCTTGAACTCAAAACCAAACGCTATCAACCACAACCGGTAAGGCGGGTCATTATCCCGAAAGACGGGGGCGGTGAGCGTCTATTGGGTATCCCAACAGTCAGGGATAGAGTGGTTCAACAATGCTTGAATGACCTCCTTACCCCCATCTTCGAAGAGCAGTTCCATCCATCAAGCTTTGGTTATAGACCGAAGCGGAGCTGTCACGATGCCATCAATAAAGCCACGATGTTCATCCGTCGATACGGACGGCGACACGTGGTGGATATGGACCTGTCGAAGTGCTTCGATAAGCTGGACCATACGCTTATCATTAAGAGCATCAAAAGGCGGGTTCGTGATGGTAGCGTGCTGAGTCTCATTGCTCAGTTCTTACAAAGTGGGGTGATGGTAGATGGACATTGGCAGCAAACAGAAACAGGCAGTCCGCAAGGTGGGGTAATAAGTCCGCTCATAGCGAACATCTATCTGGATGCGTTCGATGAGGAAATGAAACAACGTGGGCACCGCATAGTGCGCTATGCTGATGACATCCTTATCTTGTGTAGCAGTCGTGAAATTCCTTGGTGTTGAAATTGGGACGAAACATACCCGCATACAACCCAAGAAACTGACCGCGTTTAAGACAAAGCTAAAGCAGATGACGAGACGCAATGGCGGAATACCGCTACAGTCAGTCATTAATGCGCTGAACCCACTACTCAGGGGGTTCAGTCACTACTTCAAGATAGCCAATGCTAAAAGGGCATTTAAGCAAATAGCAAGCTGGCTAAGACGGCGCTTGCGCAGCATCCAACTTAAGTTATGGAAGAAGGCGAGCCGCCTCCATCGCTGGCTACGACAGCATGGTTATAAAGGCAAGTTCGCTCACATCAACATGACGAGCTGGTGCAGTGCACGCAGTCCTTTAGCAAGCTACGCGATGCCAAACAGTTGGTTCGATGAACTTGGGCTAATGAACTTG